>JAHHST010000001.1 GCA_020025055.1 Longicatena sp.
ATACACATTGCATAAATTCATATAAGTTTCCATTATCTCATTACAAAACTTTATTATATTTTCTTTTCATTTTGGATTCCTTTGACTTTCTGCCTCTAGTTTTAATTCTTTATTCTTTTCGCTATTCCACTCATTCATCAATAAATAATTCTCACTTAAATACATTTTTAACCTTCTCTTCTATTGAATGATAAAACGAATATTCTATTTATTATATAGTTTTCATCACATCTTCTCATTAAAATATAATATTGGTATCATCAAACAATAAAGAAATCTAATATGATTTTATTAATCATCTATCTTTCCATAATACCAAATCTACTTTTTTCACATCTGTAATATTCATATTTGGATAGACTTTATCAAACAAGCGAACAATCATCTTCGCTTCCTCTCCATTCATATATTCTAAATATACATTCGTATATTCATGATATTTATCTATAATCATTTCTAATCTTGAAGAATACTTTTTAGGAGTATAAACCGTATAGCTAATATCAAAATGATTCTGTGCAACAATCGTATCCCATACAGGCATATTTGGATTGATTGTGGCTAAAAGCTTGCTTGAAAATGATAACTCACATCGTTTCGTTTTATTATAAATATATGTCGCAATATCATCAATGCATAACTCTTTATCTTTTTTACATCTTTCCATATATGCATAATATATTTCATAATACTCTTTAGGTCGTTGTCTCATACGATAAAAGCCATTATATTTTTTCTGAAACTCTTTATCATGTGAAACATCGGCATCCTGAACCATATCCATAATTGCCTTGTATTTTAACATCCCCGTTTTTAATTCTTTCCCGTTTAAAATATCCATTACTTTTTCTTCTGTTAAACCATATATTTTCATAATTTTTTACTCCTGTACTTAAATTATCTTTAGTTCATCTTATGCTCATTTTCTTTATTTGTAAAGATTACAGAAATAAAAAAAGAGACATATTTGGCATTCTTTTGCCTGTTTATTATCTGATTCATCTAAATCATGAATAAACATTAAATATGTAATTTGTTCAATAACTTCTAATGGGTTTGTTAAACCTCCTGTAGAAACGTATTCCACAATGCATCAATTTTGTTCTTTAATTCTCCTGTTATCATTATTCTTCCTCCCAATTCCAAACATATGATGTATAACGGCCTCCGCCTTGTTTAATAATTTTATTTTCATCCAACAATTGTGCTAATGTGCGCTGTATTGTTGTTTGACTAATATCCGGACACATCTTAATTAAATCAGCTTTGGTAATTTTTCCTATATGTTCTTTAATAATTATTTTAATTCTATCTGGTTTTGATGTAGCTATTTTTGAAATGACCATGACACGTGATTCAAACTCACGATATGCCGCAACAATACTTCCTAAATAATACTTCACAAATGGCTCATATGTATTCTTATTATCATGCCACCCAATTGAGCAATTGTATAGCATTTCGTAATACGTTTCTTTACTTTTTTCAATATTTTTTTCAACACTTATATATTTCCCAACAATATAGTCTGATTGATATAACATCAACAATGTTAATAATCGGCTCATTCTTCCATTCCCATCATTAAATGGGTGAATACATAGAAAGTCTAGTATAAACATTGGAATTAATAATAAAGGGTCAATTTCCTTGTTTATAGCCTCATTGAATGCATCACATAGATTTTGCATAGCATCTTTGGTTTCCCATGCAGAAACAGGTTGAAATCTCACATGCTGTACACCATCAGAATCTTCTTCAGCAATGATATTATCCGATGTTTTATATGTTCCTCCTAAACTTGTTCCAGAATGTTTATATAAATCACGATGTAATTGTAAAATCATAGATGGTTTAATTGGAATGTATTCATAATTTTCATGAATAATATTCAACACATCTCGATATCCTGCAATCTCTTCTTCATTACGTGTTTTAGGCATTGTTTTATCCATTACGATTTTTTTCAATCTTTGATCTGAAGTATAAATACCTTCAATCTTATTTGATGCTTCTGTACTTTGAATTTTAGCAATTTCTAATAATTTATTTAACTTATCAGCATTTTCCTCAATAAATAAATTTTGTTCCCCTTTAAATTCATGAATCTTAGTTAATAATGATATGATTTCTGGCGTAAATAATTTTTTATAACTTTCTAAATAACTAAAATTCCTCATTTTTATCACTCCTATAATAATTATATTTTAATTTAGTCATAGCATCAATTAATTTAGTCATTTTCTGTAAAATGACTAAATTAATTATGTATGTGATTATATTGATTCATCCTAAAATACGTCAGAAAAATATAAAATAATTAAAAATAAATCTATATAAACAAATAAAACTACCAGTATATGAAGTAAACCGTAAAGATTGGACAAAACTGGAGACGTTTTCTTTAATCAAAAAACCCTCTGAGATGCGAAATACCGCATAAACAAAGGGTTTTAATGAGTTTTATCAGTTTGTGAAATTCCTACTTATTCTTCATGTGAGGGAATAGTAATACTTCACGGATTGTTGTTTGTCCTGTAAGTAACATTACAAAACGGTCAATTCCAAGTCCTACACCACCAGTTGGAGGTAATCCATATTCTAATGCTTCTACATAGTCTGTATCCATTTCATTGGCTTCGTCATCACCTAAGTCACGAAGTTTTAATTGGTTTTCGAAACGTTCTCTTTGATCGATTGGATCGTTTAATTCAGAGAATGCATTTGCATATTCATGTCCGTCAATGAATAATTCGTAACGGTCTGCAAATCTTGGATCTTCTGCATTTTTCTTAGCTAATGGTGAAATTGATGTTGGGTGACCATAAATATATGTTGGTTGAATTAATGTTTCTTCTACATATTTTTCAAAGAATAAGTTGATAATATGTCCAACACTGTTATGTTTCTTTTCAACTTCAATATCATGTTCTTTTGCAATTGCACATGCTTCTTCAAATGTCATTTCTTTCCAGAAATCAACTCCACATGCATCTTTGATTGCGTCTACCATGTGTAAACGTTTGAATGGCGCTTTTAATGAAATTTCTTTTTCGTTGTATGTAATTTCTGTAGTTCCTAATACATCATTTGCTACAGAATCGAATAGTCCTTCGATTAAGTCCATCATTCCATTTAAATCAGAATATGCAACGTAAGCTTCTACTGTTGTAAATTCAGGGTTATGAGTAGCATCCATTCCTTCGTTACGGAATAAACGTCCAATTTCGTATACACCTTCAAGACCACCAACGATTAAACGTTTTAAAGGTAATTCTGTTGCGATTCGTAAATAGAATGGCATATCTAATGTATTGTGATGTGTAATAAATGGTCTTGCTGCAGCTCCACCTAAGATTGGTTGTAATACTGGTGTTTCTACTTCTACTAAACCTTTATTATCTAAATAACGTTGAATTGCACGAATGATTCTTGGACGCATTAACGCAATACGTTTGCTATCTTCATTCATAATTAAGTCTACATAACGTCTTCTGAAACGTTCTTCTTTATCTTGTAAACCATGGAATTTTTCTGGTAATGGACGTAATGCTTTTGTTAAATGTGTATAAACATGTGCTTTCACACTTAATTCTCCATGATTTGTTTTCATAACTGTACCTTCGATACCTACGATATCTCCAATATCAGATTTTTTGAAAATTTCATAAGCTTCTTCTCCAAGAACATCTTTACGTACGTAAATTTGAATTTGTCCATCGATATCTTGAATGTGCATGAAGCCAGCTTTTCCCTGTCTTCTCTTTGTCATAATACGTCCAGCAATTTTTACTGTAGCATTTTTTTCTTCTAATTCTTCTTTTGTAAAGCTTTCAAATTCTTTACGAACTTCTCCACTTTTGTGTGTTCTTTCATATGCATGTCCAAATGGATCAACTCCCATTTCTTTAAGTTCTTCCATTTTTTGGCGACGAATTTTTTCTTGTTCTGTTAACTTTTCCATAATTCTTCTCCTTTATTTATTCATAAAAAAAAGACTCCATCCTCATAGGGACGAGAGTCTCATCGTGGTACCACCCTAATTCATCAGTCGGTTTCCCTAACTGACCTTAGTGACTATAAAAGTCTATCTTTAACGCAGATTACACGTTCTTTCGAAATGCTCCAAGTCTTTATTTCAAAATATGTTCCACTATCCTGTTCTCATCACCAAGGACTCTCTTTGAGTTTTCCAAATTTCTACTCTCTCTTCAACGCAAATATTTACGTGTATGATTATATAAAGATTACCTATATTTGTCAAATCATTCCCATGAAAAAGCAAAAGAAAAGTGCTATTTCAAGCACGATTCATTTTTATTGATGGTCTCCACAATCATGTGCATGTTCATGTTCATGACAAATAGATCCTGTTGATTTTAAATCTCCACGAAGCCAAGCATCTACTGCTGCACGAGCATCTCCTCTTGCACCTAATACGACTTCTACATTTCTTTCATTGAAGATATCAACAGCACCTCCACCCATACCTCCAGCAATTACAACTTCAGCTCCATTGTCTGCTAAAAAGTTTGGCAAGAATCCTGGACGATGTCCTGGATTTGGTACACTTTCTTCTTTTACAATTGTTCCATTTTCTACATCAAAGAAAATAAAGTTTTCGCAATGTCCAAAATGCATTGCAACATCTGTTCCCATAGCTGGTATAGCAATTCTCATAATCATATTCTCCTTTTTCTTATATATTTATAATTCTACAATACTTCCTGTAGAAATATAATCTAACTGATCTTTCATTCTTTCTTTTAAGAATTGATACTGTTCTACTCCTGTACAATGTCCAGTATAGTATTTTGTTGGATACTTCATAAGTTCTTCACAAGCATCCTCTAATACTTTACAATCTTCTTGTTTTTGAAAATCTAACTTTTTAAAATGGAACCCTCCAACTAACACCTCTGGAGTTAACCAATTCATAATATTTAAAATACCTTTATGTGAACATCCACTAAAGACTACTGTTATATCTTCTTTTACAATCAAATATTGTTCATGAAAAAAGTTATCTGGTAACAATGTAGCATCTACCTTTCTATTTAATCCATAACACTCTACTGGGTATTTACATTCTTTTTTATTACATGTAACTAATGTTAATTCTTCATCAATATTATATTCATCATCTATATATACAAAACGTTTTTCATTCTTTAAATCTTGATCTAATCCAATATATTTTTCACTTCCATTATAATGTGGAATAAATACTTCTTTATTCATATAAATCTTTGCATGATCATTTAATTGTAAAAATGTTTTTAATCCTCCACCATGATCATAATGCCCATGAGATAAAATACAAATATCAACATCTTCTAAATGAACTCCCATTGCTTTGGCATTTTTTATAAAAAGATCTGATTGTCCTGTATCAAATAATATTTTATGATGCCTTGTTTCTATATATAAACTTAATCCATGTTCAAATCCTAAATTTTGATTCATCGTTGTATTTTCTACTAATGTATATACTTTCATAATAAAATCTCCATTACTTTTTGATAAACTTTATATAATGCATCTTTGGCAGGACAATCGATTTGGGCAATGCTTTTTCCATTATTCATTGCTTTTGAAGCCGTCTTGTCATATGGTATTTTTCCTACAAGTGGTATATCTTCTTCTTTACAGAACTCTTCAATCGCTTGTGCATTTTGAATACTACTATTCCATTTATTAACACATACTACAAGTTTTACTTGAAGTGTATTCGCAGTCTTTACTAAACGTTTTAAATCACTTAATCCAGAAATCGATGGTTCTGCAACCACAAGTACTAAATCCACTCCCGTAATAGAAGCAATCACAGGACATCCAATTCCTGGTGAACCATCAATAATCGCAAGTTCTGTATCTTCTTTTGCATGTGCAATCATTTCTTTTTTTACTTCAGTAACTAGTTTTCCAGAATTTCCTCTGCCCATTTTTAACTTTGCCGTAGAAAATACTTTTTGTCCTAGATAAAGTTGTTGAAGCCCTGCTACATCTTGTTTTAAAGTGATTGCTTTTTGTGGACATATATATTCACATACTCCACAACCCTCACATGCATACTCATCAATTTTATATACATGATTTTCCCGGGTAATAGCATCAAAGCGACAATGATTTGCACAAGCTCCACAAGCAATACATTGTTCTGAATTAATATATGCTTTTTCAGATCCTAAAAAATCTTTTTTTATTGGTTCTTCATCCATGGAAGATACAATATGAAGATTCGGTGCATCGACATCACAATCTGCCATTGCTTTTGCATTCGCAAAATGAATAAAAGCTGCGGCAGTTGTTGTTTTTCCTGTTCCACCTTTACCACTTAAAATCAATAACTTTTTCATTTTACTGCACCTTCAATCTTTTCTAATAAATCGAAAAATAATGCATGTACATGATCATTACACTCACATACAATCTTCCCTTGTGCAGCTAAACTAGCCATTGTTTTATCATATGGAATACGCGCTAAAATAGGAATTTTATGTTCTTTACAAAAATCTTCTAGTGGTTGATATAGAATTTCTTGTTTGTTGATGACAACTCCCATTTTTTTATCTAATAGCGATGCCAATTCATATACCATACAAAAATTATGGAATCCAAATGCTGTTGGCTCTGCGACCAAAACACAGTAATCTGCATCTGTAATGGTTTCCATGACACTACATGCACTTCCTGGAGGACAATCATAAACAACCAATCCATCGTGTTTACTTCCTAATTTTTGTACTTCTTTAATCACCGGAATTCCACTCGATTCTCCGGTATTTAAAATACCTGTAATTACATGTACGTCTTGATGCCAGCCATCTTCAATAACTCCAACTGGATGTTTGGTTTCGTGTATAGCGTCGTTTGGACATACAAGCATGCATCCACCGCATGAATGACAAACTTCTTTAAAAATTAAAGGTCGATTAACTAAATAAATCAATGCATTGAAATGACAAAAATCAACGCATTTGCGACATCCATCGCATTTTTTTACATCGAATTCTGGCATCATTCTATTTACGGTTATAGTTGTTATATTTTCTGGTTTAAAAAATAAATGTCCATTTGGTTCTTCTACATCACAATCAATATAAGTTGCATGGTTTGCTACTGCGGCTAAATTTACAGAAACAAAAGTTTTTCCCGCTCCGCCTTTTCCGCTTAATACTGCAAGTTTCATTGTAAACCATGGAAGCCTGCATGAAAATGTGTCAACTCTTCCAATTTATTTTCTAAATAAGCTTCGATTTCAACATCTGCCATTTGATGCGTAGACTTATAAATTTTAATACCTGCAGCTTTAAATACTTCTGCCGCATTTTCTCCACAACGCACTGTAATTAATACTTCACAGCCGTGATCCACAACGCATTGTGCTGCTTTAATTCCTGCTCCACCTTGTGCTTCTGCACCAGGATTTTCTACATATTCTGTTTGCTCTGTATCGGTATCGTGAACCATAAAAAATGGAGCACGTCCAAATGAAACACATACGTTTTTTTTATCTTCATCCAACGGAATCATTATTTTCATATATTTTTCCTCCTACTTTATTCTTGGACATGGATGACACCCTCGTTTATGGCAACAAGTTTCTTTCTCATCGCATAATCGATAGTCTCCACCTTCAATTTTTAATTTTTTTCCTTCTACTAACATAAGCGCAATTTTTTTTCGTGCAGAAGTATACATCTGCTGAACGGTTGTTCTTGCTACATTCATATATAAACTACATTCTTCTTGTGAATATCCTTCTTGATCGATTAAGCGAATAGTTTCATATTCATCTACTGTCAATATGATACAATCTTCATTTGCAACACATTCTTTAGGTGCAAATTCATTATATGATGGCATTTGACAAACTCTTCTACACTTTCTTGGTCGTGGCATATATTCACCTCCATAGTTTTTGACATATGTTATTTACAATTTCATTATACTCTGTTAATGACATATGTCAATAATAAAAAAGTATCCTACCTCTTCTTCAGCAGAATACTTTTTTTACTTATCTTATTTCTTGTGAATAACTATCTCGATATGCTTGATATTCCTTTTCATACATATTTAAAATATTTTCTAATTCTTCATATGTATTAATTTTTGTTAATTGATCCTTTAAATGATGGCTTTTTGGCAATCCCTTCACATACCATGCAGCATGTCCTCGCATTTCTCGCATACCCACTTTTTCACCTTTTAAATCACAAAGTCTTTTTGCATGTAATCTTGCCATAGTAAATTTTTCTTCTACACTTACTTCTGGCAATTGTTCTTTGGTTTCTAAATAAGTTGCAACTTCTTTAATCAACCATGGATCTCCTAATACACCACGTCCAATCATAACCGCATCACAACCAGTTTCTTCTAACATACGCTTTGCATCTTGAGGACTACGAATATCTCCATTTCCTATAACCGGTATGGAAACGGCATCCTTTACTGCTTTTATATAGGACCAATCTGCATTTCCTTCATACATTTGTACACGTGTTCTACCATGTACTGCAATTGCTGAAACACCTACAGCCTCTAATCCTTTCGCAAGTTCAACACAAGTGATATGATCTAAGTCCCACCCGATACGCATCTTCACAGTAACTGGTTTTTTTACGCTTTCCACAACTGCTTTTGTCATTTTAATGGCATGTTCAATATCTTTCATTAATGCACTTCCTGCATTTGACTTAACAATCTTATTTACTGGACATCCCATATTAATATCGATAATATCGCAATCCGTTTTTTCATCTAATAACTTGGCTGCATATACCATTGTTTCAATGTCATGCCCAAATATTTGCATTGTTAACGGGTGTTCTTCTTTTTCAACATTCGTCATCCCAATCGTTTTTTCATTATCATAATATAGAGCTTTATCACTTACCATTTCTGTATAAATTAAACCTGCTCCAAATTGTTTACAAATAACACGAAACGCTGGATTACTAATTCCTGCCATAGGTGCAACAACTACACGGTTTGGAATTTCGACATCTCTAATCTTCCATGTATTATTTAGCATATTGCTCAATAAACCTTTCTAAATCACGTAATTCTTCTTCATTAAAATAATATTTTTCATTACAGAAATTACATGTGATTTCACAACCGTGATCTTCTTCAATTAATTTTTGACGTTCTTCTTTTGATAATGTCACTAACACTCTTTTCATAGATGCTCGATCACATTTACAACGGAATTCAATTTCTTGACTTGTTAGAATCTTTACATCATCAAATAAACTATGTAAAATATCTTCTAAACTTTCATTTTCACTTATTAATTTTGAAATTGGTTCCATATTAGAAACAATTTTCTCAACCTTAACAATATCTTCTTCTGTAGCATCTGGCATCATTTGAATAATCATTCCACCTGCTGATTGAATCGTATTATCTGGATTTACTAAAACTCCTACAGATACGGCTGATGGTGTTTGCTCACTTACTGTAAAATAGTAGGCAAAGTCATCTCCAATTTCACCACTTTGAAGTTCTACTGTTCCACTCCAATTTTCTTTCATATTCAAGTCTTTAATTACTTCTAAATATCCATCTTTTCCAACTGCTGTTCCGACTGCTAATTTTCCAGTATCATTATACTGCAACATGATGTGTGGATCTGAAACAAAACCTCTCACATGACCATCACTATAAGCATCTACTAGCACTGTACCAATTGGTCCTCCACCATTAATACGAATTGTAAGTTGTTCTTTATCACTTTTTAACATACTTCCCATTAGTGATCCAACACTCAACGTACGACCTAAAGCAGCTGCACTTGTAGGCCACAGATCAAAGCGCTGACGCGCATTCTCTACTAGGTGTGTAGAGGAACAAATATATACACGAACACGTTCTTCACATGCCATTGCTTTTAATAAATAATCTTTCATTTTCGTCACTCCTATTTCATTTGTAGTATATCATAAACAATAAAAAAAAGAAAAGAAAACCTTGCGTTAAGATTATACTTAATACAAGGTTTATTTACTAGTTTTCTGAATCGTTTTTTGTTAATTCTTTTAAAGCATCTTCATACTTTTTTTCAACAACTTCTTGTTCTTGTGAAGTTAATTGTTTAGAAGTATTTTCTTCATTTTCATTTTGATTTTCTAATGCTTTTTCTTGTTCTATTTCCTTACGTTGCTCTTCCTGTAACTTTTCTTGTTCAGGTGAAGTAATTTTACCATAAGCAACTAAATTATTAATTTGTTCACTTGTGATTGTTTCTTCTTCAATTAATGTTTCTGCAATTAATGCTAATAAATCTTTATTTTCTTCAATGATTTGTTTTGCATGTGCATAACAATCATTGATAATTTTACGGATTTCTTTATCAATCTCATAAGCAATTTCGCCTGAGTAATTGCTTCCACTACCATAATCTCTTCCTAAGAAAACATTTCCAGTTCCATCATCATATTGAATAGGTCCAAGAGATGACATACCCCAACTACGAACCATTGCTTTTGCAATCTTAGTAGCTTTTTGAATATCATTACTTGCTCCTGCACTAACTTCATTAAACATAACATCTTCTGCAACACGTCCACCCATAAGACCTGTAATTTGTGCCATGAAATCCGCTTTTGTAGGGAACATTTTTTCTTCTCTTGGTGTCATTAAGTTGTAACCACCAGCTTCTCCACGAGGAATAATTGTGACTTTTTCTACTTTATCAGCATCTTCAAGTTTTAAACCAATTACCGCATGGCCTGCTTCATGGTAAGCAACCAAGCGCTTTTCTTTTTCCGTATATTTTTTAGATTTTTTAGCAGGTCCCATCATAACACGGTCAATTGCTTCATCTAAATCTTCCATAGTAATCATTTTACGATGATCACGAACGGCTAAAATAGCACCTTCATTTAATACGTTTTCAAGATCTGCACCTGAGAACCCTGGAGTACGTTTAGCTAAAGATTCTAATGAGATATCTTTTGCTAATTTCTTATTTCTTGCATGTACTTTTAAAATTTCAAAACGGCCTTTTTTGTCTGGTAAATTAACTGTAATTTGACGATCAAAACGTCCACTACGTAATAATGCAGGGTCTAATACATCAGGACGGTTTGTAGCAGCAATAATAACGATTCCCTTATTTTCTCCCATACCATCCATTTCAACTAACAACTGGTTTAAAGTTTGTTCACGTTCATCGTTTCCACCACCCATACCAGCTCCACGTTGACGTCCAACAGCATCGATTTCATCGATAAAGACAATACATGGTGCATGTTGAGATGCTTTTTTAAACATATCACGTACACGACTAGCACCAGTACCAACAAACATTTCAACGAAATCAGAACCACTGATTGAGAAGAATGGAACATCTGCTTCACCAGCTACTGCTTTCGCAAGTAATGTTTTACCAGTACCTGGAGGACCTACCATTAACATTCCCTTAGGAATACGTGCTCCCATATCTGTAAAACGTTTTGGGTTTTTCAAATAGTCGATAATTTCTTTAACTTCTTCTTTTTCTTCATCACATCCAGCAACATCTTTAAAACGTACTTTAATGTTACCTTCAATTTTTGCTCTTGATTTACTAAATTCAAAAGCCTTATTACTTCCACCTGATCCCATTTTAGAGAACATGAAGAATGCTAATCCTCCAAGAATCAAGAATGGCAATACACTTTTTAAGAATACTTCAAATAAAGACTCTTGATTTGCATCATAAACCTTTACATTTGTATCTTTTCCTTTTTCAAAGACATTACTTAACCATTTTACATTTTCATCTGTATTTGGAACTACAACAGTAAAAGACTTTGTATTTTTTCCTTTTTCATAAGTACCACTTATGTTAATAACTGTTGTTCCAACAGACATATTAACATCTTTAAACTTCATTTTTTCAGCACTAGCTGCAAATTCATTGTACGTAAATTCTTTCGTATTACTTCCATTACCAAAGGTAATCAATAAAAGCAAAATAGAAATTACTAAAATGTAAGGCAATAAGCTAATTACCTTTTTCTTTTGCATATAAAACGCCTCCTTTTATTTACTCATAGATTTCGCGTTTTAAAACTCCAATATATGGTAAATTACGATATTTTTGATTATAGTCTAATCCATATCCAATTACAAATTCATTTGGAATCTTAAATCCAACATATTCTGCTTCAATATCTACAACACGACGATCTGGTTTATCAAGTAAAGATACAACTTTTACATCCTTTGCACCTTTATTTAATAACGTGCGTTCTACTTCTTTTAATGTTCTACCAGTATCTACAATATCTTCAACTAATAAAATAGACATTCCTTGAACAGAACAATCTAAATCCTTGTCAATACGGATATCTCCAACTGATTTTGTTCCTTCATAACTTGAAACATCCATAAAATCAATTTGAATATCTAAATCGATATGTTTAATAATCTCTGCTAAGAACGGAACGCTCCCTTTTAATAATCCAACAACATATGGAACTTCCCCAGCTTTTTTATAATCTTCAGTGATTTGTGCACCTAATTCTACACATCTATTGATAATTTCCTCTTGTGAAACTAATACTTTTTCTACAACTTCATTCATGATTTATCCTCCTAATACAGCTATTTCTTATTTTACCACAAATATGTTCGGATTGTTAGAAAAATGTGAAATATCACATCCAATTTGCGGTACTAAAATAACCTCTCCAGCCGCATTTTCAACAACTGGCCATATTTTTCTTTCCCATGATGGAATTTTTCGATCAATAAACCATCGATGAATCTTTTTCCTTCCAAACCGAAGCTTAATTGTGTCACCTTTTTGTACATTACGAATCGTGATTGGAAAATCACTTTTACTCAATGTCAAAGCTTCAACACTTTTACCTGATTGTTGAATTTTAAAATAAGGTGTTTGTTCATATAGGATAAAATCATATTGATATCGATAACTTTCATATTCTAGTTTACCAACATAAAGCCTTCCATATTCCTTATATACTCCATATTCTTTTGTAATATTCTTTTCCCAATTTTTTTTATTTTTTAACATTTCAGATAATTCTGTACATAAATTTTCAGATATATGTACATGAATTTTTTGATAAATCCATGTGCGTAAAATTCTTTTCACTTGATCTTCACTTTCTAAAAGCAAGCTTTCCGTATCTTCTTTCCACGTATTTAGAAAACATGACACTTCCTTCTTATGTGCTTCTAGTTGTTGATTTTTTAACTGAATTTCTTTTGCTAAAAGCTCTTTTTCATTTCTTGTCATATGATCAATGTAGGTATGACGTATTCGATTTCTTGTATAGTCATCTGAAAAATTGCTTTCATCAAATCCATAAGGTACATGATGCTCAATACAATAAGCAAGTAAATCTTGCTTTGTATATTTCATCAATGGACGAATAATTCGACATCCATATAAATATGCATCCTCTTTAATTCCGTAATATTCTCCTTGACTATGTCTTTGTTTTTGCATCATATATGTTTCTAAGTGATCATCTAAATGATGTGCTAATAACACCGCTTCCCCATGATATTGATCTATTAAACGCTTATAAAAAGCATATCTTTCTTCTCTTGCGAAAGCTTGAAAATTTCCAATACACTCTTTATTTTGTTTTTCTACATAACAAGGAATTTTATATTTTTCACAATACTCACATACAATATTTTCATCACGTAATGCACTATCTCTTTTTTGATAATTCATATGTGCAACTACAAACGATAAATGCTGTAATCGACACATTTCCATTAATGCCATAGAGTCTGGTCCACCACTAACCCCAAGCACATATATTTTATTTTGATCTAAATTTTCCAATGTTTTCATATGCGTATTATATACTAAAATGTTTGAAAATCAAGCTATTTACTATATTTCACATCATCTTCACAACTTCTTAGTAAAAGAAAAGCTACAATGTTCTCTTAACATGTAGCTAGCCCCTTTTTTCACTGCTTTCTTTAATTACTATATCAATCATCGTAGAATCATCTTTTCTTCTTTTTCTTGTTAATTGTGAATATAAACATGCAAGATTTTCTTTATTATTTTTTCCATTTCGCGTGTTGATCCAAGAATAAATTTCTTGTTTACTTATTCCATCACTTACCATAATAAATTCATCGTGTTTTTGTAATTGTACTTCAAAGCAATCTGGTTCGATTGTTGAAATGATTCCTACTGGTAACGCATTTCCATTAATTTCAAATATTTCTTTATCTCTTATTAAATAGGTTGGACATGCTGCTGATTTTGATATGAGTGCTTTTCCATTTAACCGATTAATGCAAAGTACATCTAACGTTGCATACATATCACTTTGAATCAATTTATTAATACATCGAATAGCACTGTCTTGCGACATTCCACTCGTAATCATTCTTTGAAATATGCTTGTAATTAACTTCGAACTTTCTGCTGCTTTTTTTCCATTTCCCATACCATCCGAAATCATACAAATCATACTTTGGCGAAAACGAAAGATTGAAAAGGTATCCCCATTTTCGGTATATGCATTTTTGATACTATCTCCATATGCTTCCATATCAAATGTTAATGCATCGCACATCATCATCGTAAAACCTTGAATCCAATGTTTTTTCTGAACACTGATTACCTCTAATTTACGATGTAAAAGATGTTCTAATAAAGGTTGAATTGTTGTACGAATTTCTCCTCTACGCATATTAGCAATCTCTAATTCAAAAGTAATACACCCATCTCTTTCCTCATCTATTTGTAATTTCAAAACTTCATATAAATATCCTTCTAGTGCTGTTCGTATTTGTTTTTCATAGTTTCCATCTACATGAACCTTTTGTATTTGTTCTGCATTATATTGTAATGCAGTAGCCATATTTTGTAACACTTCCGCTCCTGTATCATGAATTTGTTCATAATACTCTGCCAACAATTGAAAAATTCCAGCATAATTATGAATTTGTCTTCGTAAAATATTATTGTGTTCTAAAAAACTATTTGTCTTTTTTATAGACTCATGATGTAAAAAAGGAAGGTATTCTTTATGAATACAAACAACAAATATGATGATTGCAACATATAATATACATTGTTCTAACGTTAATGGTTTTGCAATCATAATCATCGTTAATAAGATTGCTAAAAAGAATTTCTCTTTTTGAAAAATCATACATAATAAAATCATATATAGTTGTTCCATAGGAAGTGAAGAATATAAAATAACAAAACTTAATAATGCAATGGTTGTTTTATTGCTACAAATACATGCAATGCTTATATATGTAAAGAATAAAATACTTGTTTGATATAGAGGAAAAACGGATGAAGCATAAAGACCAACAGCAACCATCATAGCTCCTAAAATACTTTCTGTGAATTGATAACAATGCTTTTCACAAGATACATCAGCCACTGCTTCTTTTAACAAAATAATCGCAACCATAGATTCCATTATCATAAATGGATGAAATCCAAAAGTTCGATATCCATATGGCAATAATACAATTCCTATAATATAGGGAATCCATTTATGAATCGATTGATTCATAAATTTTAACATATAAATTAATACATAAATTAATGTAAATCCTAATGCATAAAAATAAGTAATCGTAACATTTCTATACAATAAACTTAATAATATCACAAATGTTCCAATATACGCTTCTCTATGATTTCTTAAATAAGAATAAGATACAAATATAAAAATACTAAATGGAGACAAGATTGTTGTCGTATTTCCTAAAAACAATGCAATACACGTACAAAGAACATCAGAAAATGTAATTCTAGGCCTTCCCCTTACCTTTTTAAGAATTGCCCTTTCCAACAGAAACCACCTCTTTCTTTCACGATTATAAAAGAAAATAAATTTGTTTTCTGTCGTTTTTTGTGAATATCCTTGATTTTTATAATCTATATTTTTAATCTAAACAGTCTTTAACTTTTTCCTTAATATCATTAAATAAAGAACTATTGCGATCTAAATGTGATTTTACATCTATAATACGAGCTGTGTTGATCCACTTTGCGTCATTTAAAAATAAAACCGACTCTTTATTCATTCCTTTAATCTTTCCAAGCCTCATTAAATGTCGTTTCCCTTTTGGATTGTCTTTGCTGTATGCCTGCATATAGGCACTATGATTTCCACTCATCGGAACAACAAAAGCTTTATTATGAAATAAAGTTAAGATTAAACCAAAATGTTGGAATCCTATTTCATAAATATAAGCTTCACCAAAATCAATATAACAAATATCACCAACACGAATATCTACTCCTAATTCTGTACAACTCGTAACATTTTTTCTTTCACGATAATTTGCACTACTAATTAATTTAGGTAATGCTTCTTTTACATCTAATACAGAATATTCTTGTGTCTGTTCTTGAATAATCATATCTACTAATTGATTCCAATAACGCTTACCAGTAATTTTACCTTCTTTTTCTTCACTATCAATTAATTCTTGTAGCTCTTTAATCTCCACATACATCACCTCATATAACTATACTTTATGAACTCTTTTTTCTCGTAAATATGAAAGAAAATATATACATAGTAATGTAGTAATGAAATATTTTATATATTAAAAAAACCTGTAAATGACTCACAGGTTACTTCTATCCTTTTTTGAAAAGTTTTTGAATTTTTCTTTTAATTGTTTCTATAAGTGATATTAATGGGTGATACTTACTTGAAATCATATGACTTCCTTCAATAAATAATTCAACAATAATTACAAATATTGTTAAGACAATAAATCCAGCTGTCTTATTAATTAAATAAATATAGGCAGTAAAACCAAATAAAGCAGTCACTATATATAAAATAATCACTGTATTACGTTGTCCAAATTTTTTCATTAAAAGATGATGCACATGTTTTTTATCAGCTTCAGAGAATTTATGTCCAGAAAGTTTACGACGTAAGATTGCTCCTAATGTATCAATAATTGGTACAATTAGTAATAAAATAGGTAATGCTAAAGTCATAATTGTTGAACTTTTAAATCCTAATAAAGAAATCGCTGAAATATTAAATCCTAAAAATAACGCTCCACAATCTCCCATAAAAATACTTGCAGGATGGGCATTATAAACAAGGAATCCCAATGTTGCGCCAGCTAAAATCAAAGACATTACAGGAATATCTAATCTTCCATCTTCCATTGATAAGCAAGCAATAACAATCAAACAAATTGCGCTAATTCCACCAGCTAATCCATCTAATCCATCAATTAGATTAACTGCGTTTGTAATTCCAATAATCCAAATAAAAGTTACTAATACAGAGATTAATCCCATATTAATTTGAATACCAAATGGTAATCGAATTGTATCTAGTCCTACTTTACCTACAATCATCAAAACAATAGCGGCAACTACTTCAAAGGCAAGTTTTTGTTTTGGAGAAAGATTGACCATGTCATCAATCAATCCTCCAAGAAACATAATACTTCCACCAACTAAAATACCATTAATTGTCATATCCGTTTTCATAAATATAGCCATACATACAATAAATGATATATAGATGGCTACACCACCAATTCTAACTATTTTTCCATGATGCACAGTTCTTTCGTTTTCTATTGCGTAAACTTCTAACTTTGTCGCAATCACTTTTAAAAATGGTGTAATAATCAAAGATAAAACCATTGGGATCATTAGATATTTTATAAAATCCATAGATCCACCTCACTTATAAATTTTCTATTATTAGCGAACTAAATGTAAATTTTCTAATAAGATTCCAGTACCTTCTGCAACACAACGTAATGCATTTTCAGCTACATATACTGGGATGTGTAATTCGTGTCTTAATAATTCATCAATACCGTGTAACAGAGCACCACCACCTGTTAAAACAATACCTCTTGTAACAATATCACTTGCTAATTCTGGAGGTGTTTGTTCTAACACTGTTTTACAAGCACGAACAACATCTTGTAAACTTTCTTCCATGCTACCACGAATTTCATCTGCACATAATGTAATTGTTGTTGGTAAACCAGTAACTAAGTCACGTCCACTAACTTCAATTGTATCATTTTGTTCTGTTTTCCATGCAGTACCAATACTTTTTTTGATTTCTTCTGCTGTACGATCTCCAATCAATAATTTTTTCTCTTCTTTTACAAATTTCATGATATCACGATCGAATGTATCACCAGCGATTTTTAATGATGTACTTGATACGATTTCTCCTAATGAAATAACCGCAACATCAGTTGTTCCACCACCAATGTCAAGTACCATACATCCACTTGGTTTTCCAATATCAAGTCCTGCTCCAACAGCAGCAACCTTTGGTTCTTCCTCAATATAAACTTTTTTTGCACCCGCACGGTATGCAGCATCACGAATAGCATTTCTTTCTACGCTAGTGATGTTGCTTGGGCAACAAATTAAAATGGTTGGGCGTTTAAACATTCCCTTAATTGCTAATTTTTTAAAGAAGAAATTTAACATAATTTCTGTAACTTCAAAATCTGCAATAACTCCATCTTTTAAAGGACGAATCGCAAGAACTCTACCTGGTGTTCTTCCCAACATGTCCTTTGCTTCTTGTCCTGCAGCTAAACATTTTTTTGTTTCTGCATCTATCGCTACGACGCTTGGTTCATCAATGATGATACCTTCGCCTTTTACATACATAAGTAAATTTGCTGTTCCTAAATCAATTCCAACTTCTTTTGAAAACATAGCCTTTCCTCCTATCATAAGGTATACATCATTATATCATAAAAAATTCATTTAAAAAGTAAATTTAAGAAACTTCATTCTTCCTTAAGATTTAACCGCTTTCTTTCTATATAACAGCGAAAATAGTACTTTTGAAAGTACTATTTTTCATTATTCAACATTTTTCCATAAATAGATTTAGGATCCACGATTATACCTTTATGTTCTACGACAACATGAAGATGATTTCCTAGCTCTTTATTATAAATATTATTGCCAGCTTTACCTAAAACATCCTTTTGATTTACTTTATCACCTTTTTTAAAGTTCATATTTGATAAACTCTGATATGTAATCAAATAATCTCCACTTTTAATCGTTAATGTATTACCAAACAACTCATCTTCTTTTGCTTCTACAACATCACCCGCATAAATTGCGGAAACATCAAATGGTTCATTCTTCTTTGCATAATCAATTCCTTGATTTGCTCGATAAACACCTTCAAACTTACTAATACTTGGAACATCGTGATCCTCTCCATCAAAATATTCAAGAACCGTTTTTACATCTCCTTGGAAAGGTAAATTTGCTTTTTGTTGCATATCAGGTAAATTCAATATTGGTGCTTTCGTTTCATGGAAAACTGCTCGATCTTTTTCTTTTTGTAAATGAAGATATTGATAACTAATAAATGCAGTTCCAATCATCAATGTACACCCCATTATAATTAAAAAACGTTTCTTTACTATATTCATTTTCTTTGTATAACTATACATTTCATCACCTCTAGTGATGATTATTCCCTTTATAAGTTCCTTTATACATCGATTTTTTCAATATTCACATCCGTATAATAATGATGTAAAATCTCTTGATAATCATAGTTTTTTAAAGCCATTTGTTGTGCTCCAACCTGTGACATTCCTACTCCATGTCCATAACCTTTCGTAGTAATTTCATATCCTCCATTTACCTTTTTAATTGTAAAACAAGAGGATCGTAAATGAAGTTTTTCTCTAACTTCTCTTCCTGAAAATATAATACCATCGATTAAGATATCCTGAATATAACCACTTTTATAAACATGAACATTTTCAATATTAGAAACAGGATTTAAAAATCCTAAGTTACTAGAAAATTCTTTTTCAGATAATTGGATTGTCTCTAAATATTCATCACTATTTTGATCCCATGAAGAATCTACACTTTTTAAATATGGTTGTTTATTCTGCCAATATTCTTCGGCATTTGCAGTTTTTCCACATGAAGATGAAAAGAACAATGCAGAAATTGGTTTTCCTTGATACGTCATAATTTCATCTTCGGTTTCTTTAATTGCTTTTAACACTTTTTTCTTATTCTCTGAATACTGACTTTTCCATATTTGTTTTAGTTGTTGATCATCATGATATACTTGCGTTTGTACTGTATCATCTACTTGTAAATTTCTTTGTACAACAAATGTTCTAGCAGCAACACACTGTGCCTTTAATGCCTCTAATTCATATGACACTGGCATTTCTGAACCAATTACACCATATAAATAATCATTCATAGAAAGTTTTAAAACACTACCATCCTGTCGAGTAACTGTAACTATAACTTTATTTTCCTTCTTTTCACGCGACCCTTGCTTATTCGATATAAAAGAATGCAGATCTTTCCATTCAATTTTTGAAACTTCATCCATATGTAACCATAAATAAAAAATAGAGATAATACATATTATAAGTATTCCACTTTTAAAAAACTCTTTCACTATCGTTCCTCCCTATAGTTCATCATATGGAATCCTTCTTAACTTATGACTAATTATAATCCATTAAATAAAGAAATATTTAACAGAAATTGACCAACTAAATATCCTAAAGCTAACGATAACAATAGTAATAACATCTGAACCTTCCCAGGTTTTTTCACATTACAAAACAATTCAAACTTCACACTACTTAATGCCCAAAAAGAAGCCATAAAGCAACATAAATATACAATAAAAGTTACCATAAAATATCTCATATAAACACCTTTCTACTTTCTATTACAATTCTTATCATAAATAAAAATACATCAAAAGTATTTCTCTTTCAATGTATTTATATTTCTTAATAATCTTTATTAAAATACATACTTGAACTTGATAAAACAAGTAAAAATAACAATCCTGTTTGTATCCAGTACACTGTATAATCTAATAAACCATGAATCATTACACTTAAAATAAAGCATATAATTAAAGAACATAATTTAATATCAATTTTATTTACAGCAATTTTATAAACCTCTTTTAAATTACTTCCTATATATACTCCAAAGATACAAACTCCAATAATTCCATGGCTTAAAAATGGATCTAAATAAACGCTATGTGCATGTTGAGTTGCATGTCCTCCATATAATTTATAAATATGATTATATGTTAGTGGACCTTCCCCTAACAATGGATGATCTTTAATACCTTTTACTGCAGTAATCCATATGTTTGAACGCTTTAAAAAATCTTGAACAAGGGTCATTCTCTGGAATAACTCTGGTTTCAATAATAAAGCAAGCAATGTTCCACCTAAACTCGCAATTGAAAAGGCAAAATATTTATAACAACGATTCATAAAAAACATAAGTGGAACTGTTAAAATAAATGGAACCCATGCTGTACGACAACCAGTTAAATATAGGACAAATAAATTTGCTAAAATGGTAAATCCATAAAAACAAAATGTTTTTATATTTCGAACACTCATGATTTTATACATACAGATTAATACAACAAATTCAATCATCATTGCATAGTAATTTGCATTAAAGAAACATGAATGAATACGATATTTTGGACTATCTTCTACATAAAAATGCCAAAATGAATATCCTAATTGATTCGTAATAATATTATATTCCACTAATGCAAATATGACACATACTAAAGATAACATACAACAACAAGTTAAAATAATTTCAAACAAATTTTTATTAATCACTGTTCGAAAATATAATACAAATAATATTAATGAAGTGATTCCAATTCCACAAGCAGCTCCTAACCAATTCTTATAAAGCAAAGCAACACATGTGGTTAATATACAAAATATAATTGCATAATGAGATCTTGGAACTTTCTGTATAATTTCTTTCATTTTTCCTTTTTTTACCAAATATACCAAAGAAGCTAAAACAGCTAAAATCGTACAATAAAAAGGTAAGAATATGGAACATGAAACACCTAATACAATTCGTTCGTCTATTGACAACCCCTCTAGTTTTTCATGAATAAAAAGGTTTATTTTATTCATATGTTTTCCTCCCATAAAATCATATACATTATAGCATTATCTATATTCTTTATGATATAGATGATATTAATTTTAATAAATAAAAATGCTATAAATTATATATTTTATTTAATCATTTTAAAAAACTTCATAATTTATATAATAAATCATGAAGTTTTATCATCTTTACTTTATTGTAATTCTCTTAATTGATTATCAATGTTTTTGATTTCTTCATTCATTGATTTTACAATATTTTCATTTTCTTTTAATTCATTTGTTTTATTTTTTAAGCGATCAGAACTTGCAGTATAATCAGCTTTAATACTATTAAATTCATTTTCTATTTGTTCATACTCAGTAATTTTACTTTGAATTTCATCCATTTCTGATTTCAATTTTGCTTTTTCTTCTTCATCTGTTTCCTCGTTATATTTATTCGTAATTTCTTCTAATGATTGTTTTGCTTTACTATATGCTGGTCTATTCGCCGTCATCTTTGTTTGGACTTCTTCAACCTTTTTAAATTTTTCTTGAAGTTCTTTTGTATCGTGATTGATCTCTGGTTTTAATTTTTTAATTTGGGCTTCTGCATTTTTCTTCTTTTCTTCATAAATTGATTTTTGTTCTTTTAAAGAAGAAATTTTTCCAGAATTATCAATGACATCTTCATTATTACTTTCTTCATGATCTGTTGCATCTTCTACTGGTTTCGAATTTTGATCTTCTTGTGGTAATTTCTCGCTATTTAACTCTGTATCTGCAGGTTTTTTCACTTTATTTAAAATCATTTTTGCTCCTACAAAAATACCACTAAGAACTAATAAAGCAATAATTACAATAATTACATAGGTAATTATTTTGTTTACTTTATTATTTTTTTCTTCATCTATTTCATCCATTTCTTCTGTTTCATCATCTGTGTCTTTATGTTTTGAGAATAAATGAAATTTTGGTTTTTCATCTTCTTCATCATCAACAAAATTAAGGTTTTTTGGTTCATCCTCTTTTGGTTCTAATGATTTTTTACCATCCATAATCACTAGCGTTTTCTCCATTGTGTTCTCAATAAATTTATCTTCATTAAGATCCATCTTTTGTGTATCTGCACTAATATTGACAAATGAAGATGTTTTTTTATTTTCCTCAAAAATTGGAGATTGATATTTATTTCCAGTTAACGGATTAATATCATTATTTTTAGCTTTCAATAAAGCATCTTGTTCTTCTTTTTGTTGTTTCATTTTTTTTATTTTTTGATGTAAATCATTATCTTTACTATAGTCGCTAATAAGATCCTTTAATTCATCATTTTCATAATTTTTTTCATTTTCGTTATTTTGCATACTACCCTCCGTCATCTTCGTTAATAAATATTTCTACTGATTAACGTACATCACTCTATCATTATATCATTTTAGTTTCTTTTAATTAGTATCCAATTCTTAAATTTCTATTAATTCTTATTACTTGTCTCTTACCATTTTCATATTTTGGAAAGGATAGAATACATAAACATCTTTGCCTACAAGATCATCTTTATGAAATGGACCTACTGCTCTTGAGTCATAAGATACTACACGATTATCTCCTAATAAAAAATATTCATCATCTTTTAATGTGACTTTTGGAAAATCTTCTGTGAATTTCACATGATTTCCATTGCTATCTTTATTTTTTCTTATGGATTTTACATAGTCTGTGTCTAAATATGGTTCTTCTAGTGGTTGATCATTTACATATACAACATCATCTTTAGCATAAACTGTGTCTCCTGGCATACCAATTACCCTTTTTACCCAGTTTTCTTTTGTGTCTTTATTATATGCAATGACAACATCTTGTCTTTGAATTCCTTCAATTTTTCTTAGAAAGATATTCATGATTCCTAACTCATCATTATGTAATGTTGGATACATACTGTCCCCTTCTACATGAACAGGTTTAAATACAAAATTAGTTAATAAAATTACAGTGATTAAACATATAATAAATGTTTTAAATAAATCAAATAACTCTTTCTTCCAATTTGTTTCATCTTTTATATCTTTATCTTCACTTTCAATATCATGCATAATAACTGCTTCATAATCTTGATTCATATTTTCTTTATTTTCTTCCATAAAAAAAGCTCCTTCCAGCTTGTTATATATTATAGCACTAAATAAATTAAATATATTAGAAAATATTGTATTTCATAAATAAATATCCACCACTCTAATTAGTAATTTTTACGTAAACCTATGAAAAAAACTTATTTTCCTATTACACTCACAATCATATCCATGTATCCCCTATTTACTTTCCTATAATATCTACATAATATTCTTTACACCAAAATAGGCTTTATCCCTATTTCTGTTTTAACTTTGTATGTCTTTCAATATGATCCTTGTTCTTTTTTTAGTATCCTATAAATGAAGAAATATTCATCCTAAAATGAAATCATAGTTTGAATAGCTAGTCTACTACACAACAAAAAGGCATGAAACATTATCATGCCTTCTATAAGTAAGTAATTGTAATTTTTATATAAGAGTAATTTATATTAAATAAACTTCTTTATTTCTGAAATATCGAGAATGATCTCATCCGCTTGACTTTGATCAATTTGGTATTGAGTATCTTTATATGCAATTACCTTCATTCCTGCATTTTTACCGGCTAAAATTCCATAAAAACTATCTTCAACAACAATACATTCACAAGGTTCCACTTTTAATTTTTCAGCTGCTGTTAAATAGATTTCTGGATTAGGTTTGCTTTCTTCAAACATTTCTCCACTTAAAATTATATCAAACATATTTTGAAGTTTGCATTCATCAATCATTGTTTCTATTTGTTTTAAAAGTGAACTGCTCGCAATAGCTGTTTTATATCCATTAGCTTTTAACCAGACTAGAGTTTCGCGTACAGATGAATTAAGCACATCCCCATAATATACAGGGTGCTCCTTACAATATTTTTCAAATTTTCTATTAAATTGGGATAAACTCCAATGAACATTCATATACTGAATACATTGTAAATTCGTATATTCATATGATGTACCAATTAAACTATGCATAAATTCTTCCGTAGCATATACATCATATTCTTTCATGAAATTTACTAATTGATCTATATTTTTTGATTCACTATCAACCAAAACTCCATCCATATCAAACAAAACGGCTTTTATCATTTTTTATAATAAACCAATCCAAGAACAGAAGATTGATATAACAATTATAGATACAATCAAAATAACCGGATTTATCTGTTTTTTCTTTAATAACCAAAATAAAAGTAATGTAATTACCATTGGCAAGAAATTAGGGAAAATACGATCAAAGAATTCAGTTTGAAGTGAAACTTCAATTCCTCCATCTACTTTAATAACTGGCAAAAGTGTAATAGAAACATAAGAAGCAATTAAAGCACCAATAACTGTAATTCCTAAAATTGTTGCTGAATTTGCGATAGTATCAGAATTTTCTGTAATAATATCAATTGACTTTGTACCTAAGTTATATCCCATATGAGTCCAAACAATACGTAAAATCCAAATTACGATATATGTAGCAACGAAAATAATTGGTCCTACAATAGATCCTTGAGCAGCAAATGAACAAGAGATACCTGCTACAATTGGTAATAATGTAAACCAGAAAATAGCATCTCCAATACCTGCGATTGGCCCAAATAAAGCTAATTTTAAACCTTTAATTGTTTCACGGCTCGCACCACCTTCTTCAAGTGACATCATTAATCCCATCAAGAATCCTACTAAGTTAGGGTGTGTATTAATAAATTCAAGATTATCTGTCATTGCAGCAGAAAGTTTCTCTTTATCATCCCCATATATTTTTTTCAATGCAGGTAACATAGCCCAAGTAAAACCACAAGCCTGCATACGTTCGTAGTTAAATGATGCTTGCAAAAAAGATGTTCGCATACCTAATATGGTAATATCTTTTTTTGATAATTTTTTAGATTCCAACATTTTCGTTACCTCCTAATTCTCCTGACGCTTGTATTAATTCATCCATTTCTTGTTTACGTTGTCTTACACCAAAGAAATCAAGTAATGCAAATACTGTACCTAACATAGCAACTGGTAATAAGTTAGACATTTCAACAAAACATGCCATCAAGAATCCTGAAATAAAATAAGGGATATATTTTCCTTTCATCATTACACGTAATAACATAGCAAAACCAACTGCTGGTAAAATTCCACCAGCAACTTCTAATCCATGAGTAATAACTTTTGGTAATGAAGTTACAAATGCAATCATTGGTTGTTGTGCAACATATGTACATAAGAATGCTAAAATTCCATATGATAATGAGACAATAGCCATTGTAGTAAAGTTAATTTTTGCAATTCCTTTCAAATCTGCTTCAGCAGCATATTTGTCTGCTTTTCCCATAAAGAATGAGAATGATGAATAGAAAAATAAAATTACATATTGACCTAAAAATGAGAATGGTAAACATAATCCTAATGCTGCTTTTGTATCACATCCTGTTGTATATGCTAATACAGTTCCCATCAACCCTGCAAATACTGGGTTAGGTGGTTGTGTACCTCCTGCAGCTGTTAATCCAGCAAATGTTAATTCAATCAAAGCTCCGACTTTTAACCCTAGTTCAACATCACCTAAAATAATTCCTGTTAATGTCGCTACAATTAATGGACGGAAAACAAAAAATGCTTCAAGGAAAAAATCAAGACCAACTAAAACAGCCATAATTGCCAATAAAATTCCTTGTACTAATGAAATTTCCATAATAATAGTTCTCCTTTTCTTTGTGATTCTTATTCAATTGATATTTTTGTATCTCCTGGCACATCTTGAATATATACATTCAAACCTTTTGATGCTAAGTATTGTAAATCATCCATATCTTCATCATCTACATATACTTTTTTAGATAATGCTCGTTTTCCTTCTGAAAAATGCATGTTACCTACATTCACATCTTTCAATTCTACTCCTAAATCTACTAAACGACGTACATCTTTAGGAGTTCTACAAACTACAAAAATCTTTTGAGTAGGTGCTGCTTTGTTAATAATAGCTGCAGTATGTTCAACTGTAAAAAAGCGAATCCCCACTCCTGAAGATTTTGCTGTCATGGCCATTAACGATTGTACAGTTTTATCTCCAGCAGTTTCGTCATCTGCAACAACAATTAAATTTGCACCAATTGTTTTTGTCCATGTAACTCCAACTTGTCCATGAACTAATCGATTATCGATACGAGTTAATAAAATATTTGGCATAATCATCCACCTCCGTCTTTCACTTATATATAGCAAAAAGCGTGCCAACATAGTGTCGGACACGTTTTTTGTTATTATTTCGTTTTATTTGAAGTAATTTAATATAAATAGCGCTTCTATATCTGAAATTTCGACACTATATCTTTCACTTACGCCACTAAAAGCATTTTTTACGTATTGAATGCGTTCCTTTTCATTTTTCACTTGAGTTTCCATTCCTTTTGCCTCATCAATTGCTTGTTTCAAAATCAATCGTTCAATTAAACAACTAATATGTATATATAACCCTACCTTTTTCGTAGCATCTAGTTCTTCTTTTAAATCATTTTCAAGATATGTGACAATTTCTTCAACATCATTAATAATTTTTTCTCCATTCAGAATAGTTAAATGATTTACAATATTTGATAAAGTAAAATTTTTAGTAATATTTTTTCTAAATTCAACTAGCTCTTCATTATTTAAATATTCTTTCATAATTTGTTCTATAATCTCAAATTCATCATTCATCATGACACTTTCTATTGCCATGAAAGGAATATTCTCTATTTTTGGATCTAATGTACCAATAATCAAATCGACATCATACCTATTAAACACAAGGTCACTTGTTCCATTTTCTACCAATTCTTTATAGTTATATGGTATGATAACCAGATCAATTTTTCTTGGCAATGACATAATCAACAATTCACATATTTTTTGTGCTGCACCAAAACCTGTAGCACAAATTGATAAAATTGCCTTTTGTTTTTTTCTACTTTTCACAAAATGAGTTGAAATTTTATATTTCTCATTAATATGTTCTAATACTTCTTCAATACATTTTCCTTGTAATATATCGTTTCCAACGGATAACGCCATTCCTGTTGATACATTATTTATGATTCCAATATTATAATCAAATACAGGCTTTATTTTTTTATAAATTGCTTCTAAACTACCCATGTCTACTAAAAAAATCAACTCTTTGATTGTACTTTTTCTCTTAATATATTCTTCAACTAATTTAGCTATTTTATCTATTGAAATATTAATTTCCATATCGATACCATCAAATATATATTGCCCTAACATCCTATTCACTGTTTCTGCAATACTGCTCGCTGTTGAATACCCATGGCATAGTATAACCCCGCCATAAGAACTAGGACCATCATCTTGATACTTTTCAAAAGAAACTGTTATCATAAATAATAACAAATTATCTACTTCTATATCCAAATTTATTTTTATATTATCTATAATTTCTGTTGCTATATTGAATGCACGAGGTAGATATTCCTGCAATTCATTCATCATTTTATCAATAATTTCTTTATTCTCACTAGTCCAAATATTTGTATCTGTATAACTTTTAGAGTATTCCAACAATATTTTTGAATAAATTTTAATTTCATTATTAGGAATTGCTAAAGAATATTTATTCATCACAATAGAAAATATTTTATCTAATAATTTTAATAAATACTCTTCGTTTGTATTGTTTAAATAGCTACCATGAAACATAACGTAGTCTATATAATGTTCAATAATTAAACTAACTTTATTCTTATATGTATCAAATGAATCATTCATTTTTTCATATTGAATATAAGTGTTCAATATTTGCTGATACAATTTTAGAATAAATGAAGAATCATTTAAGCTACTTTTTAATGTGGAAATTGGAATCAAGTTTTCTTCTGTATTGTGAACAGTAGACTTAAGTTGCATCGTTTTCAAGGTTGAAAAAATATATTCAGGCAAATCCTTCACCTTTACTTTTAATTTTTTAGACTCTTTATTCAATAAAAATGAATTTGCACAAGCTCCTTTAATTGCATTTTTTAATGTACCTACATTTCCTATAAATTCAAAATCCATCAATGTTTGATAGGCCAAATTACTTATCAATATTTCTTTATTTAAACGTTTACTTTCTTTATGAAACATTTCATATATTAATTCTCTTTTTTCTATTAATGGTCTTTCTTTTAATGATGGTACAGTAATAATAATTGGAATTCTTCGTAATAAAGTTTTTAATAATGCATT
Organism: Longicatena sp.; assembly: GCA_020025055.1. Classification (GTDB taxonomy): domain Bacteria; phylum Bacillota_I; class Bacilli_A; order Erysipelotrichales; family Erysipelotrichaceae; genus Longicatena_A. Next base: position 29,249 of record JAHHST010000001.1, read on the forward strand.
TTGTGGATTTTCAGTAGTAGCAAAAACAAGTCTACATTTCGAAGTATACCAATTATCATTATCCCCTACTTTATGGTACATTTGTTTATCCATAAAGAAAAATAATTTTTCTTGGCATTCCGCTTTTAAACAATGCACTTCATCAAGAAACAAAATTCCTCCATCTGCCAATGCGATTAAACCTTCGTTATCTTCATCAGCACCAGTATATGCACCTTTGACATTCCCAAATAAATTTGTTGTCAGTAATTCTGGATTATTTGCATATTCAGAACAATTTACCGCAATAAATCTTTTATCTTTATCTATTATTTTTTGATTTAATGCATAATCATACATCATAGAAGCAATCATACTTTTTCCTGTTCCTGTTGGACCTTGAATAAGAATTGGCAATCCACCTGGATATGTAACTGCAGCTTTACAATGATCAACAACACTCTTTAATGAGTTGTTATATCCAATTAAATTTTCAAAATCCATTTTGTCTTCACGAAAACAATTGATAAAATCATCAAATGATTCATAGACATCTTGATCACTCTTTCGAATCATTTTTTCTTCAATGACATTTCGAGCAAAAAAATAAACAGGTCTTGTATTTATTTTAATAGCTTCCCCTTGTTTTACTTTTTCATTTAAATACTGTGAAACTGTATTTCTACCTATATTTAAAGATAACGCAATATCTGCAGCTGTAAAAACTTTATTTTCTTCTATCACATTTTCTTTTGTTCGATTCATTAATTCTAAAAATACTTTTTCCTTCATAATTTCACCTACATCTATATTATTATCTTTTTATCTTCATTAAATCATAATTTAATTCAGTAAATTTTTCAATTGCTGTCCCTGGTACATCTTGATAAAATAATTGTACCCCTTTACTTAAAATATAATTCACAGCATCTACATCTTCTTTAGATAAATAAACCTTATGATTAAATACCACCCTACCTCTTTCATAATGAATATTTCCAACATTTATACGTGATAAAAAAATATCTTTTTCCAATATTTTTTTAGCAACTTGAAGTGAAGGTATCACTAAAAATATTTTCTTATTCTTATCTAATTTACAATAGTTATTTATAAATTCATCTATTGTATAAAATATAATATTTAAACTAGCTGCAGTTGCTACGCTTTGCATCAGTTTCTGTGAAAACGGGCTTGTAGCAGTCATATCATCCACTACTACTAATGAATTTATATTCAACACATGTCCCCATGTCATTCCTACTTGACCATGAACTAAACGATTGTCTATTCTTGTAAGCACAATATTATCTGTATTCATCATATTCCTCCATTCAGTATATTATTTATATGTTACAATCTAATTTTATAAGATTGTAACATATAATTCATCATAGTTTTATAATTATATTTATTATATATATGGTAAATATATTAGTAAGGAGGTTTTTACATATGAAAACTACTCATAACCTGATTCCTGAAATAAAACAAACTCAAACACTGTCTACTCGTCAGTTACAAAATTTAAAAATACTTGAATTTTCAAATTATGAACTTCAACAACACATTCAGAACGAACTAGAATCAAATCCTCTTTTAGAACAAGACTATTCGTTTGAAGATGGATATATTAGTAAATGTCAATGTAATTTTGAACTTATGTTAAATTATGTAGTACAGGAAGAGTCATTACAAGATATTTTACAACAACAAATTCATTGCTATCGTAAACCAATTCATGAAGATTTAGCTATTTTTTTATCTAATCTATTAGATGAAAATGGCTATCTTACATATTCAAATAAAAAAATTCAAAAATATTTTTCTCAATATTCAATTGATGATATAGAAGATACCATCAATATTTTACAAACCTTTGAACCTTCTGGTATCTTTGCACGAAATTTACAAGAATGTCTTTTAATACAATTAACTTCTACATCTCATAAACAATCTAATCTTGCCATTACTTTAGTAAATGATTTTTTAGAAGACATCGCACTCAATAATTTAAACAAGATATCCTCTCATTTAAAAGTAAGTGTAGATGATATAAAAGAGGCTGTTTCATTAATAAAATCCCTAAATCCAAAACCTGGTTCAAATTTTGCTTCATCTTCTATTTATCTATACCCTGATATTTTTGTATCTGTAGATAATGATGAAGTACATATTGAACTATTTAGAAATAACTACGGATTACACTTACAATCCTATGATTTCTTATCTCACTACGAAGACACTAAAAAATATTTAAAACAAGAAAAAGTAAAAGCGGAACATCTTATTTCGAGTATTAATAAAAGAAATACAACTTTATTACATATTACAGAATCCATTATTGCACACCAATTAGCTTACTTTACAGAAGGAAAGGCATTACGTCCTTTATCATTAAAAATTATTGCTGATGAATTGCAATATAGTGAATCCACAATAAGTAGATGTATATCAAATAAATCTTTAATCTTTAATACGCAAATAATTCCATTAAAATACTTTTTTGTAAAATCTGTGTCTGAATCAGATAAAAGTACAAATGAAGTTTACAAAGCATTAAAAGATTTAATCCACTCTGAAAATCCTAACCACCCTTATAGCGATCAAAAACTGTGTTATTTATTAAATGAAAATGGTTTTCAGATTTCTAGAAGAACCGTTGCAAAATATAGAAACATTTTGCATGTTCCAAGCGCTGCACAAAGAAAACAATAAAAAAGGTTATACAGTGAAATGAACCTCCCCAAAAAGTTAGATCTAAAATCTACCGATTAAAAGGTCAGTTCATTCAACTGGTATAACCTCTTTTTTTATTTAACTATTATATACGTGAATACGATTAATAGCTTTTGCTAACGCAACTTCAGCTCTTTTTATATTTGTATCTTGATCACGTTTTTGTAAACGAACTTCTGCACGTTCTTTCGCACGTTTTGCACGTTCAATATCAATTTCTTCTCTGCCTTCAACAGCATCACTTAAAATACGCATTTCATTGTCTGCAAATTGCATTAAACCACCAGCCATTGCATAATCTTTTTTCTGCTTATTTTCTGTAAGAGTACATTTACAAGTTTTAAGCATTGCAACAATTGGCATATGGTTAGAAAGAATTGTTGTTTCACCTTCTACTGTTGTTAGATGTACTTCTTCCACTTCTCCCTCTTTATATAATCCAAGGGGAGTAATGATTTTTAGCTTAATCATAAGATTAGCCTTCCATTGCTTTCGCTTTTTCTACGACATCCTCAATTGTAGAAGCAAACATAAATGCTTGTTCTGGTAAATGATCATATTTACCTGCTAACAATTCTTTGAAGCTACGTACTGTATCTTCTTTTGATACATAGCATCCTTTGATTCCTGAGAATACTTCTGCTACATGGAATGGTTGAGATAAGAAGTTACGTACACGACGTGCACGGTTTACGATAATTTTATCTTCTTCACTTAATTCATCCATACCTAAGATAGCAATAATATCTTGAAGTTCTTTATATCTTTGTAGAATTTGTTGAACTCCACGAGCAACTTCATAATGTTCTTCTCCAACTACAAGTGGATCTAAGATTCTTGAACTTGATTCTAATGGATCTACTGCAGGATAAATTCCTAAAGCAGCGATATCACGGTCAAGTACTGTTTTTGCATCCAAGTGTGTAAATGCTGTTGCTGGAGCAGGGTCAGTTAAGTCATCTGCTGGTACATAAATTGCTTGAACAGATGTAATTGATCCATCTTTTGTAGAAGTAATACGTTCTTGTAATTGTCCCATTTCTGTAGCAAGTGTTGGTTGATATCCAACAGCACTTGGCATACGTCCAAGTAAGGCACTAACTTCAGAACCTGCCTGTGTGAAACGGAAAATGTTGTCAATAAACAATAATACATCCTGATGTTGAACATCACGGAAATATTCTGCCATTGTAAGTCCAGTTAACCCAACACGCATTCTGGCTCCAGGTGATTCATTCATCTGACCATAAACAAGTACTGTTTTATCTAATACGCCACTGTCTTTCATTTCATGATACATATCATTACCTTCACGTGTACGTTCTCCTACACCAGTAACAACAGATTTTCCACCGTGCTCTTTGGCAATGTTATGAATCAATTCTTGAATCAATACAGTTTTACCTACACCGGCACCACCGAATAAACCGATTTTTCCACCTTTAGAATAAGGACATAATAAGTCAATAACTTTAATTCCTGTTTCTAACATTTCTGCAGATGTTTGTTGTTCATCAAATGTTGGTGCACTACGATGAATTGGCATACGCTTTTCCGTATTTACTTTTCCTAATCCGTCGATTTCACGTCCTAATACATTGAACATTCTTCCTAGGATTTCATCTCCTACAGGTACTTCAATTGGAGCCCCTGTATCAATTGCATCCATTCCACGTACTAATCCATCTGTACTTCCCATTGCAACACAACGTACACGCTCATCACCTGTATGTTGCGCAACTTCAACAATCAAAGATTCTTGATTTTCTAAAGGAATCTCGATAGCGCTTAATAGCTGTGGAAGTTCTCCGTTTTCGAAAGCAACGTCAACAACTGGACCGATGACTTGCACAATTTTTCCAATATTTTTACTCATCAACTATTCGCTCCTTCCATAGCGTTGACACCACCGACGATTTCCGTAATTTCCTGGGTAATAGCGGCCTGTCTAGCCTGGTTAAATTGTAATTCTAACGTTTCTTTTATTTCTTCTGCATTATCTGTTGCACTTTCCATTGCCATACGACGACTTGCTTGTTCACTTGTTTTTGTTTCTAAAAAGAAACTATACAATAATGAACGAACATACATCGGTACAAGATTATCTAAAATTTGATCTCCTGCTGGCTCAAAAATGGTAACTGCACTAGATTTTTTTACATGCTCAGCGTCTTTTTCCACTGGTAACAACGTTACAATCTGTGGTTCAAAACTTACTGAATTCACAAAATGTGTATATACTATACGAATTTCTGATATTTCTTTATTGCGGTATTTTTCTAATGCTTCATCCGCAATAGCTACAAGTTCACTGTAACATTCATCCTCTAAATCCGTTTCTTCTCTAACAACATGAAAATTTTTATTGCGAATCCAGTTAGCACCACGACTACCAATCATCACAAATTCTCCATCATTTCCAATTTCATTTTGAAGCATACGGTAAATGTTTGCGTTGTATCCACCACATAATCCCATATCACTTGTAAATACAATGGTTAATGGTTTTGCATTTTCATTTTTTGTTAAATATGGATGACGAGAATGTTCAATAGAAGATAATATTTCCTGCACAGTTTCTTTTAAATAATATGCATATTCTCGATTCTCTTCCATATACAATTTTTGTTTTTTTAGTTTACTAGTAGCTACTAGCTGCATCGCTTTGGTAATTTTTTTAGTTGATTCAACAGAGCGAATACGCGCTTTTATCTCTAGCTTACCTGCTGCCATAAACTATCCTTCTAACGTATTCTTGAATACAGTTTCAAAAGATTTCAATGCTTCTGTTATACGAGCAGATAATGCATCATCTAATGCACCTTTTTCATGAATATCTTTAATGATATCTGCATGTTCACGTTCCATATATTTTAGCATTTCTCTTTCATATACTTTTACCTGATCAACTTTAACAGGTTTCAAGAATTTATGTTTTGCCGCAAATAAAGATAATACCTGATGTTCTACTGGCATTGGTTCATATTGATTTTGAATTAATAATTTTGTTAATCGTTCTCCATGAGCCAATGTTTCTGTAGTAGCTGCATCTAAATCACTACCAAATTTTGCGAAAGCTTGCATTTCACGGAATTGTGCTAATTCTAATTTTAAGCTTCCACTCACTTGTTTCATTGCTTTGATTTGAGCTGCACTACCTACACGAGATACAGATAAACCACTATCTACTGCAGGTCTTACCCCACTATTAAATAATTCTGTTTGTAAGAAAATTTGTCCATCTGTAATTGAAATAACATTTGTTGGAATATAAGCTGAGATATCACCAGCTTGTGTTTCAATGATTGGTAAAGCAGTTAAACTTCCTCCACCTAATTCATCATTTAATTTTGCTGCACGTTCCAATAAACGACTATGTAAATAGAATACATCTCCTGGATATGCTTCACGTCCAGGTGGGCGTTTTAATAATAATGACATTGTACGATAAGCTACCGCATGTTTACTTAAGTCATCATAAATAATTAAAACATCTTCTCCATTTTCCATCCATTCTTCACCAATCGCACATCCTGCATATGGTGCAATATATTGTAATGGAGCAGGATCACTTGCTGTAGAAGATACGATTGTTGTATATTCCATAGCTCCATGACTTCTTAATTTTTCAACGATTTGTGCAACTGTACTTGCTTTTTGTCCAATCGCAACATAGATACACTTCACGTTTTTATCTTTTTGATTGATAATTGTATCAATCGCAATTGCTGTTTTACCTGTTTGACGGTCACCAATGATTAACTCACGTTGTCCTTTTCCAATAGGAATCATAGAATCGATAACTTTTAAACCTGTTTGAACTGGTTGATGAACACTTTTACGTGTCATAACCCCAGGAGCTACACGTTCTACTGGACGGAATTTATCACTTACAATAGGTGTTCCTCCATCAATTGCTTGTCCTAATGCATTTACAACACGTCCAAGCATCATATCCCCAACAGGAACCTCTACGATTTTCCCTGTACGTTTTACTTCGTCTCCCTCTTTGATTCCTTTGTCATCACCTAATAATACGGCTCCAACATGTTCCTCTTCAAGGTTTAATACCATTCCATATACATCATGTGGGAATAGTAATAATTCTCCAGACATTGCATTTTTTAGACCATGAACAAGTGATATACCATCACCGATGGTAATTACAGTACCAGTTTCTCCAACTTCTAATTCATCATCGTAGCGGCGTATCTGTTCTTTAATCAGTTTGCTAATTTCTTCTGGTCTCAAACTCACCACATTCACCTCGCTTAATTACTTTCCTTCAGATATATTCAAAACAGAGCGTTTTAAACGTTGTAGTCTTCCATCTGCTGAATTGTCTATAATCTGATCATTGATTTTAATGCGAATACCAGCAAGCAGACTTTCGTCTGTTGTTAGTACAAACTCTACTTTTTTATTTAATTTTGTTTCTAATGTTTCTTTTAACTTTTGAACTTCGTTATCTTTTAATTTTGTAGCACTTTTTACATAAACCACTTGAATATTGTTAAATTTGTTATATTCTTTATTAAATTCTTTACGAATTTCTTCTAGTTTTGAAAAACGCCCTTTATCAATTAATAATTTTAAAAAGTTTAATAACATATGATCAATCTGTGTACCAAAAACAGATCCGATAATATTTTTCTTTTCTTCTTTATTAATTTTTGGATGTACCATAACAGATTTAAAATCCATATCGTTTTTCACACTGTCTGCAACAATATTTAACTGTTCTTTAAATACATCTAATTTTTGATCTTCTTGTCCTAACGCAAATAATGCATCACAATAGTTTTTACTAACTAAGCTTGCCATGAGTCATCACCTGCATGTTCAATAAAATCATTTACATATTTTTGTTGTTGTTCTTCATCAAGTTCTTTTTCAATAATTTTACTTGCTGCTTCAAACGCAACATCTGCAATGGTTTGTTTCATTTCTTTTTGTGCTTGAACTTTTTCACGTTCTATATCCTGCATCGCTTTTGTTTTTAATCCATCTGCTTCTTCTCTTGCTTTTGCTAAAATTTCTTTCTTTTCAGCACTTGCATTTTGTTTCGCAGTTTCTAAAATATCAAAAGCTTCACTTTTGACATTTGCCATTTGCATTTCATACTGTTCTTTATAGCTTTCTCCAGCTTTTCTAGCTTCTTCTCCAGCATTGATATCTGCTGCAATAGCATCTTGACGTTTTTGGAAAAATTCTAAAATTACATCCCAAAAATAATGCTTTGCAATCAAACAAATAATAAGGGTAGAAATACAAACAAGAGCCATATCCACAGGATTTATGCGCAGGTAATTTGAAATATTTATATCCATCTGCTCATCCTCCTTGTAGCTTTGCTAGATATCTTATCCTTTTAAGAAAATTAATAATAATGCAACGATTAATGCATAGATACCAGTTGTTTCAGCCATGGCGATACCTAATACCATGATAGAACGAACTTTACTTGCAGCTTCTGGGTTACGTCCAACTGCTTCTGCACCTTTACTTGCTGCAATACCCTGACCAATACCAGGACCTAAACCAGCAATCATAGCAATACCAGCACCTAAAAGTGCCATACCTTTTACGAAAAATTCATTAAATTCAGCCATTTTAATTTCCTCCTATATTTATCAATAAATAGCTTTTTTTATTACTTATTCTTCTTCATCAGCATATGATTCACTCAAGAAGAAACTTGCAAGAGTGAAGAATATGTAGGTTTGAATTAACCCTGAGAAGATATCAAAATACGCATGTAAGAACGGTGTAAAAGAGAATCCTAAAACACCTAGGGGCATAACTAACTTCATAAGCGTATAAACTAATGTAGTAATAATCGTACCAGCAAGTAAGTTACCAAACAAACGTAGTGATAAGGATACTGGCAATGCCAAATCACCTAATAAGTTCATTGGTAAGAATAGAATAAATGGATCGGTTAACTCTTTCCATCTTCCTATTGCTCCTTTTTCTTTAAGACCAACGAATTGAATTAATAAAAACATCATAAGTGCTAATGTTACATTGACACTTAAGTTTGATGTTGGGGGTTGCAATCCGATTAATCCTAAAAGATTACTTGGAGCCATCAAAAAAATTAAAGTACCAAAAAATGGTAAATATAATCTTGTACGTGATTTTAAGTTTCCAGATACAATTCCTGTACTAAGATTTACTAAATACTCACATACAAGCACAAAGCCTTTTGGCGGCTTTGTTGGATCTGCTTTCTTAATCTTATTTCCAGCTACTATAAAAAAGATAGCTAAGACTACGCAAAGCAATAGCCAATTGACGATGGATGGATGAACTTGAAATGTCATTCCACCTATTTGGATTACAAATTCCACAAATCAATCCTCCTTTCTATGTAAAAATACATATATAAGAATTGCCCCTTTATGAAGTAATATCCCTATAAAAAGAGCTATAATATTAACTCCTTCATAAGCTGCTAATAAGAATACCACAGTATATATAGCATATCGCTGTATATAACTTGCGCTTCCTTTTGCCTTCGCATTTCCATACAATTCAATACGACGAGTCATATTCGTAATCATAGAAAACCCAATAATTCCAGTAAGTGCCCCAATGATAATACCAATTCCAATCACTTTAAATTGACCATGAAAGATAAGAATAGAAAGACCACTAACAATGAAAGCAAGTGCTAATGTAAGCCGACGAATTTCTTTTCCCATTTGTGAAACTTCATCCATCATGCTGATCCCATCCTTTCATCAATAAATAGAAACTACTACCTATAGCGTACGCTAATAATAAGATTATCATAATGGGGGTTGTATGTAATTTTTGATCCAACCATATACCAATACAAACTGCCAAAATTGAACTTAGTAAAATCATCATCATAAAGCGTAACGCTTTATAATATTCTTTCATTTTACTTTGTACCAAAAATACGATCTCCTGCATCTCCTAAACCTGGAACAATATATCCATGTTCATTTAATTTTTCATCAAGAGCTGCAAGATAAATATCCACTTCTGGATGTGCTTTTTCAACTGCACGCACACCTTCTGGTGCACCAACTAAACATACTAAACGAATATTTTTAGCGCCTTGTTTTTTCACCATATCAATTGCAGCAATTGCACTACCACCAGTTGCAAGCATTGGATCTACAATCATGACAACCGCATCTTTGATTTGTTTTGGATATTTTTCAAAATACGTATGTGGTTCTAAAGTTTCTTCATCACGATACAATCCAACATGTGCAATTTTTACAGTAGGAATTAAATCACAAATTCCATTTACCATACCTAAACCAGCACGCAAAATAGGAACTAATACAATTTCTTTAGCTAATTCACTTGTTTTTGTTTTTGTAACAGGTGTTTCAATTTCAACTTCCCTTAAAGGAAAATCTCTTGAAATCTCATAAGCCATTAGTCCTGCAATTTCATCTAGATTTTGTCGAAAATCTTTTGTTCCTGTTTCCTTTTTACGCATTTGTGTTAATTTATGCGTAATTAAAGGATGCTCTAATACTTTTAACATATTTAATCTCCTTACTTTTTTTGCGATAATACTGTAACATATTTCGCATTCCTTGTAAGCAGACATTTTCTATAAAATGTCTAAATCTTACGTTGCTACCATTATATCATGGAAACTTTTTTTTTAAACTTCTTTCATATAATTTTTTATCACATATATTCCTATGTTTTGGGCATTTTTTTATATGATACGGCTTTCATAAAATTAATTTTTATCAATAGATAAATATTTTCTAATGATAAATATAATTGCTACCGCAATTACCCCAATTAAATTTTCCATTGCATTGTCATGAGATAAGATAATTTGTCTTGCTACTGCATACAATACTACTTCCATAACAGATTCAGGAGTATGTAACAGTAACATTTTGACAAATTCAATCGCAACTAAAATCGTTAAAATAGCACTTAAAAACTGATCTAAATCAAAGGTTTGTAATAACATTGCTTTTGCATTTGTCAGCAAAAATACACATAATGTAACTATAATTCCAATAATTAACACAAATGCAATCATATATTCAATCCATTGTACAAGTTTTAATAAATAATTATTTTTCTTTTCCATGCATTTCTCCTAATAAAAAAAGGTTACAAGAACTCATCGTTCATGCAACCTACATCTTGTTTATTTTTCTAAAGCCATTAATTTATTAATACGACGTTGATGTCTTTCATCATTTGAGAAGTCTGTATTAATCCAAACACGAACGATTTCTTTCATTAATTCAACACCTAGAATACGTTGTCCCATTGCTAAAACGTTTGAATCATTATGTTCTCTAGTTAATTTAGCACTTACTGGATCGTTGCATAATGCACAACGAATTCCTTTAATTTTATTTGCTGTAATACTTACACCAATTCCTGTTCCACAGATTACAATACCACGATCATTTTTTCCATCTGCTACAGATTGTGCTGCAGGTGCAGCATAATCAGGATAATCAACAGATGCTGTTGAATGACATCCAAAGTCTTCTACTTCATGTCCCATTTCTGTTAACATTTCTTTTACGATTTCTTTATATTCGAAAGCTCCATGATCACATGCTAATGCAATTTTCATTTTTAAATTCCTCCTATATTCATCTACATTTACATTATACAATATTTTTTTATAATTCTATATGATTTTAGCATTTATTAACAACTTCCATGATTTCTTCTTTTGTAATTGCACCATCTCGTATAATATTTAATTTTGAACTACTCATATCTACGATTGTACTTGCCATCGTTCCTGCTGGTGTTCCATTCACAATCGCATCAATTCTTCCATCTAGTTGTTCTAATACTTCTTCTGTTGTATTTCCTGGTTGTAATCCACTTAAATTTGCACTTGTAACAAGTAATGGTTTATTACATAAATGAATTAAATTTAAAATAAATTCATCATCAGGCATACGAATACCTACTGTATCTAATCCATTTGTAATATAATCTGGCAAATTTTCTTTCTTTTTTAAAATCATAGTAAATCCACCTGGCATAAATGCATTTGCTAAACATTTTGCTTTTTCATCTACATATGCAATTGTTTCCATTTGTTCAATCGATGCAACCATAGTTGGAATTGGTTTATTTTCTGGTCTACCTTTGCTTTTTTTCAATGCATTTAATGCTTCTTCATTTTCATAAATAACTGCTAATCCATATACAGTGTCAGTTGGAAATGCTACTACTTTTCCTTCTTTTAACAATTCAACAACTGTATGAATATCTTTTTTATCCAATCTTAACGTTTTCATATTCACTCTGTCCATCTTCCTGTTTTTCAATTTTCTTTTCTTCAATCACTTCAAACATTAATGCTGCATCATTTTTACTTACTTGTTTTTGAATCATTAACACTCTTACAGTTAATTCACGATATCCAAATAAAATACGAATGATATCCCCAACTTTTACTTCTGTAGAAGGTTTTGCAACTCTTCCATTTACATATACACGTTGTTGATCTGCAAGTTCTTTGGAAACTGTTCGACGTTTTAAAATACGTGATGTCTTTAAATATTTATCTAATCTCATAGTTCAATACTCAAACCCTTTCTAAAACATGCTTACATATTATCACAGTTATCAAAAAATACAATTCATAAAATTTTTTTAACAAAAACAAAAAAAGGATGAGTTACCCCCATCCTTATATTAAAAATATTAATAAATGTTTAAAACATTCTTATTATTGTACTACCCCAATTTACGATGCTTCATCATTCGAACTACAACTGCCGCTGCACCTAACATTACGCTCCATAATAATGCTGTATTCGTTGAAATTCCTGTTACTGGTGTTTCTTCTTTATCAACATGATTTGGTTTTTCTGGTTTTGTTGTATCTATTGATGTAGATGGTTTTAATGGTTCCATCGGTACAACAGAGTTACTTGGTTCTAGCGGTATCATTGGAGTAACTGGTTTGCTTGGTTCAAGCGGTATCATTGGAATAATTGGCTTCGCTGGTTCCAATGGTGTTAAATTTGGATTTTCTTTTAATCCTTGCATTGCTTGTGTTAATGCTTCTTTTGCTGCATTCACTTCTTCTTGTGTTGCATTTTTGTTTGCATTTACTTCTTTTGCTTTCTTTAATGCTTCTTGATATGCTTTCCAACTTGCTTTTGTATATGCATTTTCTTCTTTTGCAGGTTTTTTAGAAATTGCTGCTTCTAATGCATCTTTGTTTACAACTTCTTTTTTATCTAACTCTGCAATTGCTTTTTCAATTGCTTCTGCCATTGCATCTACTTCTGCTTGTTTTGTGATATCTTTATCTTTTA
>JAHHST010000010.1 GCA_020025055.1 Longicatena sp.
AGGGGTAAAGATGAAAGAAAAAATAAGTTTTAAAGAACTTTTGATATTAATTGTAGGGATGTTTATAATCGCACTAGGAGTATATTATATTATGATTCCTAGTAATTTGGTAATTGGAACAATTTCAGGTGTTGTAGTTGTCTTAACACATTTTATTCCTTTGTCAGTTTCTACGCTAACGTTGATATTAAATATAGGACTTTTAATTTTAGGATTTATTTTTATAGGGAATGAATTTGGAGGAAAAACAGTTATTACTTCAATTTTACTGCCTCTGTATATGAGAATATTTGAAATCATAAGTCCGAATGTTCAAGAATTAACAGATGATTTATTTTTAAATGTAATCTGTTTTGTGTTAGTTTTAAGTTTAGGACAAGCAATGTTATTTAATATTAATGCTTCTTCTGGTGGACTAGATATTGTCGCAAAATTATTAAATAAATATTTGCATGTAGAATTGGGTAAAGGTGTTATGCTTTCTGGATTTGCAGTTGCAGCTACATCTTTGCTAGTTAGTGATAAAAAAATATTTATTGTAAGTTTAGTTGGAACATATCTTGGGGGAATTGTGCTAGATTATTTTATTGATGGATCCCGTATTCGAAAAAAAGTTACCATTATCTCTCCAAATTATTCTGAAATACAAAAGTTTATAATTCAAAATCTAAATCGTGGAGTGACATTATATCCGACTTATGGTGGATGGAATCATAAAGAAAGAATGGAATTAGTTACTATTTTACAACCCAATGAATATGCTAAGCTATTAGAATTTGTACATAAAAAAGATCCAAAAGCATTTGTTACAGTTTCAACAGTGGGACAAGTGATTGGACAATGGAATCCGCATATTCGGAAAGTAAAAAATTAGAAATATTAATAAGATAAATATATAAATAACCTGACGAGTTGTGTTAGGTTATTTTCTATATAGAGGATATGTAGATATTATGAGTTAATTGGATCAAATTATAAAAAGTGTATTATGATGATAGAAATTCTTATTAAAAAAATTATGGAAGCAAATGTTACTATACATTATGTTAAAAAGAAAATAGCGAGGGTTAATTTACATAATTTATACATTTTTTTTATAAAAATTTTACAAATGTGTTGAATTATGTTTTTTTGTGATAAAATATACTGTGTAAATAAAATCGAATTAAACATTCGCGGAGGAATTATGGATATCGACTTAATAGTTTTAATTTTGAGTTTATTAAGTGGAGTTGCTTTGTTTTTATATGGAATGTCTGTTATGGGTGACGGATTGAAAGCAGTAGCTGGAAATCGTTTAGAACATATTTTATATAAATTAACAAGTACACCGATTAAAGGACTTTTATTAGGTGCTGGAGTAACTGCGGTAATCCAATCGTCATCAGCTACAACAGTTATGGTTGTTGGATTTGTAAACTCAGGAATGATGAAGGTTGCTCAGGCAATCGGTATTATTATGGGGGCTAATATTGGTACTAGTATTACTGGTTGGGTTTTATGTCTTTCTTATATTGAAGGACAACAAGGTATTGCAATGTTATTATCGACAGCTACGATTTCGGCAATTGTTGCAATTTTAGGTATTATTTTTAAAACATTTGTTAAAAATGAAACACTAAAAAATGTAGGAAGCATTATGCTTGGTTTTGCTGTTTTAATGATTGGAATGCAGACAATGTCTGGAGCTGTTGCACCGCTAAAAGAATCTCCAGCTTTTATTGGAATGTTAACTTCATTTACAAACCCAGTATTAGGAATTTTGTTTGGACTTTTATTAACGGCGATTTTGCAAAGTGCTTCAGCTTCTGTTGGGGTTTTGCAAGCATTATCTGTGACTGGAGCATTGACATTCCAATCAGTTTTCCCAATGATTATGGGAATTGGAATTGGAGCTGCATCTCCAGTGTTACTATCTGCTATTGGAACGAACACATATGGAAAACGAACAGCATTATGTTATTTGGTAAATGACATATGTTCAACCATTTTAGGTTCTACTGTATTTTTCTGTGCTCATTTATTTTTGTCTAGTGAGATTTTTAATTTAACAATGTCACCAGTATATATTGCAATGCTCAATACGATTTATCGTGGAACTGCAATGATGATTTTGTTACCTTACACTCGCTATATTGAAAAATTAGTTACATTTTTAGTTCCTGGTTCAAAAGATGAAGAGGAAGAGGAAGAAGATTTTGATATATTAGAAGAAAGATTCTTAGCATACCCACCAATTGCAATTAATCAATGTCATAAAGCAATTTTAGCAATGGCAAAAGGATGTCAAAAAAATTTACATCGCGCATTTGGATTATATGGAGACTATTCAGATAAATCGTTTAAAAAATTGATAAGTCGAGAAGCAAATATTGATAAGTCAGAAGATCGATTAGGGCAATATTTAATGAAATTAACAGGAATCCAGATGAGTGCTGCCTTGAGTAGAGATGTATCACAATTTTTACATAGTATTGGTGATTTTGAGCGTATGGGTGATCATGCTTATAACATTGCGAAAGTATTTAAAGACTTGGCTGAAAAAAACCTTGAATTTTCTTCACAAGCAGAGCATGAATTACAAGTATTAGAATCAAGTACAAAAGAAATTATTGGTGTTACAATCGAAGCATTTGAAAGTAAGGATTTAACGATTGCTAAACATGTGGAACCTCTAAAAGATTTAATTCGTATTTTATGTGATGAATTAAAGATGCGTCATGTAGAACGTTTAAGTCGTGGAGAATGTAATTTAGATTTAGGATTATATTTTAGTGAATTATTAAATAATTGTGAACGTATTTCAGACCATTGTTCAAATGTTGCGGTTTGTTTAATTGAAATGGCAGGAAATGAATTTGATACACATGCTTATTTAAGTCAATATCGTAAAGAAAAAACTGGAGAGTATGCAAGTTATTTCCAAGAATATGATATGAAATATAAATTGTAATGAAAATAAAATATTGAGTTTGATAGAAAATATAATTTTCTATCTTTTTTTATATGTTAAACTCTAGAAAAGGAAAGTAATTGTGATAAGATGAATATAAATGATTAACTAAAATAGTTTTATTTTTAGAAAACTTATTTCAAATCAATTTCTAATGTGGAAAATATAATAGAATAAAGTATAGGAGAATATCTATGAAAATACGTTTTTATAATGCAAAAATTTTAACTTTAGCCAAGGATTCTTGTGATATTATAGATGGAGAACTTTGGGTTGAAGGAAATCGAATTATATATGTAGGTAAGAAGATAAAGAATAATATTTTATGGGATAGAGAAATTAATGTACAAAAAAATTTAATAATGCCTGGATTTAAGAATGCACATACACACTCTGCTATGACGTTTTTAAGATCTTATGCAGATGATTTGCCTTTGTTTGAATGGTTACATGATAAAGTGTTTCCTAAAGAAGCACAATTAACAGAAGATGATATTTATTGGTTATCGAAGTTAGCAATTATGGAGTATTTAACAAGTGGAATTACAGCAAACTTTGATATGTATTTTCATCCAAAAGAAATTGCGAGAGCTAGTATTGATTGTGGATTTCGTACCGTATTGGTAAGTACATTAAACAATTTCTATTCATCGTTAGAAGAAATGGAAGAAGAATATCAGATGTTTCATCATAAACATCCATTAATTTCATATTGCTTAGGATTTCATGCAGAATATACTACTTCTAAACAATTACTAGAAGGAATAGCGAAATTATCAAAAAAATATCAAGCACCGGTTTATATGCATAATTCAGAAACAAGACGAGAAGTTGATGAATGCATAAAACGTTATGGAAAAACACCAACATCATTATTCAATTCATTAGGATTGTTTGAATATGGCGGTGGTGGATATCATTGTATATATATGAATGAAGAAGACTTATCTATTTATCGTGAAAAGAATTTAACGGTTGTAACGAATCCTGGGTCTAATATTAAACTTGCAAGTGGAATTGCTCCTATTCAAAAAATGTTAGATATGGGAATACGGGTAGCAATTGGAACAGATGGTCCTGCAAGTAATAATTGTTTAGATATGTTTAAAGAAATGTCTTTAGTCACTGGACTAGCTAAGCTACAAACATCAGATGCATCCAGTGTTTCAGCAGAAGAAGTAATCAAAATGGCAACATGTAATGGGGCAATTGCAATGGGATTAAAAGACTGTGATTGTTTACAGGTAGGAAAGTTGGCAGATCTTATTATGATTGATTTACATCAGCCAAATATGCAACCGTTGAATAATATTGTAAAAAATATTGTATATAGTGGTAGTAAAATAAATATTAAAATGACTATGGTGGATGGTAAAATTTTATATGAAAACGGAGAATTTTTTATTCAAGAAGATCCAGAGATTATCTATCAAAAGGCAAATGATATTATTCAAAGAATGAAATAATTAGAGAAACTAAATGTCTAATTATAATAGAGAGTAAGGGTTGTAGATGATTTTGACTTGAGTATTTTGTTTAAGTATAATGATATAGAAAATATACAAAGGGTGATTCTATGTTAGATTATCGAATTTATACATTTTTAAAATTATGCGAAACAATGAATTATCGAAAAACGGCAGAAGAATTGAATATGACACAACCAGCAGTGACACAGCATATTCATCATTTAGAAGAAATATATCAGGTAAAATTATTTGAATATGAACATAAGCAATTGAGGAAAACTTCTTTTGGTATGAAACTAGAATCTTATGCACGTTCTGTTATTTATAATGAGCGTATGTTTAAAGAACAATTAAAAAATCCAGAACAACAAAATATTAGAATTGGTGCAACTAAAACGATTGGTGATTATGCAATTGATGATCTAGTAAAGTTTTGTTTAACGAATCCAAATATTCAATTTGAATTACGAATTGATAATACTGAAAATTTATTAAATCAATTAAAAAACCAGGAACTTGATTTTTTAATAATAGAAGGGTATTTTGATAAAACAAAGTATGATTTTAAATTGTTTAAAAAAGAAGAATTGATAGGAATATGTTCTAAACAACATCCGTTTGCGAATAAAAAAATCACTTTTGACGAACTGTTTAATGAACATATTTTATTACGAGAAAAAGGTTCTGGGACAAGAAAAGTATTCGAACAATTTTTAACAGAACATAATTATTCAATGGCTACATTTAAACGTTATTCTGTAATAAACAGTCTTCATTTAATTCAATCTGCAGTTGAATTAAATATGGGCATATCATTTGTATATGAATCGATACCTAGAAAAAATAAAGAGATTGCCACATTTCGTCTAAATAATAAAATTATTCATGAATTTAATTATGTTTTTCTTAAAGATTCAAAAGCAAAAGAATTATTTTGTTTGCTCATAAATCAAATCTAATGAGTTTATATAATAGCTTTTATTATAAAGACTAGATGGATGATGAATAATATTTGACTTTTATATAAACTGTGTTAAATTAAAGGTATAGAGATCTCTTAACAATAAAAATTAGAAATACAAGTTGTTTTTATGTTTGTCTTTTTTGAGAGGAGATTAAAAAAAATGAAAAAATTAATTGCTTTATGTGTTTCTATTTGTGCTTTAGGGATAGTAGGATGTTCTAATAATAAAGATGAAGCAATGACAGGTGAAACAGGATCAAAAATCGCCTATAATCAAGCGGTAATGTCTCATTATGATGTTGTGAAGAGAGATAAAGAAATTAAATTAGATGGAGATTTAACAGACGATATTTGGAAAGAAATTCCTAGTATTCAAGGAGGGTTTCATTTCCCGTGGGAAAATAAAGAAGCTCCTAGTACAGTATTTAAAGCATATTATGATGAAAAAAATATGTATTTTAGTTTTGATGTAACTGATCATGATGTCGTAGTAGCAGAACCAAAGAAAGAAGGAGATGAAAATGTTGTTGATTTAGAAGATCGAGTTGAAATTTTCTTTGGTGGTAAATATATTGATGTTCCAGGACCAGAAGGGATGGAACCGTATTATGGATTAGAAATTGATCCAAAAGGTAGAATACATGATTATTCTGTTATTTACTATCGTGATTTTGATGGTGACTGGAATTTAGATGGATTGCAAACAAAAGCACTTATAACGAAGAAAGGATATACTGTAGAAGGATTAATACCGATGCAATATTTAAGAGACAAAAAATTAATTAATGAAAATAATGTCATGAATACAGGTATTTATCGTGCAGAATTTTCAACTCCTAAAAAAGGAAAAGAACCAGTTATGGAGTGGATTTCATGGGTTGATCCAAAAACTGAAAATCCTGATTATCATGTAGCTTCGTCTTTTGGAGAATTTAGATTTTTAAAATAAATAAATGGTAAAGGTGGAAAAAAATTAAGATAATCCCACTAAAGTAGATAGATGAAATAACTAAAATTTCATTTCTCTATGGAGGTGGGATTTTATTATGTTTAGAAAGATAAAGTATTTCCTAGGTAATATTAACAATAAGAAATTTTAATTGGAGCAATTATAATACCACGAGTGTTCGTTAATGATGTAGTATTCTTTGTTCATACTAGTAAAACTAGGATAGACATTTTAAACAAATGAAAATATATCCATGTTGAGAAGATACCGATGGTTAATATAAGAAATTCCACTAATCGCAAAAACAACAACGAATATATAAGGTAGGGTATGAATCAATAAGTAATTTAATTATTCAATGGTTTTATAGAAAATTTTAAAACATTCTTAAAAAATTCCTTTTGTAATTAAGAAAGCAAATTGTATTGGGATAAACATGGTAGAGAATATTTTAAATCGAAAGAAGTAAGTATTTTTAAAATAACATTGAAACCTTAATAAAAGTGTTGATAAACAGAAAAATATAGGTATAATAAGAATGCAAATGGTTTTAAATATTATACAAAATGTTTAATTTTAGTAAACAGAAGGAGGGCATATGGATATTGGTAGTAAAATTAAGGCATTACGAACCCAAAATCATTTAACACTTGAAGAATTGGCTTCACGAAGTGAATTAACAAAAGGTTTTTTATCTCAAGTAGAAAGAAACTTGACATCCCCATCTGTTTCTACTTTAGAAGATATATTAGAAGCGCTTGGGACAGATTTAGGATCTTTTTTCAAAGAAACAAAAGAAGGAAAAGTAATTTTTAAAAAAGAGGATTATTTTGTTGATGAACATGATGATTATTGTATTCATTGGATTGTTCCAAATGCACAAAAAAATGAAATGGAGCCAATTTTGTTGACATTACATCCAAACGGAAAAAGTATGATTTTGAATCCACATCATGGAGAAGAATTTGGATATGTTTTAGAAGGCAGTGTGGTTTTAGTAAATGGTGAAAAAAAATGTCCAGTTAAAGAAGGAGAAACATTCTATGTAGTTGGAAATTTTCGTCATTATTTACAGAATGAAGGAAAAAAAGATGCAAAAGTATTGTGGATTACAACACCACCATTATTTTAAAGGAGACGAATACTATGGAAATGGAAAAAAATAAGCTTATTCAGTTTAAAAACATTGTAAAAGATTTTGATGGGCAGTTGGTTTTAAAAGGAATTAATTTAGATATATATGAAAATGAATTTGTTACTTTATTGGGACCTAGTGGTTGTGGAAAGACAACCTTATTAAGAATTTTAGGGGGCTTTTTAGATGTAACAGAAGGACAAGTCATCTTTGATGGAGAAGATATCGCGGATCTTCCTCCATATAAAAGAGAATTGAATACAGTATTTCAAAAATATGCCTTGTTTCCACATATGAATGTTTATGATAATATCGCATTTGGATTAAAAATTAAAAAAATGAGTAAAGATGTTATTGAACAAAAAGTAATGAAGATGTTGAAACTTATTAACTTAGAAGGTTTTGAAGATAAAGATGTTACTTTGTTATCTGGTGGGCAACAACAACGTATTGCGATTGCAAGAGCGTTAGTAAATGAGCCAAAAGTATTATTACTTGATGAGCCATTGGCAGCGTTGGATTTAAAGTTACGTAAAGAAATGCAATATGAACTAAAAAAGATTCAACAAGAAGTTGGAATCACTTTTATTTATGTAACTCATGATCAAGAAGAAGCATTAACAATGTCAGATAAAATTGTAGTAATGAAAGATGGGGAAATTCAACAAGTAGGAACTCCTACGGATATTTATAATGAACCAGAAAATTGTTATGTTGCAAGATTCATTGGTGAAAGTAATATTATCCCTGGAATTATGTTAGAAGATTATAAAGTTCGTTTTGATGATATTGATTTTGATTGTGTAGATTTTGGATTTAAGAAAAATGAACCGGTAGATGTAGTGATTCGTCCAGAAGATTTAGATATTGTCAAAGAAGAAGAAGGAAAAATGACAGGGGTTGTAAAATCTGTTTTATTTAAAGGTGTACATTATGAAATTATGGTAGAAACAGTACCAGGTACAACGGTAAGTGTGGATATGCAAGTTACACAAGAACATGATATTTCTTCTAGTGATGCGAGTGAAAAAATATCTGCGAATGATTTTTATGTAGATATTAAAGATATGGAAGAATTGAATGATGCAGAAATTATTGCCCGTGCAGATGCGCAAGCATGGAGTACGGAAAATGATGAATATATTTCTATTTCTAAAATTGAGTATGACATCAAAGAAGAGATTGGTACGTATCCAGTAACATTCTCTACTTCAAATGGAACAAGTGTAACAATTAATGTTTTCGTAGTAAAACAACAATATGTAGAAAATCCAAAAGCAAATGAGGCAATTGCAGCATTTAATTTCTTTAAAACAGTAGATGAAATTAAAGAAAGTGCTGCATTAGATACGGATCTAAAAACATGGGCAAATGCACAGAGTTGGAAATTGAGTGATGAAAGTGATGTGGAAATTTCCAATGTTGAATACGATTTTGATCCAGATACAATTACTGCAGGAACTTATAAAGTAACATTTAGTACACAAGGTCGAGAATTCAAAATACATACAACAGATATTGCTGAGGAAGGTGCAGAAGTGGGTCTTTCATTCTTCCCTGAGGATATCCATGTTATGAGTAAGATAGGATTTTAAAAATGAAGACATTTAAGAGATTAACAATTCCGTATATTGTATGGATTACATTAATGATTGTTATTCCTATGTTATTAATTGTGTTTTATGCATTTACAAAAACAGGGAATGATGTTGTTTCCATACAATTTACTTTAGAACATTTTCAAAAGTTCTTTACAGACCCAGATTTTTTAAGAACTTTATGGTTATCATTGAAAATTGCTTTTATAACTACGATTATATGTATTTTATTAGGATATCCTGTAGCTTATGCAATTAGTCAATGTGATACAAAAACAAGAAATTTATTAATTTTATTAGTTACATTACCAATGTGGATCAATATGCTTGTTCGTACATATGCATGGATTGGAATTCTTGCGGATAATGGATTAATTAGTCATATTTTTAATTTCTTTGGATTTGAACCTACGAAATTGTTATATACAGATTTTTCAGTTATATTAGGTATGGTATATAACTTTATTCCATTTATGATTTTACAAATTGAAAGTTCACTTGCAAAAATGGATAAGTCATTATTGGATGCAGCAAATGATTTAGGATGCAATCGTATGCAGAGATTTTTAAATATCACATTACCATTGTCCTTACCAGGAGTTATAACTGGTATTACATTAGTATTTTTACCTGCGGTTTCAAGTTTTGTTATTCCTAAATTAATGGGTGGTGGAGGATATATGATGATTGGAAATGTCATTGAAAATCAATTCATCACAGTTGGAGAATGGAACTTTGGTAGTGCAATTAGTATGATTATGGCGGTTATCATCATGATTAGTATGTATATTACTAGACGTCTTGATAAAGGGGATGATGGAGCTAGAATAAGAAAGGGAGGTCGTTAATCAATGAAAAATAATAAATTTATGAAACGTCTAATCCTTGGACTTATTTTGGTATTTTTCTATTTCCCAATATTGTATATGTTAGTGTTTTCTTTCAATAGTGGAAGATCGTTAACTTCATTTGATGGTTTTTCTTTTCAATGGTATGTGAAAATGTTCCATGATAGAAATATGATGGAAGCAATTTATTATACATTAGTTACTGCGGTAGTAGCTACATTTGTTTCTACGATTGTAGGTACAATTACAGCCATTGGTTTATCAAAATCTAGAAAAATTGTTCGTGAAGTGGTAAAACAAATTAATGATTTACCGATTATGAATCCAGAAATTGTTACAGCAGTTGGATTTATGTTGTTTTATGTATCTTTACGTATTGAAAAAGGTTTTGTGACAATGCTTTTAGCGCATATAGCGTTCTGTACACCATATGTTATCTTATCTGTTATGCCAAAACTTAGAAGTTTGGATAAAAACTTAGCAGAAGCAGCCATGGATTTAGGGGCAACTCCATTCCAAGCAATGACAAAAGTAATTGTTCCTCAAATTATGCCAGGAATTGTTTCAGGGGCATTGATTGCCTTTACAATGTCATTTGATGATTTTATTATTTCTTATTTTGTGACAGGAAATGGTGTAAAAAATATTTCTACGTTAGTGTGGACAATGAGTAAACGTGTAAATCCAAGTATTAATGCATTATCGACATTAATTGTAGTAATTATTACGATTACTTTATTATTTGTGAATGTAGTTCCAATTTATAAAGAAAAACGTCAAAAAGAAGGAAGACCGATTTCGAATAAAACATTTGGTATTATTGCGACATGCTTTATTGTTGCTATAGGAAGCATGTTATTTGCATTAAAAGGTGGAGTAGGAAGTGCAAATCCACAAGATGCAATTGCAAAATATGGAAGTGATACATTAAAAGTATATAGTTGGGGAGAATATATTGATCCAAGTATAAATAAAGAGTTTGAACGAAAATTCGGTGTAAAAGTTATTTATGATACATTTGATTCGAATGAATTGATGTATACAAAATTACAAAGTGGAGAAGCATATGATGTCATTGTTCCAAGTGATTATATGATTGAGCGTATGCGATCAGAAGATTTATTACAACCATTAGATAAAGAAATGATTCCGAATTTATCATATCTATCAGATGGAGTAAAGGGATTAAGTTATGATCCTAAAAATACATATTCAGCACCATATTTTTGGGGTACGGTAGGTATTATCTATAATAAAAATAATGTAGATAAAAAAGACTTAGAGGAACAAGGATTTGGAATCTTTAAAAATGAGAAATATAAAGGACATATCTATATGTATGATTCTGAACGTGATTCTTTTATGATGGCTTTAAAATCATTAGGTTATTCTATGAATACAGATAATCCTAAAGAATTACAAGAAGCATATGAATGGTTAGTGGAAGCTGTTCATACGGTAAATCCAGAAATCGTTACAGATGAAGTTATTGATGCGATGGCAAACGGAAATAAAGATATTGCGATGGTATATAGTGGAGATGCGGCATATATCTTAAATGAAAATGAAGATATGGAATATTATTTACCAGAACAAGGTACAAACATATGGAGTGATGCTATGGTAATTCCAAAGAATTCAAAAAATCCAAAACTTGCGAATGAATATATTAATTTCATTTTAGACTATGAATCAAGTTTAAAAAATTCGATTTATGTTGGATATACATCAAGTAATGCAGAAGTAGTTGAAACATTAAGTGCAGAAGGTGGAGAATTCTATGGAAATGATGCTTATGTACCTCGTGTTGGATACGATAAAGACGAAGTATTTAAAAATAATGACGAAGTGAAAAAAATTATTTCAAATTATTGGACGAAAGTAAAAATAGCAAAATAAAAAACGAAAGCGGTATTCAACAGAATATCGCTTTAGCCTTAAGGATAAAGTGGGAGGAAATTATATGGGAAAGAAAAATGTGAAAACAAATGCTGTGCGATTGTTGGATCGTGCAAAAGTGAATTACGAATTAAGAGAATATCCAGAACAAGACGGACCAATAGCAGCGGTAGATGTAGCTCAATATTTTCAACAACCAGCAGATCGTTTATTTAAAACATTGGTCACAACAGATAATAATAAAGGATATTTTGTATTTTGTTTACCAGGTGATCACACACTAGATTTAAAGAAAGCTGCAAAAATTGTAGGTGTAAAGAAAATAGAGATGTTAAAACAAAAAGATTTACTTCCATTAACAGGATATGTACATGGTGGATGTTCACCTATTGGTATGAAAAAAGTATTTCCAACAGTGATTGATGAGAGTGCAAAAGATTGGGAAACAATTTATGTTTCTGGTGGAAAAATTGGTTTACAAATTGAAGTTGATGTAAAAGATTTAGAGAATGTAATTGATATTACATATGATAAGATTACAAAAGAATAGGAGAAAAGAAAATGGAATTTAAAGAGTTAGCAAAAAAGAGATATTCTTGTAGAAAATTTTCAGATAAAAAAGTAGAAAAAGAATTATTAGATCAAATTGTTGAAGCAGGGATACTTGCACCAACTGCAGTAAATAAACAAGCTTATAAAATATTTATGTTAATGTCAGATCAAGCGAAGGAAAATGTTGCGAAAACAACAAGATTCACATTTGATGCGGATTGTTTTTTAGTTGTAGGATATAAGAGTGATGAAGCATGGGTAAGAAAATATGATAACCATAATTTTGCAGAAGTAGATGCAAGTATTGTGGCAACTCATATGATGCTAGAAATTACCGATTTAGGATTAGCAACAACTTGGGTAGGACATTTTGATGCTCCATTACTAAAAGAATTACAACCAGAAATGAAAGATTATGAGTTGATTGCAATTTTCCCAATTGGATATGAAGCGGAAGATGCAAAACCTGCACATCTTCATTATGAAAGAAAAGCAAAAGAAGAAATTTGTACAGAATTATAATTCATTTAGCAAAGGTTGAATAGAATAATGATAAGTGATATAGTTAGATTAAGATAACTATATCACTTATTTTCGTATTGATATAGGGCTAAATGTAAATACTGAATGAATTATAGGAGGGAATATAGATGTTGAAGTATACAGTTGAAGTTAAGGGCATGATGTGTGGTATGTGTGAATCCCATGTAAATGAATCCATTCGAAAAGCTTTTTCGGTAAAGAAAGTAAATTCTTCACATAAGAAAGGAAAAACAGAAATAATTACAGAAAATGAATTAGATGAAAAACGTCTACAGGAAGTGATTTTGGAACTTGGATATGAGGTAGGAAATGTAGAAAAAGAAGAATATCATAAAAAAGGATTCTTTAGTAGATTTTAATACTAAAAGTTATAGAAATCGAGCGGATTTCTATATTATTTTAATCAGTAACAAGGGATGCTCTAGCAAAGGAGCTTGGGGCAATATTAATGGAAGAAATACCATATTATGCAAATGTGGATAAAAAAGAATTTAAGATGGTGACAAAGCTTACTATGAAAATCTCTGATTGATTTCATATGGTAAAAATGATTCATCTAAAATTTGAAAGCTAAAAAAATGTAGATAGAACCTATTTGTTAGGTCACTATCTACATTTTTATTTTTAAAAAAGAACAAGTAGATTCTTGTTCTAATATAATTTGAATTATGAATTTATATATTCTAATAATTCTTGATAACGATTTTTTGCATCGTGATATCCTTGTTGATACAATGCTTCTAAATGATCTAGATTTTTTTCTAATCGATGAATTGTAACATCAGAACTTGGACGAATCACAAAGATTTCGTGGCGTTTTTCCATTTCTTCGATTTGTTGTAGAGTTTTATTATAAGAAAGATGTCGATGTTCAATTTTATTTAAGAATTTTGGATAATGTTTATATACTCGTTTAAGAATGGGTAATAAATTATTTTTTCCTTTTCTATAATTTGCACTTTGGGTTAATACAACAATATTTTTGTTATAGCCCATATCTTGAAATTTAAGAATTGGAATACTATCGCTAACACCACCATCTAATACTTTTTTACCATCAACTTCTACGATTTTAGATAATAAAGGTAAAGAAGCACTTGCACGTACATAATCAATATCTTTATGTAAATCTGTACATTTGAAATATTCTGCTTCACCAGTTTCTAAATTACTCGCAACTGCATAAAAATCAATATGATTTTGCTGAAAAGCATCATAATCATATAAATCTAGTTGATCGGGAATCGTGTGGTATACGAATTCCTCGTTTATATAATTACCAGTTGTTATAAATGAATGAAAACTCATATATTCTTTTTTATGAAGATAGGCAGTATTGACTTTATAAGCACGTCCACGTTGTTTGGATAAGTAACTGCATGCATGACATGCACCAGCACTAACTCCTATAACACCATCAGGATAAATGTTTTTATCAATAAAGAAATCTAAAACACCTGCGGTGTATACTCCACGCATACCGCCACCTTCTAATACAAGACCTAGTTTATTCATATTTCCACATCCTTTTTCATTATATTATAACATACGAAAAAGAAAATAGAATTAGTCTTATCATATTATGTGTCTAAAATTTTATATTAGATGTTAAATATCTATATTTAATCTTTATAAAAATAAAACTGTATATATAAAATAATTATAAATTGACTATTTAAAAGAGGTCAAAATCAGTATATTCTATATTCATATATGAAATGAGGGAGTATGTATGAATACAATGAAGAATAATAAAACATATGAATTGGTAGTAATCGCACTATGTATTGCTTTAACATATGTAACAACGTGGTTGATTAATATTCGATTACCATTTATGGGAGAAGGGGGACTTATTCACTTGGGGAATATTCCTTTGTTTATTGCCGGAATGATATTTGGAAAAAAAGTCGGTGCGTTTGCTGGTTCTTTTGGAATGGCGTTGTTTGATATTACCAGTGGATGGGGAATATGGGCACCATTTACATTTATTATTGTTGGTATTATGGGCTATTGTATTGGAATAATATCAGAAAAAAGGTATTTTAAGAATATATTTATAAATGATATCATATGTATTATTGTTGCAATTATAATTAAAACTGTTGGATATTATTTTGCAGAAGTAATATTAACAAAAAACTGGATTTTACCGCTTGGATCAATACCTGGAAATGTGATTCAAGTTGGTGTGGCTGGAGTGATAGTATTATGTTTGGTACCATTATTAAGAAAGGCTATAAAATAAGGAGAATGATATTATGTATAAAATAATGACTGCAGGACCAACGCAGGTAAGAGAAAACGTAAGACTAGCAAGAAGTCTAGAATGTACAAATCCTGATTTAGATCTTGCGTTTTATGATTTTTATAAAGAAACATGTGATTTATTGTCAAAGGCATTACATACAAAAAATAAAGCATTTATTTTAGGTGGAGAAGGAATTTTAGGCCTTGAGGCAGCTTGCGCTTCTTTAACTGAACCCAATGATCGAGTGCTTGTTATAGATAATGGAATCTTTGGTAAAGGATTTGTGGATTTTGTAAAAATATACGGTGGAAATCCTGTTTTATATACAGATGATTACCATAAATCAGTAAATATTGAAAAATTGAAATCTTTTTTAAAGACAGATCATGATTTTAAGTATGCAACGATTGTACACTGTGATACTCCAAGTGGAGTGTTGAATGATGTGGAATCAATTAGTAAAATTTTAGATGAGTATGGAATTATGAGTGTTGTAGATTCGGTAGCTGGAATGTTTGGGGAACCACTAAATATTTCAAATAGTAAAATAGATATTTTATGTGGTGGCTCACAAAAGGCATTGTCTGCGCCTCCAGGATTGACTATGGTATGGGTGAGTGATCGTGCGTTTAAAGCAATGGAGGAAAGAACAACTCCAATCGCATCTTTCTATGCTAATATACTTGTATTTAAAAATTATTATGAAGAAAAATGGTTTCCGTACACAATGCCAATTAGTGATATATATGGATTACGTAAAGCATTAGATAATTTTTTAGATGATCAAGATGTATTTAAACGACATGAACGAATTGCGAGTGCATGTCGCAAGGCGATTACTAAAGCAGGATTACAACTATATTTAGAAGATGGTTGGTCAAATACAGTAACCGTAATAAAGGTACCGAATGGTGTAACAGACACACAAATTTTAAATGGAATGCAACAAGATTATCAAATAATGATATCAGGTTGTTTTGATGTTTTAGCAGGAAAAGTAATTCGTATTGGACATATGGGGGAAAATGCTTATGCTAATAAAGTAGCTGAAACCCTTGAAGCACTACAAAAAACCTTAGAAAACTTAGGCGTTTTAGTTGAAAGAAATATGAAAGAATTATTTTTGAGTTATCTTTAATAGAAAATGTATAAAAGTTGTCTTTTAAATAAGATGACTTTTATTTTTACAATGTTATAATATATGTATTCTTTTATATAGGAGGATGTATATGTCAAAATTAACACAAAAGGCAATCATGAATGCATTTTTAGAAATATTAACATATAAAACGCTAGATAAGATTACAGTGAAAGATATTATTGAAACTACTGAAATTAATAGAAATACATTCTACTATTATTATGAAGATATTTATGATTTATTAGATCATATATTTAATGAAGAAATAGAAAAAGTATTATCGGAAACACCTGAAGATGCAACATTTTATGAGGAATATATTCGTGCAGCCTCTATTTTTATAAATCATCGACAGGCAATTATTCATATCTATAATTCAAAGAGTAGAATGCTCTTATTTACTTATTTAGAAACAGTAACAAATGTATTTGTTGAACGATTTGTAAAAGAAAGAGCATTGAAATATAATCTTTCACAAGATGGAATAAAGTATATTACATCATTTTATAGTACGGCAATTGTAGGAAATACACTTCATTGGATTGATAATGGAATGTCTAGTTATAGTGAAAAAGTTATAAAGATGATGTCAAATTCATTTGAAGCAACAATTGATGATATGATTAAGGATTATCAAAGCCATAATTATGATTCAAGTTTTAGATAAGTCATATAAATTTATATGGCTTTTTTTATATGCTTGCATGTTCTTTGAAAAAAATAGCGTATAATAAAAATATAAAGCAAAAGACAATTTTGATGCGATTGGAATATGAAATTTAGAGGAATTAATAAAATAAAGAAAGGAAAATAAAATGGAAATATTAAGTAAAACAAAGGTATGGAGAAATTATGATGTTGAAAAGTTTGTGGAATTAGGTGCAGATTTGTCAGAACAGACTATTTCATCAAACTGTTGATAGAATAAACTTATGAAAAAGTATCAAGAGTTAGTTCATGCTGCAATTAAAATGCGAAAATATTCTTATGCACCGTATTCACATTTTACAGTAGGAGCAGCATTACTTAGTAAAGATGGAAATATATTTACTGGTTGTAATATTGAAAATGCAGCTTATTCACCCACAATTTGTGCAGAACGGGTAGCATTTTTTAAAGCAATCAGTGAAGGAGAAAAAGAGTTTGAAGCAATTGCAATTGTTGGTGGAAAAGAAAATGAAAAACCTAATGATTACTGTGCTCCTTGTGGGGTATGTCGTCAGGTTATGAATGAATTTTGTGATGGAAATTTTAAAATAATATTAGTAAAAAATGAAAATGACATTTCTATATATAATTTATTAGAATTGTTGCCAAAAGGTTTTGGTTCTCATAATTTAAGTAAATGATTTTACAAAAGTGATTTATAAAAATAATTTGTTATTTTTGGATAAATATAAATTTGCGTTGTCTATATAAATATTTCAAAATATAGAAGTTTGTTTTAATATGTACTATACCATATATGGAGTTTATTGAGATTTTGTCCAATTCAACAATTGGCTATTTTGATATATTCTTTAATAATGCAATCTTGATAGTTATTTATGGTTCAATCTTTTATGATTGCTTTTGAGTAAATTCATTCATCTAAATCTAATTGATTTTTTGTAAACTTAAAAAGTTTTTAAACAGAAGGATTTAAATGAGTTTCTTTCATAAGGTGGCGGATAGGTGTATCATATTAACATAATGAAATGTGTGTGCTTTGTAGTATTAATAACTAATTAAATTCATGTTTTTAATATATAGAGTAAAATTTGAAATTAAAATAAAATTATGCTATTATGGTTAAGTTTATTTTAGGTTTAGAGGAGAAGAATATGAAGGTTACAAAAGAAGTTGATTTAGGAAATGCACCTGTTGGCAAACTGTTTTTTATGTTATCAATTCCAGCAATTGCATCCCAAGTTGTAAATGCATTGTATAACATGGTAGATCGTATGTATATTGGACATATTCCAGAAGTTGGTGCAACAGCTTTAACAGGGGTTGGAATCTGTTTTCCAGTAGTAATGGTAATCTCGGCATTTTCACAGTTAATAGGTAGTGGTGGAGCACCTCGTGCCTCTATTTTTATGGGACAAGGAAATAATAAATCCGCTGAAAATATTTTGGGAAACTGTTTTAGTGCTTTATTTATAAGCTCGATTGTTATTACGATATTGGTGCTTTTATTTCAAGGACCAATTCTTACTGCATTTGGGGCTAGTGTGAATACATTGCCTTATGCAAAAGACTACATGTTTATTTATGCCTTAGGTACTATTTTTGTAATGATGACATTGGGAATGAATACATTTATTTCAGCTCAAGGATTTTCAAAGATTAGTATGATGACAGTGGTAATTGGAGCAATTTCTAATATTATATTGGATCCGATTATGATTTTTGGACTTCATCTAGGGGTAAAAGGAGCAGCACTTGCAACTGTTATTTCACAAGGTATTTCATGTGTTTGGGTATTATCTTTTTTAAATGGTAAGAAAACAAGCTTGCGTTTTCATAAAGAAAATTTAAAAATCAAAAAAGATGTTTTATTACCTTGTGTTGCATTAGGAGTAGCACCATTTATTATGCAATCTACAGAAAGTTTAATTATTTTATGTTTTAATTCTTCATTACTAAAATATGGTGGAGATAGTGCTGTTGGAGCGATGACAATTTTAGGTAGTGTTATGCAATTTGTTTTATTACCAGTGAATGGATTTACACAAGGATCTCAACCAATTATAAGTTTTAACTATGGGGCAAGAAAACCTGAACGTATGAAAAAAGTGTTTAAGATTTTAATTACATGTTGTTTTACATATACATTGATTATGTGGTTAACTTGTATGATTATGCCAAAAATGGTAATTTCTATTTTTACAAATGATAATGGATTAATTGATATATCTGTATGGGCATTACGAATTTACATGGCAGGAAGTGCGTTAATGGGAATTCAAATGGCTTGTCAACAAACATTTATTGCTTTAGGAAATGCTAAAACTTCAACTTTCTTAGCATTATATAGAAAAATCTTACTTTTAATTCCATTAATTTATATATTACCATTATTCTTTAATAATAAAGTATTTGCAGTATTCTTAGCAGAGCCAATTGCAGATGTGATTGCAGTATGTACAACGATGATATTATTCTTCCGTTATTTCACAAACTTATTAAAAAAATTAAGTAATGAAACAACTGCTGTTCTATAAATAAAAAAGGATTGATTTCTGTATGTGATGATTATTACATATGAGAAATTAATCCTTTTCATTTTAATATGAAGAATTCGAATATATCTTTTCATATATTATAAAATAAAAAATTATTAACATAAAAGATTTTATAAATTAAAAATATATATACTATTTGACTATTCTTAACACAATCTTAACATGAATTTAGAAAGCATAACACAAACTTTATATGAAATTTGGTAATGTACTAGTGAAGAAAGTAGAGGGAATAGAAATGAAATTACATTTATTACATAAAGATAAAATATCTGTAATTGTAGCGGGTTGTGGAAGATTTGGTTCTTGCCTTGCTTCATCTTTAAATGAGAAGGGATATGATGTAACAATTATAGATAAACAAGAAAAATCTTTTGAACGCTTAAATGAAAATTTTAGTGGATTTCAGATTTGTGGTGATGTATGTGATTTAGATACAATAAAATACGCAGGGATTGAGCAATGTGCCATGTTTATTGCAGTTACGGATGATGATAATACAAATTGTATGGCTGCTCAAATAGCAAATCGTATTTTTCATATAGATGATGTTTATGTTCGTTTAAATGATCCAGATAAAGAAGATTTATTGATGAATACAAATATAAAGGCAATTTATCCAGTTCGTTTATCGAAATTGGAATTTGAAAGAATTAGTAGTATTACACTTGGAAAGGATTATGTAAAATGAAAATTGTAGTAGTTGGTGGTAGAAATAAAGCAGATTTTTTGATTGGTTCATTGTTAAATAAACAACATGAAGTAATCGTCATTAATGATGAAGAAGCCTATTGTACGTATTTGTCTGAAAAATATGATATTCCTGTTATATTAGGAAATCCTACAAAGAAATATATATTGAGTGAAGCAAATGTTGAAGATGCAGATATTTTAATTGCATTAAGACCAAAAGATGCAGATAATCTTGCAATCTGTCAATATGCACATTCTATTTTTCATGTAAAAAAAGTAGTTGCTACGGTATCAAATCCAAAAAATGTGGAATTGTTTAAAAAATTAGGAGTTAATACTGTTATTTCTGCAACTTATACAATTTCAAAAATTATTGAACAAGCAAGTACTTTTGAAAATTTGGTGAATACTTTATCTTTTGAAAATGATAAAATATCCATCAATGAAATTTTAATCACAAAAAATTGTAGTTTTATAAATAAAAAGATTTCCGACATTAATGTGTTACCTAAAAATGCAATAATATGTTGTATTTTAAGAGATGTACAATTAGTTGTGCCTAAAGGAGATACTGTTTTAAAAGAACACGATAAACTTTTAGTATTATGCGATACAAAGACGCAAGATGAAGTATTATCTATTTTTAATGAAGGAACTATGTAAAAATGAAGAGTATAACATATTGTGAAAAACCAGTGGTAGGATATAAATTAATTTTAGGTTATTTAGGTGTATTGTTGATGATTATAGGAACCATCGTCTTATTACCACTGCTTATTTTGTTTTTCTATCCACAAGATCTATCTGAGGCAACCTATTTTATTCTTCCTGGGGTTCTTAGTATCATTATCGGTTATCTTTTATTTTTTTTAATTCGAGGAAAAGAAAAAGGAAGGTTAGAAAGAAATCAAGATGCCATTATTGTAGTTGTATGTTGGATTTTGGCAATTGTCATAACGGCAACACCGTTCATGTTGAGTGGAAAATATAATTTTACCCAAGCTGTTTTTGAAATGACAAGTGCCTGGAGTACAACGGGACTTACGGTAGTGGATGTGGAGAATACTTCGCATTTGTTTTTAATGCATCGAAGTACTGTTTTATTTTTTGGTGGTGTTGGATTAGTATTGATTATGTTAAGCGTATTTAGTGATTCACATGGAATGCAATTATATAATGCAGAAGGACATAGTGATCGATTACTACCTAATTTAATAAAAAGTGCACGTATTATTTTAAGTATTTATTTGTGTTATATCATTGGTGGTGTGATATTATATGTCATATTTGGAATGCCATTGTTTGATGCCGTTCTACATTCTATTGGAGCATTATCAACGGGAGGTTTTTCTAATCGAGCACAGAGTATTGCTTATTATGATAGTTTTCCAATTGAATTAATTACGATTATATTGATGATTTTAGGAAATATAAATTTTTTAGCACATTTATTTTTGTTAAGAGGAAAATTTCGTAATTTCTTTCATTATTGTGAAATTAAATGCCAAACGATTGTCATTGCGGTTGCCACTCCAATCATCGCATTTATTTTGATTTATGCACTTCAATGGAATGTTTCAGATGGTTTTCGAGCATCCTTGTTCCAAGTTGTTTCAGCTTTAACTACAACAGGATTTCAAACTGTACCATCTTTCCATGCTTTACCAAGTGCTATTTTAACGGTATTAATTGTAGTACAATTAATTGGTGGAGGTATTGGTTCTACTGCTGGAGGTATTAAGCAATATCGTATTTGGGTTTTAGTAAAAAGTGCCTATTGGAAAATACGTTCTCAATATTTATCTAATAAAGTTGTATATACAAAAAAAATATATCGTATTGATAAATTAGATAAAGTAGATAATCAAGAAATTATTGATTGTGGAATTTATGTGTTTGTATATTTATGTTTATTTTTTCTTGGAAGCTTTCTATTATCATGTTATGGTTTTTCATTACAAGATTGCATGTTTGAATTTTCAAGTGCTTTAAGTACGGTAGGATTATCTGCTGGAATTATGACATATGATTCCCCATCATTTGTATTATGGATTGGAACAATCGGTATGTTTGTTGGTAGGTTAGAAATCTTTATTGTATTTATGGCAATGATTAAAGTGAAGGATCAAGTGAAAAAAGTGTTCAAAGGGGAAAGGAGATAACACAAAGGATTTATGGCAAAAAAATTTAAAGATGTGTTTGTTACATTGGTTATTATTTTACTTTGTACATTATTATCACATGTTTTAGTAGATTTTAATGTACGATTAGAAAATTTGATTATGGTTTATTTAATTGGTGTGGTATTTATTGTTATTGAAACAAAAAAAATATTTTATGGAATAACTTCAAGTTTTATTAGTATTATTACATTTAATTATTTCTTCACACAACCAATCTTTTCTTTCCGTATTTATGATCCTAATTATATTATTACTATTGTGATTTTTTTAATTGTTTCAATTATTACTGGAATTATTATGGCAAAGATGCAAAAACATATTGAAATATCTCATTATAGAGAGAAACAAACAAAAGCATTTTATGAAATATCGAAGTCTTTTTTAAATCTTTCAGGAATTGAAACGATTATTATACATAGTATTAGAAGTTTATATAAATTCCAAAATACAATATGTGAAATATATTATTTTGATAAAGAAAAAGAGGAATTGGTAGTATATCGTGATGATCAAATTTCAAAGGACTTGCATAGTAAATTGGATTTAGCAAAATGGAGCTATAAAAATAGCTGTGATTGTGGACAACATACTTCTTTTTATAATCATGATGATTGGACATACTGTCCACTTCATCACGGAAATGAAGTATTAGGTGTATATGCCATTTATCAATCAGAAGAGAAGAAGGATTGTGCATTGTTTGTAACTACACTTGTTTCTCAAATGGTAATGGCGATTGAAAGAGAACAACTTTATATTACACAGGAAAAAAATAGATTAGAGATTGAAAAAGAAAAGTTACGGAATAATTTATTACGAGCTATATCGCATGATTTACGTACGCCTTTAACAAGTGTTTTAGGAGCAAGTTCTTTAATGATAGAAAAATATGATGATTTGGAAAAAGCGGCAAAATTAGAATTAATTAAGAATATTAATATGGATTCTCAATGGTTAATTCAATTAGTAGAGAATTTGTTGAACATGACAAGAATTCAAGATAATCGATTAATTTTAACAAAACAAAAAGAAGTCGTTGATGATATAATACATGAGGCTGTACGTTGTTGTGAGTCAAGATTACAGAATCATCAATTAAAGGTTCATTTACCTGAAACGATTCAAATGGTAGAAATGGATGGAAAATTGATTATACAAGTCTTAATTAATCTTATTGATAATGCGATTAAACATACTCCTGATCAAGCTTTAATAGAAGTTAGTTTTTATGAAAAAGACCATAAAGCTTGTTTTGAAGTTAAAGATAATGGAGATGGAATTGATGATCAAATTAAGGAAAATTTGTTTGAAAGCTTTTTTACAACAAAAGCAGATCGAGGAGATTCAAAACGTGGCATAGGGTTAGGACTTGCGATTTGTAAATCAATTATAAACGCACATAATGGAACTATTTATGCAAAAAATAGAGAAGATACGCATGGTGCAATCTTTGGCTTTAAACTTCCATTATAGTGTAGAAAGGATGTTATTATGTATGAAACTATTTTAGTTGTTGAAGATGATCGAAGCATTGAAAAGTTTTTACGATTATCTTTAGAAACCAATCATTATAAGGTAATTAATGCAGCGACAGGAATTGAAGGAATTTCACTTTTCATGAGTGAAAATCCTGATTTAGTATTGTTAGATTTAGGATTACCAGATATTGATGGAATGGAAGTTTTAAATATCATTCGTGAAAAAAATAATACACCTATTATTGTGGTATCTGCTAGAGAATTAGAAAATGAAAAGATCAAAGCACTTGATGAAGGGGCAGATGATTATATTACGAAACCATTTAGTATTAATGAATTACTTGCAAGAGTGCGAGTAGCATTAAGAAAAAAAACGAGTAATGTAAAAAAGAAGGAGAGTTTTTCTGTCCGTGATTTTAAAATTGATTTTGAGAAGCATAAAGTTTATATAAAAAATGAGGAAATACATGTAACACCTATTGAATACAAATTATTAGAACTTCTTGTGAACAATGCGGGAAAAGTATTGACGCACAGATATATTATTGAAAAAATTTGGGGATATGCAAATACCGAAGATTCTCAATCATTACGAGTATTTATGGCGAATATTCGTAGAAAAATTGAAAAGGATTCTTCCCAACCACATTATATTATTACCGAAGTTGGAGTAGGGTATCGATTTACAGAAGAGTAAAATGAAAAGAGG
>JAHHST010000100.1 GCA_020025055.1 Longicatena sp.
TTATCATTTTAAGAGTTAACACCATTTTTGATATGTTTACCCTTAAAGTCAGGTACTATACACCGAATCTTTAATTTCGTCAAGAAACAAGCATGATTTATATTTGCAAGAAAACAATTCTTTGATATAATAAAGGCTAGATTGTTAGGAGTGTTGTGAATGAATCAAAAATATATAAGAAATTTCTCTATTATTGCTCATATTGATCATGGAAAATCAACTTTAGCAGATCGTATATTAGAAATAACTGATACGGTTCAACAAAGAGAAATGAAAGAACAATTATTAGATACGATGGATTTAGAAAGAGAACGCGGAATTACGATAAAATTAAACGCGGTTCAATTGAAATATAAAGCAGATGATGGACATGACTATATTTTTCATTTAATTGATACTCCAGGACATGTCGATTTTACATACGAAGTTTCTCGCTCTTTAGCAGCATGTGAGGGAGCTGTTTTAGTAGTAGATGCCGCACAAGGGATTGAAGCACAAACTTTAGCAAATGTTTATTTAGCACTAGATAATGATTTGGAAATTATTCCGGTTATTAATAAAATAGATTTACCTAGTGCACAGCCCGAGGTTGTAAAAAAAGAAGTAGAAGATGTAATAGGATTGGATGCATCAGAAGCTCCATTGATTTCTGCAAAAAATGGGGTTAATATTCGTGATGTTTTAGAAAGTGTAGTACGTAATGTTCCAGCACCTTCTGGCGATCCAGAGGCACCTCTACAAGCATTAGTATTTGATTCTATGTATGATGCATATCGAGGCGTAATTGCGTTTGTACGTGTAAAAGAAGGAAGAATTCGTGTTGGAGATAAGATTCGCTTTATGGCTAGTGATTCAGAATATGAAGTCTTAGAATGTGGAGTTCGTACACCAAAAGAAGTGAAAAAAGATGCACTAGAATGCGGTGAAGTTGGATGGCTTTGTGGATCCATTAAATCAATTAAAGATGTTCGCGTAGGGGATACAATTACTTCATGTGAAAATCCTGCGAAAGAACCTTTAGTAGGATATCGAGAAATGAATCCAATGGTATACTGTGGATTATATCCAATTGATTCTGCAAAATATAATGATTTAAGAGATGCTTTGGAAAAATTACAATTAAATGATGCATCTTTACAATTTGAAGCTGAAACATCGCAGGCACTTGGCTTTGGATTCCGTGTGGGTTTTTTAGGCTTATTACATATGGATGTTATTCAAGAAAGAATTGAGCGTGAATATCACATTGATATTATTGCAACTGCTCCATCTGTTGTTTATCATGCATATTTAACGGATGGAAGTATGATGCAAATTGAAAACCCAAGTTTATTACCTGATGTTCAAAAAATTGATCATATTGAAGAGCCATTTGTAAAAGCAAGCATTATGACACCAAAAGAATATGTTGGTGCAATTATGGAATTGTGTCAAAGAAAACGTGGAATTTATTCGGATATGATTTATATTGATGAAACACGTATGAATGTTATTTATGAATTACCATTAGGAGAAATTGTATATGACTTCTTTGATAAACTGAAGTCATGTACAAAAGGATACGCTTCTTTTGATTATGAGCTAATAGGATATCAAACAAATAAACTTGCTAAAATGAATATTTTATTAAATGGTGAAGTTGTGGATGCTTTAAGTAGTATTGTGCATCGTGACTTTGCACATGCAAGAGGTCGCATTATTTGTGAAAAATTAAAAACATTAATTCCAAAGCAACAGTTTGAAATACCTATTCAAGCTGCAATTAATGGAAAAATTATAGCACGAGCAGATATTAAGTCTTTACGTAAGAATGTCTTAGCAAAATGTTATGGTGGAGATATTTCACGTAAAAAGAAATTATTAGAAAAACAAAAAGAAGGGAAAAAACGAATGAAAGCTGTTGGAAGCGTTGAAGTTCCACAAGAAGCATTCATGGCGGTTCTTTCAATGAGTGATGACGAGAAATAACATTAAAAAGCATCTAAGCTATAGCTATTGAATTAGATGCTTTTTTTGTTATAATACGGATAGTTAGAAAGGAAGACAGATAATCTATGTGTGAAGCTTGTTATATACATGTTCCATTTTGTCAAAATATATGTGCATATTGTGACTTTTTTCGA
This sequence comes from Longicatena sp., assembly GCA_020025055.1. Lineage (GTDB taxonomy): Bacteria > Bacillota_I > Bacilli_A > Erysipelotrichales > Erysipelotrichaceae > Longicatena_A. The sequence continues at coordinate 2,124 of JAHHST010000100.1, forward strand.
TGTCGATATCATAAAGGATTAGTGGATCGATGGTTAGAACAAATTATAAAAGAAATAAATGAAAGACTTACAAATTCTTTAAAAACTATATATATAGGTGGCGGTACACCTAGCTCACTTAATGTGCAACAGCTTGAAATGTTATTACAGACAATACAACCATATACTAATCATGTTGAAGAATATACAATAGAAGCTAATGTAGAATCACTAAACTGTGAAAAATTATTGGTATGTAAAAAGTATGGGGTGAATAGAATTTCATTAGGTGTTCAAACACTGCAACCAACGTTATTAAAAGAAATTCATCGACAACATCAAAAACAAGATATCATTGAATGTATTAATAATATTCATAAAGCCGGAATACATAATATTTCAATTGATTTAATTTATGGGCTTCCAAATCAAACATTAGCAATGTGGAAACAAGATCTACAAGAAATCGTTCAACAGTTTGATATCCAACATATTTCTTTATATGGATTAACAATTGAGCCAAATTCTGAGTTTGGAAGAAAAGGAGTTACTAATATAGATGAAGATGTGGAAGCAGATATGTATGATTATGCAATTTCTTTTTTAAACTCAAGTGGATTTCAACAATATGAAATTAGTAATTTTTCAAAAGTTGGTTTTGAATCAAGACATAATCAAATGTATTGGGAATATAATGATTTTTATGGTATTGGATGTGGTGCAAGTGGGAAAGAACATCACCGTAGGTATGATAATACAAAAAATTTAAATGATTATTTACATAAAGGTTCTCTTCCAACTAATATTGAATTAGATCAGAAAGATGAAATGTTTGAGATGATTATGATGTCATTACGAATGAAAAAAGGAATGAATCGTAGTATTTTCAAGAAACGTTTCGATGTAGATGTATATGATTATTATAAAGAAATTATTGATCGTTTAGTTGAACAAAAGTTATTGGTATTGGATAAGGAAAGATTACATACAACTGAAAAAGGATTTCATTTATTAAATGATGTATTAGTGAATTTTTTAGAATAGATAAATTTATATAGAAGATATTGAATATCTATAAATACTATGTTAATAT
>JAHHST010000101.1 GCA_020025055.1 Longicatena sp.
AAAAACAAATAATAAATTAGTATAAACTAAAATACAATATATCAAACTATCCGTTGCTTTACTAATTAAAATATTCTCAATACTAACACGTCCCTTCTAATATGATTTATTACCATACAATTTTAGAAAATCTTGTTACATGATTTAACATATACGTAATTTGATGTTTCAAATTATAAGTAACTTTTGATTTCCCTACATCAATTGTGTGTGATTCTTCTACAAAATAACTATTTGCAAGTCTTCTCCTTAAATTTACTGCATCACCTGATGCCCAAACAATCCTTCCTGTCTCTTTAATTCCAATTTTTGCATTAAAATCATGTGCTACATATTCCGCTGGTGTATAGTAAACTTTTAAATCTTTCCAACTTTTTCTATTTGTAAGTGTTGGTCCATCTGTATTACGTTTATCCATAACTGTAACAACATCATTCATTAATTTTTTTGTTGTTTGTTCTGGACTCACTTTATAAGCATCCTCATTTGCTAAAAGATATTCATTGATTACATCCCCTTGTTCGTTTTCAAAGATATAATTAGCTGGATATGAGTAGAAATCCTTAAACATTTCTATTTCCTCAGTATAATCTTCCATCCCCTGTGTAGAAGTTTCTACTTCTGCAGCATTTACATGAACAGTTGTAAATGCCATTAATAAAGCCATGCATAATGTAATTTTTTTCATTTCTATTCCTCCCTAATGTACCTATATATTACATAGAGAAGGAATCGCTTACAAAATACTTGGCTTTGAACGATATATTTAAGGCCCTTAGATTGCTTATCTAGTATTAATAATAACATCAAATTGTTGAATTGTCTTTTACTAAAATATTTTTTTAATTTTTTTAAATAAATGTTGACTAAGGCTAACAAAAAGTTTATAATATAAGAGAAGTTAGATAAAACTAACAAAATAGGAGATGTGCTTCCTTTCTGCATTTCCCAATTTTCCTCTATAACTTTATAACCAATATAATTTCTAACTTCTCAATGCATAATAAGATGCATAATATTCTATCTCACTGATAGATACAAACAATCTAAAGGAAACTGTGGTAAATATCACAGTTTCTTTTTTTATATGCCAAAGTTGACATTGAAATATATAAAACAAAAAAAGGAGAATAGATTCGTATCTACTCCCCATTTTTTTACAATTTATGAGACCTTATTTTTTACGAAAATTTATTATATCTCATAACTCATATAATATATACTATTTCATTGAATGATCCAACGTTAAGCTTGCCCTTTTCGGCGTTTCATTGTAGCAAGTACAATTACTCCTGCTCCAAACAATACACTCCACAACAATGCTGTATTCATTGAAGCACCTGTTATTGGTGTTTCTTCCTTGTCAGTATTATCCGGCATTTCTTGTTTTGAAGTATCTACTGAAGTAGATGGTTGAAGTGGTGTCCATGGAGTAATTGGTTTACTTGGCTCTAAATCTGTCCAAGGAATAATCGGTTTACTTGGTTCTAGTGGTGTTAAGTCTTCATTTTCAACTAAACCTTTATATGCATCTTGTAATGCTTTTGTAGCAGCATCAATTTCTTTTTGAGTTACCTTATCATTTGCTAGAACTTCATTTGCTTTTTCTAATGCTTCTTGATATGCTTTCCAACTTGCTTTTGTATATGCATATTCTTCTTGTTCTGGTTTTTGATTGATTGCTTCTTTTAATGCATCTTTCTTAACACTTGGATCAATTGGTGTCAATCCTGGATTTTCTTTTAATCCTTTGTATGCTTCTTGTAGTGCTGTTGTTGCTGCATCAACATCTTTTTGAGTTGCTTTTTCATCTGCCTCAACTTTTTTCGCATCTTCTAATGCCTTTTGATATGCTTTCCATGTAGCACTTGTGTATGCATATTCTTCATATTTTGGTGTTTGTTTAATTGCATCTCTCAATGCTTTCTTATTCACACTTGGATCAATTGGTGTCAATCCTGGATTTTCTTTTAATCCTTTATATGCTTCTTGTAATGCTTTGACTGCTTCTTTTACTTGTACTGGTGTTGCATGATCATCTTTTGCTACTTTCTTTGCTTCTTCCAATACTTTTCGATATGCTTCCCAACTTTCTTTCGTATATTTCCATTCTTCCGTTGGTGCTTTTGCAATTTCGGATTCTAGTGTTTCTTTGTTTGCTCTTAATCCATTGATTGCATCTTCAATAGCTTTTGCCATAGCATCTACTTTTTCTTGTTGATCTGCTTTCAATGTCCAATTCACATCTGCAATTGCTTTATCCAATGCAGCTACTGTTTCTTTTGTATATCCTGTAGTATCCGCTGGAACTTTTTCCATTGCTTTATTTACTGCATCATAATTCGCATATTTTACCATTACATCTGAATGTTTATTAGAGAATGCATCCATTAATTCCATAATACGCGGCATATCATGTTCTTTGCTTGGATTATCACACCATACTGCCTGCATACTTCCAATAGATGGTGTATTATTTCTATCGCCTACAATTTGATTAAATGGTTTTGCCTTAATATTCTTCATTGCGTTATCAAAATGATATCCACCATCATGAATATTTCCTAATACCCAATACCATCCATCATTTGTATTTAAAATTTTATGTCCTTTGTTATACAAGTAATTAACGTTAGCAACATTAAATCCCCACCATCCTGCTGTCCAGTAAGAAATAATGATATCTTGATCAAATGTTCCATAATTATCTTTAGAATGATAATAAATTCCATCATTAAAACACATTGGTTTCATACCTGCATCTTTAATGATTTTTGCTAGATCGTTTACATAGGCAACAAATTTTGGATAATCTCCTCTATTTTGTAGTTTTTCCCAGCCACCTGTATCTACATCATTTGCATATTCGTCGCATCCAAAGTTAAAGATTTCGCTTTGTTTTGCGAAATATGTCGCATACTTCTTAATCATTTCTTTATTAAATGCGATTGCTTCTTCATTCTTTAAATCCACTGTTCTCTTTGATGTTTGATACATTGGATTCTTGATTCCTAATGTCTTCATTGCTACTAACATTGCATCCATATGTCCTGGCGAATTGATTACTGGAATGATTCCAACATTCATTTGTTTTGCATATGCTAGAATTTCATCCATTTCTGTTTCTGTTAAATAATCTCCATTTGGATCTTTATAGTATGCATCGTTTCCTGCACTGATTGCTTTTTTAAC
>JAHHST010000102.1 GCA_020025055.1 Longicatena sp.
TTACACAATTATCTCTATTTACATCTTTAAAAAATTTAAAATTTTCTATTCTATAACTTTTATGTAATATCTATTTAAACATTTAAATTATCAAATAAAAAAGAGGATTGACTCCTCTCAGCTTGTTGACAAATTACCTTATTTTGAAAACAAATAAAATAAATTTAGAAAACGTGGTGAAAAGCCACTAAATTACAGATGATATTAGGTTAAAAACACCTTGAAATCATCTTTTTTTATCAAAGTTGGGATTAAAAAAGACCGAATGACAAAGCCTGCTCAACGAGCGACTTTGTCAACGGTCTAAGAGGATTGACTCCTCTTTTTTTTATTCTTTTTCTTCTTTATTTTCCTCTTGTGGTTTTTCTTCCTTTTGAGGTTTAGGAAGCAATGCTTTAGCACTTACATTGACACGTCCACGATCGTCAATTTCTGTTACTTTTACTTTAATTGTATCTCCAATTTTTAATTTGTCCTCAACTTTTTCTACTCGTTCATGACAAATTTTTGAGATATGAAGTAAACCATCTGTACCAGGGAATAAATTTACAAATGCTCCAAATTTTTCAATTCGAACAACCGTTGCATCATAAATATCTCCAACTTTAGCAACTCTTACAATATCACGAATCATATTTGCTGCTTTTGTGATTGCATCACGATTCATATGGTAAATGACCACATGTCCATCATCTTCAATATCAATTTTAACTTCATCGCATGCTTCAATAATTTTATTAATCATTTTCCCGTTAGGTCCAATAACTTCACGAATTTTTTCTGGATCAATATAGAATTGTTCAATTTTTGGTGCGAATTCTCCTACATCTTCGCGTGGTCTATCAATTGCTTGCATCATATTTTCTAAGATTTGTTCTCTAGCACCATGTGCTTGTGCTAAAGCTTCACGTAATACTTCTTTTGTAATACCTGCAACTTTGATATCCATTTGTAAAGCTGTAATACCTTCTTTTGTTCCAGCAACTTTAAAGTCCATATCACCAAAGTGATCTTCCATACCTTGAATATCTGTTAATACAGTATATTGTCCAGTTTCTTCATTCATAATTAACCCCATTGCAATACCTGCAACTGGAGCTTTAATTGGAACACCTGCAGCCATTAAAGACATTGTACCAGCACAAATAGATGCCTGTGAACTAGAACCATTTGATTCTAATACTTCAGCAACTGTACGAATTGTATATGGGAATTCTTCTTCACTTGGTAAAACTTGTGATAATGCACGTTCACCTAATGCTCCATGACCAATTTCACGACGTCCAGGATTTCCCATTCTTCCTGTTTCACCTACTGAGTAAGGTGGGAAATTATAATGATGTAAGAAACGTTTTGAGTCAACTTCTGTCACATCATCAATAATTTGATTATCATTCATAGCCCCTAATGTAGTAACAGATAATACTTGTGTTTCACCACGTGTAAATAATGCACTACCATGTACTCTAGGAATAATATCAACTTGTGAATCCAATGGACGTATTTCATCAATTTTTCTTCCATCAGGACGTACTTTATCTTCAATAATTAAACGACGTACTTCGTTTGCTTCGATTCCATGACAAATTTCTTTCACTTGTTTTAAAGCTTTGTCTTTTTCTGCTTCGCTTGCATATTCTTTTTCTGCAAATTCATTTACTGCAGCTTCTGTTAATTCATCGATTTTTCCGTATCTTTCTAATTTTTTCTCAATAGATACTGCTGCACGAATATCTGCTTCGTATTTTTCACGAACTTCTTGATCAATGGCTTCATCTACTGTATATAGAGTAACTTCCATTTTTTCTTTTCCAACTGTTGCAACAATTTCCTCTTGGAATGCAACTAATTTTTTAATATATTCATGTCCAAACATGATTGCTCCAAGCATTGCTTCTTCATCTACTTCTTTAGCACCTGCTTCTACCATGTTGACAGCATATTTTGTTCCTGCAACTGTTAATTGAATATCACTATGTTCCATTTGCTCTGGAGTTGGATTAATTACATATTCACCATCAATACGACCTACATTAACCCCTGCAATTGGACCATTAAAAGGAATATCTGAAATACATAAAGCTAGTGATGCACCAAACATTGCTGTCATCTCAGGTGTACATTCCTGATTTACAGCTAAAACTGTGTTCACAACTTGTACTTCATTACGGAACCCTTCTGCAAACAATGGACGAATTGGACGGTCAATCATTCTTGCTGTCAATGTCGCATGTTCACTAGGTCGTCCTTCTCTTCTTAAAAATCCTCCAGGAATTTTACCTACTGAATAAAGCTTTTCTTCAAATGATACTGTTAATGGGAAAAAATCAATTCCCTCTTTTGCTTGTTTACTAGCTGTAGCCGTTGATAAAACAACTGTGTCATTATATCTTACAAGCGCACTTCCTCCTGCTTGTTTTGCTACTTCACCAATTTCTACTGTAAGCACCCGCCCACAGAAATCTAAACTAAATGTCTGTTTAGCCATATTTTCACCTCTTAATTTTCATCGTCTGTTTTATAATACCATAGTTTCGCATCTTATGAAAGAAAAAATAAAGGAATCATGTAAAATAATATTTTTATATTTTTTAATCATCAAAATAAATAAAAAGCCACATATTTATGTGACTTTTTATATACAAACAATTATTTACGTAATCCTAAACGACTGATTAAATCTTTATAACGATTTAAATCTTTGTCTTTTAAGTATGCTAATAAATTTCTACGACGTCCAACCATTTTCATTAAACCTCTTTGAGAATGGTAATCATGTTTGTGTTCTTTGAAGTGTTCAGTTAATTGATTGATTCTTGCAGTTAATACAGCAATTTGTACTTCTGGAGAACCTGTATCTCCTTCAAATCTAGCATATTCTTTCATGATTGCTTGTTTTTCGCTTTTTAATAACATTTTAATTTCCTCCTATTCATGAAATTCGTTCTATACTGAGTAAGTCGTCGAGGAATAGACGTGCCACCAAGTATAAAACCTTTATTATATTAACATAGTATTTATAGATATTCAATATCTTCTATATAAATTTATCTATTCCCGTCTTTAAGGGTTATCACCATTAAAATTTAAGGTCACAATTATATCCAAT
>JAHHST010000103.1 GCA_020025055.1 Longicatena sp.
TCTTGTGCAGCTATTTTTTTACTTACATCACGAAATAGTTTTAATTTTGTTACTAAATGACTCTTAAGCCACAATGTATTTAATATCCAGCAAGTGATACAAGCAATTGCAAGTGTAGCCCACCATAAATATTCAAACGGCGGTAAGGAAGCTCGCCACACAGGATTTGAGAATTCTTTTCTAAAATGCCATCTAAAAATAATATAACTACCATCTTCATAAGTGTGTTGTAATGTTCCCGGTTCTTTTGCTTCTCCTTTTTCTAAAAGGGCCATTCTTGTTTTGCCATCAACATTGCTAGTGATTAAATTACCATTTTTATTAAGCAATGCATATTCAGGTAAAAAATCATCACTTGGCTTTTGAAATTCATCTGGACTTTTCTCAAGCATATCTTCAACTTGTTGATATCCGATATGTCCTGGGTATACATATTCTCTGCTTTCTAAGTAACTTAGCCCTGCATACCATATAACAGTACAAGCAAGGACACAAGTCATCATTAAGAAACCAAAACGTAAAAGTATATATGATAAACTTACAGAATGTTTTCTTTTTTCCATTTGTAGCCTACTCCCCAAACCGTTTCAATAGGATTTATTCCATATTTTTTTAGTTTTGCACGGATATTTTTTATGTGCTCAACAATTGATGCAGGATCTCCTTCTGCATCGAATCCAAACACATAATCATATAGTTGTTCTTTGGTAAATACTTGACCAGAATGTAGTGCAAGGTATTCACAAATTGCATATTCGCCCTTTGTAAAAGAAATCGTGTTATTTGATACATTCACGATTTTAGCCTGCATATCAAACCGTACCCCATTACTATTAAAAGTTTGTGTTGGCTTACGCATTTGTCGGCGTAGATGAGCATTTACTCTTGCACGAAGTTCCGCAATATTAAATGGCTTTTTAATATAATCATCTCCACCTAAACCTAGTCCCTTAACCACATCAGCGTCTTCAACTTTTGCAGTTAAAAACAGAATAGGGCAGTCAACATCTTTACGGATTCGATTGCATAGAGAAAAGCCATCGTCTTTCGGCATCATAACATCCAATAATATTAAATCATATTGATGACATTGTTTAGATTGAATTACTGTCGAATCAGGCTCTATATCAATTTGATGCCCATCTTTTTGTAGTGCCATACGTATAAGATTAAGCATATCAATATCATCATCTACAACTAAAATTTTAGACATACATATCACTTCCTTCATCTTATCTAAGCATATAAATTATTTTCACTTTTGCAAAGGTTCTTTTGGAACAAAAATTGTAAATAAGATATAAGCTAAAATGCCGCTTCCATATGCAAGAGTAAATGCAAGACAAATAATTCTTACTATTTTAGGATCAACATCAAAATACTTGGCAATGCCACCGCATACACCTGCAATTATTTTGCCATCTCTAATTCTATATAATTTCTTTTTCATAATAATTATCCTTTCATATTAATTTCAATAGGCGTAGCGTCCGTTACAATAACCATCGCATCATAAAGCTGTGCCGGCGGTTGAAACATTCTATAACTTGGAGGAAGCAAACGCATCATTACAGAATATTGTTCACCTAAATTACCCATAAAAGTATACTCACGTACTTGATTGCCTAAATCAGAATCTTCTGGAATCGATGCAAAATCTAAATAACATTGATCAAGTTTGGCTTCTTTTGCTGCTTTTGCTAAAGGGTTATGTGAATAAAACACTTGATTTGTTCTCTTTCCTGAAGAAGTTGGCAAATTACATTTAGTTTTATAAAAATCTGTACCAATTACATAATATTGATTTCCAAGCTTTTCTTCTAAAAGTTTTCCCATCGCATCATAGCTACCCCATTTGGCAACGTGTGAATTATGTCCTGTGATAAAAATCATTTTATTACCTAACATTTGTTCTTGATTTAAGATCCACTCAACATTTTCTGTCATCAAAGCATCTCTTAAATCCATACCAGCATTAGGATCTTTAACCCCTTGTATTTGTAAATATTGTAGAAGTACATCTATTGTATGTAATTCTTTAACTGTTGCTCCAACATTCTCAAATTGTGTTTTAATTTCTTTTACTATTTCAACTCTTACTGAATGTTCAAACGTCTCATTCCATTTTCCATCATTTAATAACGTTTTAAATTCAGATATGTCAACTCCATATTTTTCAGCGATGTTTACAATTAAATCAAAACTATTGTTATAGCGTTGCATATCAAAACCGTAAAACCGTAAATCTTCACCATCTTTAGCTTTCTCGTTATAATCTCTCATATATTCAATGATTTCCACAATCTGATCTGTCTGATAAATTTTAAATCCTATAGATGCTGCAGCTTCTTGTGCAGTTCCTTCTCCACTATGAATATAATCATTAACTTTTTCACATCCGCTAAAATCGCCTTCAATCGCAAATGCTTTTACTCCATAATTTTCTACAAGATTCTTAAAAATATCTAATTTCAATTCTTGAAACTCTGCATTTCCGTGTGTGGCTTCTCCAAGTGCAACAACTTTTACATCTTTAGGAATAGAAAGTTCTGATACATCTTTTGCATATTCTTTTAGCTCGTCAACATTTGCACTTTTACCTGTATTAAAACCTCCGAAACGTGTAAATATCAAACCTAATAAACACAAAATAATAAATAGACATAATAGAATTTTCCATACAATATTGCGTTTTTTCTTTTTCATAAAAATACCTCCTTGAAAATTGTATTTTTATCGTAACAACAACTTATCAAGATTTTATAAAGATATTTAAATTTATTTTACAGATAATATTATAAAATATGTTTTTGTATAGATTGGAATATTTTAATACTAGTTGTATGATATAAAATTATGATATGCATATTCTAACATTATGTTGTATGCAATTCAATCATAACCACGCCTAAATGGAGTGAACCCCAAAGTGGACAAAACTGGAGG
>JAHHST010000104.1 GCA_020025055.1 Longicatena sp.
CTTTATCTGTATTTTCTTGCTAATTTCCACAATTCGCTATAAGAAACGAATCCAATTGCATCACATTTTTCTTTTGCAACTTGTCGTTGCTTTTTCACATTATCTTCATGAACTCGATGCAATGTATTTTTATCCATCATATACTGTACATACGTAAATTTCTTTAATAAGAACCAAATAGCAATGATCTTATTAATTTTTAACATACAATCATCACTCTGCTCTAACAATTCATCTAAGTGTTCTTGTTGATACATGCCCATATCATATGCTAATTTATACATCTCTTCATAGCTACTAAATATTTTCATATCTAATCTTCGCTGAATAATACCTGCTTTTGTATGATTTACAAAGAAATCTTCACTACTTTCTAACATTCTTTGAATGTTTTCTTTATTTACACTTAATGCAATAATTTCATTTCTTGTACCCTCATATTCATTTTCAGGTTCACTAATGACATAATATAAAGCTTTCGCAATAATATATTCCTCACGACCCCCCATAGTTAAAATCATTGCTTTTTGAACATCTTGGAATTTTCCATATACAATATATGGTACATAGATGGTTCCCTTTGGTAATTTAAATGCATCTTTGTAACGAATAATTTGGTTTGCGATTGCTTCTTTATTGATATTAAGATGTAGATTTTCGATTATTTTTAGATTTTCATCTTTCTCAAATAAAGGTTTTAACACCTCATAAACTTCTTGTTTTTTTTCATCATCTTCAATTCTAGCTAAAAAATCTTCCAAAAACCCATTAAATTTACAAATACCTTTTCCATCTGTACGAAGATCTTCAATTGAATTTAAAATATCATAAATCGCCATAATAATCCTCCTTCCTAATGTTTCCATTTTTCTATCCCTACTATATTATGAGTTTAGGCTTTCTCATATTCACTATGATTGATATCTATACATTAATTTTACATCGTTTTTATTATTTTTCAACATACATTTAAGCGTTTTCATTTTATTATATATAAATTATAGATGTTTTCATCATAATATTTATAAAACGGTTTCCCTTAACTTTTTAAAAAAATTATTTACGAATACTCTATCAACCTTTAAAATATACTTGTCTAATAGAAAAAGGGTGAAATTATGAAAGAAGAACTATTATTGTCTTTGTTAGAAACTAACGCACGCTATGACACAAAAGACTTAGCAGATGTTCTATTAGCTGATGAAGATAGTGTCATTCATACAATGAATGAATTAGAAAAGAAAAAAATAATTTGTGGATACCACACAATTATTAATTGGGATAAGACAAACGCTCATAAAGTAATGGCTTTAATTGAAGTGGAAGTTTCTCCAGAAAGAGATTTTGGATATGATCGCATTGCGAAAAATATTTATCGTTTTCCTGAAGTAGATACGATGTATTTAATGAGTGGAAAAAGTGAATTTATTGTTATTATTTATGGAAAAACAATGCAAGAAATCGCAAATTTTGTAGGATCTAAACTTGCGACTACAGATCATGTAACGGCAACCTCAACATTCTTTGTATTAAAAGAATATAAAATCAATGGTGTCATTATGGATGAAGACGAAAAAAATGAAGATCGATTGGTTGTGACTCCATAATGAAATTTGAAGATTATTTAAGTGATACCGTAAAGGAAATTAAGCCTAGTGGGATTCGTAAATTTTTTGATTTAGCAAATGAAATGGAAGATGTTATTTCCCTTGGAGTTGGAGAACCTGATTTCGATACTCCTTGGTCCATTTGTGAAGCTGGAATTTATTCCATTGAACAAGGAAAAACACACTATACTGCAAATCAAGGTTTACTTACTTTACGAAAAGAAATATGTAATTATCAAAAACGTCGTTTTCATGTCGAATATGATCCTGTAAAAAATGTAATTGTAACGGTTGGTGGTAGTGAAGCCATTGATATTGCGATGCGAGCAATTGCAAACGAAGGTGATGAAATCATCTTAATGGAACCTAGTTATGTTGCTTATACACCAAGTGTACAACTTGCAAAAGCAATTCCTGTTTATATTAAACTAGAAGCAAAAGACCAGTTTAAATTAACTCCTGAAAAATTAGAAGCTGCTTTAACTCCAAAAACAAAAGCAATTCTTCTTAACTTTCCAAGCAATCCAACAGGAGGAGTTATGACAAAGGAGGACTATGAAAAACTAGTTCCTATTATAAAAGAACATCACTTAATCGTCTTAAGTGATGAAATCTATGCGGAATTATCTTATGAAGATAACTTTTATTCTTTAGCAAATTTTGATGAAATCAAAGACCAAGTCATCATTATTAGTGGTTTTTCAAAAGCTTATGCAATGACTGGTTGGAGACTTGGCTATGTACTTGCAAATCCTGTATTTACAAGTGCAATGAATAAAATTCATCAATATATTATTATGTCTGCACCAACTGCAGCACAATATGCAGCAATTGAAGCATTAAAGCATGGTGATCATCATGTAGAAGAAATGCGAAAATCGTATCTTGCAAGAAGAAATTTTATTACACGTGGATGTAATAAAATTGGTTTAACAACCCATCTTCCACAAGGTGCCTTCTATATTTTCCCAGATATTCGTTCTACTGGTTTAACAAGCGATGAATTTTGTGAACGTTTGTTACGTGAAGAAAAAGTTGCATGTGTTCCTGGTACCGCATTTGGGGAAGCTGGAGAAGGATTTATACGTATTTCCTATGCATATAGCATTGAACACATCAAAGAAGCTTTAAAACGTATTGAGCGCTTCTTAAAACAATTTCAATAAAAAAAGGCAAATGCC
>JAHHST010000105.1 GCA_020025055.1 Longicatena sp.
ACAGCTTCATATCCATCATAAACTGCATCTTTTAAATTTCCAACTTTATTAGAATCGCCAATCATATGATACTTTACATTTGCTTCTTTAAGCATTTGTTCTACACTTGGATCCACTCGATATCCAAGTGCAAATACTAATGTATCTGCATCATTGATACAATATTCTTGTTCATCTTTTGTGTAGAAAATCTTATCTTCTTCAACACGTTCTACTTTTGCAGAAGTAATTAGTTTTACACCTTTTGACATCATTCTTTGTACTAATAAACTTCTTCCTGGTCCACTTTCTTTCATCATGACACCATCTGCCATTTCTAATACAGTAACATCACGATTTTTAGGGAATAAATCATTAATAACTGGTGCTAAATAATCAGCAGTTTCACAACCTACAGAACCACCACCGATAACAACAATTTTTCTTCCAGGGAATGCATTTCCAGCTAATATATCATCTGCTGTCATGCATTGTTTAAATTTTTTAAATGCTTCAACTTCAATTGGTTTTGCACCTGCGGAAACAATAACCTCATAATCTTTAAATTCATTTTCTAGCATTTCTTTAGTAACTAAGCAATTCAAACGAACTTCAATATTATTTTGTGCTAATCGACGTACCATGAATTTGATTACTTTTGTCAAATCTTGCTTAGCAATAGGAACTGCTGCTAAACGTAATTGTCCACCTAAATTTTCATCTTTTTCACATAGCACTACATGATGTCCTCGTTTATGTGCAACAAACGCTGCTTCCATACCAGCAGGTCCTCCACCAATTACTAATATATTTTTCTTAACATCACTTGGTTTCAAAGTATCTTCATTTTCCAACTCTAAAGATGGATTTACACTACATGCAACACGTTTTCCAAACATAATACCATTTAAACATCTTAAGCATCCAATACATGGACGAATATCTTCAGTTTTTCCTTCAAATGCTTTATTAGCAAATTCACTATCACATAAATTTGCACGACCAATCATACAAATATCAGCTTTGTTATTTGCGATTAATTCTTCCGCGATCCATGGTTCAGTAATGCGACCAACGGTTGCAACTGGAATATTAACATATTGCTTAATAATTTCTCCACTAGCAGCATGTGAACCCATTTTTGTACCAGGAGCAGGGATAGAACTTCCACGTTTGATAGTAGTTCCTCCAGAAACATGTAAGAAATCAACACCTGCTTTTTCTAATTGCTTCGCAACATAAATAGCATCATTAATGTTATTTCCACCATCACTATATTCATCACCTGAAATTCTTACATCGATAATAAAATCTTTTCCACAACGTTTACGTACTTCTGCAATAACTTCTAAAGTTAAACGTAATCGTCCATCAATATCTCCACCATATTCGTCACAACGTTTATTATATAATGGAGAAAGGAATCCTCCTAATAATCCATGGGCATGAGCAGCATGAATTTCAACTCCATCACCGCCTGCTTGTTTTACACGGTATGCAGCATCTCCAAATTGTTTAATAATTACTTGTAATTCTTCTTTTGTAACTGCACGTGGTGCTTCTTTTGCATAATATGGACCAACATTAGATGGTGCAATTAATCTTGGTGTTCCTGGAATAGGAAATGCCATATATGCTGGATGGAACAATTGAGGTAAAATTTTTGTTCCATATTGATGCACTGCATCACACAATTTTTTCCATCCTGGAATAAATGAATCATCATAAATTGACATATCTCCAGGCAAATAAATATACGTTGGTTCAACCGTTGTAACTTCTGTTACAATCAATCCAACTCCACCTTTTGCACGAGCTGCATAATGCGCAACTAAATCATCAGTAACATAACCTTTATCAGCTAAGTTTGTTGAAATAGGTGGCATAAAAATACGGTTTTTAACCACCGTTTCTCCTACTTTAATTGGAGAAAATAAATTTGGATACTTTGTTTCCATAACGCTTCCTTCTTTCTTCCTTTCTACAAGTATATCTCCATACTTTAGATAGATATTATATCATATATTAAAACAAAATTGACATACGTATTAATTTACATTCACTCTTATCTTCCTAATTAGCTATTTTGGGAATAAAAAAAGAATGTATTAACATTTAAATACATTCTAAAAATGTAAAACATGAATTAATAAAATCCAAGATAATCCATAATATACTACAACTGCAGTTAAGTCATTAATTGTTGTAATTAATGGTCCTGATGCTACTGCAGGGTCAACATTCAATTTTTTAAATAAAATAGGTACTGTAGTTCCCGCAATACTTGCTAACAACATCGATGCAAGTAATGCAATTCCTGTACAAAAAGATATTGAAAATGAAAGCAATAACGAATTCTGTTTGATCAACCATAAAAACAAACCAATCATCAAAAATGAAAATATACCCAAGATTGCTCCATTCATTAAACCAACTTGTGCTTCTTTCCAAATCAATTTATTTTTTTCTTCTTTTTTAATTTGTTCATCCATTAATACACGAATCGTGATTGCTAAAGACTGCGTACCAACATTTCCCGCCATACCTAATACTAATGACTGAAAAGATACTAAAATTGCGATTTCCTTAACGACTGGTTCAAATAAACCTACAACACTTGAAACAAGTAATCCTAAACCTAACAAGACTATTAACCATGGTAAACG
The DNA here is from genome assembly GCA_020025055.1 of Longicatena sp. GTDB lineage: Bacteria > Bacillota_I > Bacilli_A > Erysipelotrichales > Erysipelotrichaceae > Longicatena_A. The sequence continues at coordinate 2,646 of JAHHST010000105.1, forward strand.
TTTCGAAATACTTTTCAACAATGGCTCCTCTAAATCTTCTTCAGCACTCAAACCACCAAGTTTTGCATAGTCATCACCTAAAA
>JAHHST010000106.1 GCA_020025055.1 Longicatena sp.
AACTCCTAAGCACTTATTACATTACTTCTTTTTTCTACTATAATATGCAAAAAGAAGGAGAAAATTCTCCTTCTTTTACATAGCTTGAATAAGTTCTAAAATAATTCCATCTGGATCTTTAAAATAAACAGCTTTACTTTTTCCAAATCCATATTGTGTACTATCGAACTCTTGTGGTTCAGATAAAAACTCTACTCCTTTTTCCTTTAATCTTTGATATTCTTTATCAAGATTATCACTATATAAACAAAGTTCGGAAATCGATGTTTGAAATAAATTTGCTTGCTGTCTATGAATATTTGCATCTTCAAATTGAATTAATTCCACTAATGGACTATGTGGATCCTTTGTCTTTAAATAAGCAACTCTTGCACTAGCATTTGGATGATTAAATAATTTATTAGTAGAATCCCCATCCATTCGCATTTCTCCAACATACTCTAATCCTAATACATGTTGATAAAACTGCACAGAATCATCAAGATTTGATACAGTTAATCCAATATGTGCTACAGAACTAAACATAATATCAACCTTCTTTCTAAAACCATCCTAGTATAACAATTTCATTTATTTCTGTAAACTCATTTGCTCCATCAACTTACTTATAATATTGTCATACGTAATATCTTTTGAATATCATTTTTTTATTACTATTTGCTACATTCATATGCATAGTATAGCTAACATATTTAAAATTATACATTATTTTACATTCGTCATAGTGCTCACTTGCACCCTGTCAAATTTTCTTTGTTACTAAATACTTTTTTCTATAACTTAATCTATATATAAAAGCACCCCCTTTCGTTTAGAATTTACTATGTCCAAACTTTGGGAATGCTCTTCAATCTACACTTTTTTTTACAATTTAAATTTTTCCTAACAAACGGAACATATGTTTCTTATAAACATCAACACCTGGTTGATTAAATGGATTAATATCTAACATATAACAACTAATCGCACAAGCTTTAAAGAAGAAATAACACATATACCCAAAACTTTCTGGTCCCATATCTGGTATTGTCAAAGTAATATTTGGTACATGTCCTGTCAGGCTATGTGCTTCTAATGTTCCTCTAGCAGCCATTTTATTTACCCAATCGATACTTTTACCAGCCAAATAATTCATACAATCTACATCATCTTCATCACTTGGAAATTTAAAATCTATCGTTGGATTTTCAACCAACAAAGATGTTTCATAGATTACTTTTTTTCCTTCTTGAATAAATTGGCCAATAGAATGTAAATCTGTTGTAAAAGTAGCACTAATTGGAAAATTTCCTTTTCCTTCTTTTCCTTCACTCTCTCCAAAGAGTTGTTTCCACCATTCAGCAACCATTTCCATTTGTGGTTCATACGTAATAAACATTTCTACGTTTTTCTCTTGTTTTTCTAAAATTCTTCTACTTACTGCATATACATAAGCTGGATTTTCTTCTAATTTATCACTTGCTAAATCATCATACGCTTTTTTCAATCCAACCATAATTGCATCAATATCAATACCTGCTACTGCAATTGGGAATAACCCTACTGGTGTAATAACAGAATATCTTCCTCCAATATTATCCGGGATAACAAATGTTTCATATCCTTCTTTTGTTGCAATTTCTTTTAAAGTTCCTTTTTCTTTATCGGTTGTTGCAACAATCCTTGTTGCAGCTTCTTCCTTTCCATATTTGTCTTCCATAAATCGTTTCAACATACGAAAAGCTAATGAAGTTTCTGTTGTCGTTCCTGATTTTGAAATCACATTCACGCATACTTCTTTATCTTTCATATATTTCAGTGCTTGAGAAATATATGTGCTTGAGAATGTGTTGCCTAAAAAAATAATTTCTGGTTTTTTCCCTGAATATAATCCATTGATCATCTCGATGGCAGCTCTTGCTCCCAAATAAGAACCACCAATTCCACATACAACAAATACATCACATTTGTTGCGAATTTTTTCTGCAACTTCTTTTATGCGAGCAAACTCCTTCTTATCATAATTATTCGGCCATTCTACCCATCCAATGAAGTCATTTCCTTTTCCTGTCCCCTTCATAAGCATATTGTGACATTCTGTAACAATACCCTGATAACTTCCTACATCTTCTCTTAAAAAAGCATGTGTAGTATCCACCTTAATCATAATTTCATTCTCCTTTTTATCGATCTGCCTCTTCAATCCAAGAATTCAAATTTTTTGCTATAGATGAAAAACCTATTTTCATTTCTGGTAATTCATGAACCAAATGGCGTTTACGCAATGTACGAGCTTTTTTTGGTTCTAAGGCTTTTAAAGATAGCTTGAGATGTGTACCATCTTCATCAACATCTAATATTTTCACTTTTACGCGTTGATTGATTTTTACATATGTATGAACATCACGAACATAACTTTCGCTTATTTCTGAAATGTGTATCAATCCATTATGACAATTATCTAAATATACAAACGCCCCATAAGGCTGAATGCCTGTGATAACACCCTCAACAATATCTCCAACCAAATACCTCATCTACTCACCTCTTGTTAACTATAATTATATCATAAATTTCTCATTTGTTAACAAGATTTTCTAATGAATTCCCTTACATTTTTATAAAAA
>JAHHST010000107.1 GCA_020025055.1 Longicatena sp.
TTGAAGAAGTTATTGTGTATGGTAAAATTCCACGTGCAAGTATTGCTATTCCTACTATTACAGGTGGTATGTATAGCCCTGACTTTATGTATGTGGTTAAACACAAAAATGGTAACAAAGAGCTAAATATTGTAGTTGAAACAAAAGATGTTGAGAACAAAACAGATTTAAGGGGTACAGAAAAGACAAAAATAGAATGTGCCAAAGTGTTCTTTGATATGTTGTCTTCTGATGGTTACACAGTTCATTTCAGGGATCAGTTAGGAAATAAACAAATGGCTCAAATTATTAATGATGTTATAGGAGCTGATAATTGATGGATGAAGAGGAAGTTAGAAATTAAATTCTGTTAATTAAGAAAAATATCATATATCAGTATTTAAAAAGTTGGAGGACTACTATGGATGAAAGAGAACAATTTAAGGAATTGTTGTACAAAACTGTATTGAATATGAATGCTAAGGAAGAAGATGCAATAAAAGAAAATTTAGAATTGCAAAATTGGGTTTTAAATCATCTACCACCTCAACTTTTTCGATTTAGATCTGGCAGTGAATACGATATTCAAAATTTAGAAAATGATGAAATATGGGGAAGTAACATATGGGAATTCAATGATCCTTATGAATGCACGCCTTGTTATGATCTTAATAAATTAATGAATGAGTTATTTGCTAATTATTCTGGAGATGCATTTTATAATATGGTAATTGACTTTAAACACGGTTCTTTGCCAAAAGAAGCTAAAAATGTTTTGCCAACTAAAGAAATTGATTTAGTGCGTGAAAATATTTCCAGTTTAAATGATGAGTACATAAAAGATATATGCACGAATATGCCACAAATTATAGGAAATCTCATTGTAAATAATCATCAAAAGTTGGTCAATGATTTTTTCTCTGGCATTTTACAATGTGAAGCAGAAAAATATATTGCCTGTTTTAGTGAAGAAAATACTTCTACTCTAATGTGGGGACATTACGCTAATAGGCATAAAGGATTTTGTTTAGAATATGATTTTTCTTCTATGGTTCATCCTTGTGCGCAAAACTGTAAAAGTGTAATAGGATGTAATCATTTGATGTTATTTCCGACTATAGCGCCAATTATATATTCAGACGATAGATTTGATGCAACATCACACCTTCTTCCGGTTATTCAATGGGAAATTAATCAGAAATTTAATTTAACTGGGAATTTGTATCATAGTGATACATTGCTTGTTTTAAAATGTTTGTTGACGAAATCAAAAGACTGGAGTTATGAAAAAGAGTGGAGAATTTTTATTGATAGACCGACCGGCAACTCCTCGGCATTTGGTAAGATATGTAATCTTAAGCCTAAGGCTTTATATATTGGAAGCAAAACAGAAAAAAGTATTGAAGACAAGCTATATCAAATATGCATAAAAAAAGGAATTCCTTGTTATAAAATGGTGTTGAACTACACTGGTAAAGATTTTAAGCTTACACCAGTTTTGTATGATGATTATATTAATAGTAAGTAAAATAAATTTGTTATTAATAGTTTTTTATAGAGTGTTAAGTTAAATTAGAAATTTAAAATAAACAAATGTATGAGTAATTGCTATATAAGATAAAAGGAGCGACAAATATGTGGAAAGATAGTGAAACCGAAATTGATTTTCTTGACTATGATTATTTAATACAAACTGTTCAAAGTATAATTATGAATGATCTGATTCTCAAGTGATAAAATCCTATTGTAACTAGATAGAAAATGTCCAAGAAATGATATAATATTCCTGTTAACACAGGAGGAAAGACAATGAGGAAAATTTTACTTATGAAAAACGAACAATTTAAATATGATGTTATTAAACAACTTGTTGATAATAACGGTAATAAAAAACGTGCAGCTATTCAATTAGGTTGCACTGTTAGAAATGTTAATAGATTAATACAAGTCTATAAAAAATCTGGTAAAGCTGGTTTTGTCCATGGTAATCGTGGAAAAGCTCCTGCTATTAAATATCCTGATGATATTAAACGCAAAGTTATCGAACTATATAAATCAGAATATCAAGATGCTAACTTTGCTCACTTTTCTGAAATTGTTGAATCTGATCTAGGAATTAAAATTTCTCCTAGAACTATCAACAACTGGTTACGTTATGAAGAATATATTTTATCTCCCAAAGCTAGACGTGCTACTAAGGCACAGTTAAAAAAAGAATTGAAAGAACTTGAAAAGCAAGCTACTTTGCGTGTAGAGAAAAATAAACTAAAGATTGCTGCTGAACTTCTTGATGCTTCATCTATCCATGCACGTAGACCTAGAAGCAAATACGAAGGTGAAATGATTCAAATGGATGCTAGTTCTTATCAATGGATTAATGGTGAAACTTGGCATCTACATGTCGCTATTGATGATGCTTCAGGTAAAATCGTTGGTGCTTACTTTGATAAACAAGAAACGCTTAATGGTTATTATCATATCCTTAAACAAATTCTTACTAATCATGGTATTCCTTATATGTTTTATACGGATAGACGTACAGTATTCGAGTATAAAAGAAAAA
>JAHHST010000108.1 GCA_020025055.1 Longicatena sp.
ATGCCTCCCTGTCACGGAGGAGATCGTGGGTTCGAGTCCCATCTGGACCGCCATTATTGATTGAAAAAGCCTTAGATAAGGCTTTTTTTGTATATGTGGATATAGAATATAGGCTTTTATTCTAATTTATTTGTGATAAAATATTAAGGAATGATCCTTGAGAGGAATGATGATATGAAACGTATATTTTTGATTTGTATGTTATTTTTAATCGTTACTGGGTGTGTTCGTTCAGAAAGTGATGTTGTGAAAGATGTTACGATTCCTGAAGTAATTGAGAAAGTGGATGGAGAAAATCAAAATTCTTTTTTACTAGTCTTGACAACGGATGAATGTTATTCATGTGATGAATATGAAAAAGTTTTGGATGAAGTGGAAAAAATCCAACCTTTTGATATCTATAGAGTTCATTATGATATGGCGGATGAAAGTAAAGAAAATAAAGAAGCATTAAAAGAATTGGAATGTCTTGTTGGAAAGATTAATCAATTTCCAACAACATATTATTTTTATCAAGGAAGTTTGTTAAAAGAAAATATAAAAGAAGGATATATTGAGAAAAAGGAATTGATATCATGGCTAAGCAGTTTACATATATTACCTTAGATGAAGAACTGGAAACAGTTGTTCTAAATAAAAAAGATGTTTTAGAAAAACTAAAACATCTAGGCGTTCGTAAAGGGATGGTTTTGCTTGTTCAAGCAAATACAAAAAAGCTAGGACACTTAATTGGTGGAGAACAAATGCTCATTGAAGCACTGCTGGAAAGCGTTGGCTATGAAGGAACCATTGTGATGCCGACGTTTACAAAAGAATTATTAGATCCTGCGTGTCCAGGAAGTAAGATTGCAAGAACATATTGGAATGATGTGAGGGAATATGCATTACCATTTGATAAAAAATTGACGGTTTCAAAAGATGGAGATTTATTGACAGATCAATTTTTACGTAATGAAGGTGTTGTTCGATCATATCATCCTTTGTATAGTTTTGCTGCATGGGGGAAATATGCTAAAGTTATCTGTAATGAACATCCTTTGCATTTTGGACTGAATGAGGATTCGCCGCTAGGAAAAATTGTAAACTTTAATGGATATGTAGTTACCTTAGGATGTGAATACAATGAGTGTGTTATATTTCAGTTAGCTCGGCATAAAGTCGGAAATTTTCCTATTCGGATTATAAGTGCACCTATTAAAAGCAATAATTGTGTTCAGTGGAAAGATATGCTCGATATAGATTATGAACAACAGGGAATTGAAGAAATAGGGAAAAATATGGAAGATAAATGTGTTGTGAAATCATGCTTTATTGGAAGTGTAAAATCTCATTTTTTCTCTAGCAAAGAAGCAGTTTCTTCAGCAACAACTTTTTTTCAAATTCAAAATGATGAAATTAGGATGTCTACAAAGTGACATAGAGTTTTTTCATCCTCTTCACTAAATCTTGATAATAAAGGAGAATCGATATCTAAAACACCTAATAAGGTGTTTTCTTTTATAATAGGGATAACGATTTCTGAATTACTATTGCAATCACATGCAATGTGACCATCAAATTCGTGTACGTTGTCGACACGTAATACTTTTCTTTGCTGTGCACTGCAACCACATACACCTTTTCCTAACGGAATATGCATGCAAGCAACTTTTCCTTGAAATGGTCCTAGAATTAACTCGTCATTTTTATATAAGTAAAAACCAGCCCAATTAATATCAGGCAATGATTGAAATAATAGTGCAGAAGCATTTGCTAAATTTGCTATAAAATCATGTTCATTTTCTAATAAAGCTTCTAATGTTTTAATCAGTGTATTTGAATTCATAATTACCTCCGTGTGATTTGTATATAATCTGATTTATAAGATATATTATCACGAATAATATAAAAGTAAATATATTAGGATATGAAATATATATTGATAGTTGATTATGAAATTTAATAATTTATGTAATTTGGTATTGGTGAAAGGTGTCCTATTCTTTTAGTGTTTTTTTTGATATAATATATTCCTATAAGGAAGTGTGTTATGGAATTACAAGAAAATCAATATGTATATATACAAAGTTTTAAACACGATGGAAGTCTACATAGAACGTGGGCAATGGGATATGTAATAGAAGCGAATGATAAACGAATTGTTGCGGTGACAAATCGTACATTAGTGAGTGAATCAGATGGAAGAAAATGGGTGACAAGAGAACCGGCAATTTGTTTTTTTTATCCAGATCGTTGGTATAATGTGATTTGTATGATTAGAAAAACTGGAATACATTACTATTGCAATCTGGCTTCACCTTCAATATATGATGGAGAAGCTATAAAAAATATAGATTATGATTTAGATGTAAAAGTATCTCCAGTAGGAAAAACAATTCTATTAGATGAAGATGAATATATAGAACATTCAAAAAAAATGGGATATGGAGAAAAATTAGATCGAGTCATACATAAGGGGTTAGATA
>JAHHST010000109.1 GCA_020025055.1 Longicatena sp.
AATCTATATATTTGTCAATTTTCTTTAGATTATTATTCATAAAATATAAAAACCCAATAATGCTTTTATGCATTATTGGGTCATCGTAATAAAATTAATTATTTTTCTTGTTCAAGAGCTAATGTTCTTGTTGTAATATCGCATACTTCAGTTGGTCCGTAGTATTGGATTGCTCCTGGATATAAGTAGCAAGTTTCATTTGCCCATTCTTCTCTGTGTGCTTCGAAGAATTTGAATGGTTTTCCATCAAGTTCAACTAATGCTTTTCTGATAACTGGTTTATCTTCACCATGTCTTCTTTCGATGTTCATCATCTTAGTGATTGGCATACCTCCAGCAACCCATTCGTTAGCTGGTTTAGATAAGTTAGAAACTTTTGATAAGTATCCTGTATATCCGTATTGAATTAACATGAATGCATTGTATCCTAATGAATAGCAGTAATCAGAGTCGAAGTTAGATGGGAATGCACATCTTCCTTCATATCCAAAGAAGTGATGTAATGCATTGAATTTACCATTGTAAGTTCCTGCTTTTCTTCTTTCTTCTAATTTGTCTTTAACTAATGCAGAGAATAATTTTTCTGATTCAATTAAAGATACTTGTACGTTTCCATGTGGATCTCTTTCTAAGAATAATTGTTGTTGAATTCCTTCTGGAAGAATTGCAAATACGCTCATTGATTCTTTTGTTAAACCATTTTCGATAAATGCATATTTTTCTTTCCATGTTGGTAACGCATTGAATGCATCTGCTTTGCTACCAGCAAGTAATTCATTAATTTCAGAAATTAATACTGAGAATTCAGGAACGAATTCAACTACACCTTCTGGAATTAAAGCAACACCGAAGTTCATTCCTTTAGCAGCTCTGTTTGCTACTGAATCAGCAATGTAATCAGCGATTTGAGATAATGACATTTTCTTAGCAGCAACTTCTTCTGAAATCAAGCAAATATTTGGTTGAGTTTCAAGAGCACATTCTAATGCAACGTGAGAAGCTGAACGTCCCATAACTTTAATGAAGTGCCAATATTTTTTAGCTGAGTTAGCATCTCTTTCGATGTTTCCAATAACTTCACTATATGTTTTAGTTGCAGTATCGAAACCGAATGAACATTCGATATCTTCGTTTTTAAGGTCACCGTCAATTGTTTTAGGGCAACCAATTACTTGAACTCCTGTATTATTAGCTGCAAAATATTCAGCTAATACAGCAGCGTTTGTATTTGAGTCATCTCCACCAATGATAACGATTGCTGTAATTCCATGTTTTTTACAAACTTCAGCAGCAATTGTAAATTGTTCATTAGTTTCAAGTTTTGTTCTACCTGAACCGATGATATCAAATCCACCAGTATTTCTATATTGGTTGATATATTCATCATTAAAGATTAAATAATCGTCTTCGATTAATCCACTTGGACCATTTCTAAATCCATAAAGTTCGTTATCTGCATTTGTTGCTTTTAAAGCATCATATAAACCACAAATAACATTATGTCCACCTGGAGCTTGTCCACCAGATAAGATTACTCCTACAACTTGTTTTTTAGCTTCAGAAGTATTTTTTCCTTTTTCAAATGTGATTTCTTTTTTACCATAAGTATTTGGGAAAAGTGCTTTGATTTTTTCTTGATCAGCAACACTTTGTGTTTCTTCCCCTTCTTTTACACAAATATCTGAAATACCATGTCTTAACATTCCAGGAAGCTTTGGTGAATATTCATATCTTGCTTTTTGTAATGGTGAAATTTCCATAATAAATCTCCTTTTCTATATTCTTTAACACATAAATTATATGACATTCATGTAAAAATGTAAACTGTTAAAAGGTTTTTATAATACATTCCTTATATGCTTACTATAACTGTATTATAAATGCTCTAATTTAAATTATTTTTATTAATATTCTTTATATTCGATATCCTAATTTATTTTATGTTTCACACTAGAGATATAGAAATCGCTTGATTTTATAAGATTTTTTCTAAATCTAATATTATCTAGAATAAAACATAACCTTTTTTCTTAATATCATATAACTAGTATTTGCCCATATTTTTAATAATATGTGCAGTAATTATTGTATAGCTATGAGTATGAATCGTTATTTTAATATTATTGACTTCGCAATACCAGTTTTTCCCTTTTTTATAAATATTACAACTTGGATCTAAAATTTTATTTTTACAGTATTCTACTACATCTGATATGTACCCTCTTTACTGGACAAACCAGTAAGGAGGGTATTTTATTAT
>JAHHST010000011.1 GCA_020025055.1 Longicatena sp.
TTAATATTCTACTCCTTTTCTTGCGGTTATGTGTTTTTGAAAAGGATGTTTTTCCATCTTCATCTCTGTTACATAGTCTGCTCTTTCTTTTATCTGTTCTGATGGATTTCTTCCCGTCATAACGATTTCTTTATCCTTATAATGTTCAATAAAGGAAATGACGTCTTCTTCTTGTAAAATATGTAATTGAATTGCATCTAAACACTCATCTAATACGATATAATCAAAATCTTTTCCTAGTCTCATTGCTTCTTTCAATAAATCTTCTTGATTTTCTTTCACAATCTTCTGATCTTCTTTTGGTAATTGAAAATAAAACATTTTTGGCATCTTTGATGTTAAACATAAAACATTTTTACTTTGCTCTATATACATCATTTCTCCACTATCTCCATCTTTTAAAAACTGAACAATTAAAATTTTCTTTTGATATCCCATTTGACGCATTGCTAATCCAAAAGCCGCTGTTGTTTTTCCTTTCCCATCTCCATGATAAATATGCAACATATTTTCACCTACTTTTCTTACTATCTAGTATATCACAAATATCTTTTTCCCCATTTTTCTTGTTCTAAAATATTTCAAAATGTATTCTCGCAAACATAACAAAAAAATGCTACAATATATAGAAAGGGAAAGGTGATTACATGGAGTTTACACTCGCTCAAATACACGATTTTGCGAACAATGAGCAAATCTTTAAAAAAGGGGAAAAACTATTCAAAGAAGGGGCAATCAAAGCACTTGATGTAGATGATTTTACAAACAACGATATCATTATGATTAATGCAAATGTAGTCGATCATAAAAATTACTACGAAGTCAACATGTCTATTGATAAAGATGATTTTATTATTCGTGCACACTTATGTAATTGTAGTGAACATGCCAAAAACATAACTTGTGCTCACTGTGTTGCAGTCTTGCTACGATTAATGGAAGATCAAAAAAAACAACTAAGTCAAAAATCAAAATCTGAGGATTCTCAATCTGATACACAAGCAATCAAAATTATGAATTCCTATGAAGAACATATCATATATTCATCCTTAGCAATTAATTTAAATTCTTCTGTTCACATTGAACCTATCTTAGAATTTCGCAAAAAGAAAATATTAGCTCTTACTTTAAAAGTTGGAACTGAAAAACAATATATCGTAAAAGATATTAATTTATTTCTTGATGATATTGCCCATAATGTGAAAAAAAGCTATGGAAAAGATTTAGATTTTATCCATAATTATTATAGTTTTGATGAAGAAAGTCAAAAATTAATTGACTTCATGCAACATCATCAACATGACGTTCATTATTTTTTACATTCACCTAAATACGAAAAAGCTCCTCAAGCTAGAAATATGTGTATGACAATGGATGCTTTAGATGAATTTTTCGAAATGTATAAAGGTCAAGATGTAATGTATCGTATGAAAGAAAAAACATTAATTAATATGCGATTTATAGATGAAAACCCTCCTTTATATATTTTTATTGAAAAAGATGAATCCAATCGTTACCGCCTTAGTTTAAATGAACAAAATATTCGTTTACTACAAGGTCGTAATCATATTTATATTTATATGAATTACATATTATATCGCTGTGATTCAAACTTCACAAAATCTTGTAATCCATTTTTAGAAGGTTATTTAGAAAAAAATACCCCATTACTTATTTCTGAAACCTTAATGAGCTCTTTTTATAATAATGTATTAATGAATCTTAAATCTTACATTCCTATTCAAGGAGAAGATATCTCAAAATTTGCTCCATTACCTTTAGAATGTAAAATCTATGTAGATATGCCTAGACAAAACGTGATTAGCGCGCGTTTAATGTATACCTATGGAGACATGAGCTATAATGCATTTAGTGACACAACACTTGCAGCAAGCCGTAACTTTAATGATGAAATTGCTGTACGTGTCATTTTCAATAAATATATGACACGAATTGATGCAATTGAAGGAATTGGCTATATCGAACATTCCCAAGATGCAATGTATGAATTTTTAAATACTGGCTTTGAAGAATTATCACAATCTTGTGAAATGTTTGTAAGTGAAAAATTCCGTAAACTTCAAATACGTGAAAACGTAAATATTTCTATGGGTGTCAAAATAGAAAATGACTTATTAGAAATTAATTTTGATACCTTTGACTTCCCTATTGATGAACTTCAAGATGTACTAAAAGCTTATCGAATGAATAAAAAATATTATCGAATGAAAAACAGTTCGTTTGTCAATATCGAAGATAGTGCCCTACATGAACTTTCTGCTATTTTAGATGGAATGCATATTAGTGAAAAAGAAATACAAAGCGGATCTATAAAAGTTCCAAAATATCGTGCTTTATATTTAGATAAGAGTATGAAAAATAGCGAAATGATGAAAGTAGATCGTGATTCTACATTTAAAGATATTATTCGAAGTATTCGTAATGTAGAAGATAGTGATTATAAAGTTCCTGCAAGTTTAAAATCAATTTTAAGAAATTATCAAAAAGCTGGTTTCCGTTGGTTAAAAACAATGGCAAATTATGGTTTTGGTGGAATCCTTGCCGATGATATGGGAATTGGTAAAACACTACAAGTCATCACCTTACTAGAAGATGAAAAAATTCAAAATCCAAAATCAATTTCCTTAGTTGTTTGCCCTAGTTCTTTAATTTTAAATTGGCAAAGTGAAATAGAGAAATTCTCAAAATCATTAACAAATATAATTATTACTGGTAATATCGAAGAAAGAAAAGCACTCATTCATAAATGCAAAGATTATGATGTTGTAATTACTTCTTACGATTATTTGAAACGTGATATTGAACAATATGAAGATCTTCAATTTACATATCAAATCATTGATGAAGCTCAATATATTAAAAATCATAATACCAAAAATGCAATATCTGTAAAACAAATACAAGCTAAACATCGATTTGCTTTAACTGGTACTCCAATTGAAAACTCATTATCAGAATTATGGAGTATCTTTGATTTCTTAATGCCTGGATATCTATATTCATATTCTTATTTTAAAAAAGAATATGAATATCCAATTGTAAAAGATAACGATCCTTTATCTTTAAAAGAACTAAAACATTTAGTAGAACCATTCATCTTACGACGTGTGAAAAAAGATGTATTAAAAGAACTTCCAGAAAAAGTAGAACATACAATGATGATTGAACTGGATGAAGAATCAAGAAAATTATATATGGCAAACGTTGCTTTAATACGAAAAGATTTAGCAAAAAATTTCAAAGAAAAAGGCTTTGATAATAGTAAGATTATGATTTTAAGTATGTTAACAAGATTACGACAATTATGTTGTGATCCAAGATTATTATATGAAAACTATCCTAGTGTAGGAAATAAAATTAATGCTTGTATGGAATACATTGAAACGTGTAAAGCTTCTGGTAAAAAAGTATTATTATTTTCACAATTTACTTCCCTTTTATCTTTAATTGAAAAAGAATTAAAAGCAAGAGAAATCGATTACTATTTATTAAAAGGAAGTACCCCAAAAGTACAAAGACAACAATATGTAAATGCATTTAATGTTGACAATACCCCTGTATTCTTAATATCTTTAAAAGCAGGAGGAACAGGATTGAACCTTACAAGTGCAGAAGTTGTCATCCACTTTGATCCATGGTGGAATGTATCTGCTCAAAATCAAGCAACCGATCGTGCTTATCGTATTGGACAACATAATAATGTACAAGTGGTGAAATTAATCGCAAAAGATACAATTGAAGAAAAAATCATGCAACTTCAAGAAATGAAAAAAGACTTAAGTGATTCTATTATTCATTTAAATGATGGAATTATTACAAGTATGTCAAAAGAAGAAATCATGGATCTATTTTAATGAAATAAATCCCGTTCATTGCATATTAGTGCATAAAAAGCTATACTTTAAGTAATGTTTTCAAGGAGGAAAAAATGCAAACAAAAGAAATCGTTGATGCCTTAGGAGTGAAACGAAGTTTAATTCGAATTACTCATGAAATTATCGAACGTAATAAAGGTGTTGAAGATATCATCTTCGTAGGAATTAAAACGCGTGGAGAATTTCTTGCGAATCGCTTATCCGCTATGATTGAAGAAGTTGAACAACAAAAGATATCTTGCTATTCACTTGATGTTTCTCATTGGAGAGATGACTTAGAATACGCACATCCTCTTCCTGATCAAATTCTACCTGTGAAAAATAAAAAAGTAATATTGGTAGATGATGTATTATTCAAAGGAAGAACCGTTCGTGCTGCAATGGATGCAATTATGCACTATGGTCGTGCAAAAGAAATCCAATTGGCAGTTTTAGTAGATCGAGGTCATCGTGAATTACCAATTCGTGCTGATTATATTGGTAAAAACATTCCTAGTTCTCTTCAAGAACAAATAAAAGTAAAATTAGAAGAAATTGATGATACTGATGGAGTTTTCATCAGTCGATAAGAAAGTAGGTTAGAAAATGAAAAAAGAATATGTCTTAGATTTTGCAAAAAAACTATTAAGTATTGATTCACCAACTGGTTATACAAAAAAAGCAATTGACTTTGTTGAAGAAGAAGCCAACCATTTAGGATACCAAACCAAACGTAATAATAAAGGAAATTTATGGATTTATATAGATGGTGAAAACACAGATAAAACAATTGGTTTATGTGCACATTGCGATACTTTAGGTCTTATGGTTCGTTCTATTAAAGCCGATGGTAAACTTGCTTTAACAAACTTAGGAGGGCCAATTATCCCTACATTAGATGGGGAGTATTGCCGTATTTATACACGGGAAGGAAAATGTTATACAGGAACGATCTTATCCACATCTCCTGCTGCTCACGTTTACAAGGATGCAAGTACAAAACAACGCAACATTGATGAAATGGAAGTTCGTATTGATGAAGTAACTTATTCAAAAGAAGATACATTAAAATTAGGAATTCAAAATGGAGATATTGTTGCGATTGATCCAAAAGTTCAAATTACAGATAGTGGATTTATTAAATCACGTTTCTTAGATGATAAAATTAGTGTTTCTGCATTAATGGGAATTTTACATCATCTAAAAGAAAACAATATCACTCCTGCCTATAATTTAATATTTATGATGAGTACATATGAAGAAGTAGGTCATGGTATGGCTCACATCCCATCTTCTATTAGCGAATTACTAGCCGTTGATATGGGATGTATTGGACTTGATTTAGCTTGTACTGAACAACAAGTATCTATTTGTGCAAAAGATTCTAGTGGACCATATGACTATGAATTCACATCAAAACTAATCGCTTTAGCAAAACGTGAAAACTTAGATTATGCAGTTGATATTTATCCACAATATGGCTCTGATGTAAGTGCAGCTAGAAGCGCTGGAAATGATATAAAAGGAGCTTTAATCGGTCCTGGTGTACATGCATCACATGGTATGGAAAGAACACATATCGATGGTGTTATAAATACAATGAATTTAATTCTTGCCTATATTTGTGAAAAATAAAGTTTTAAAACACATCATTCTTTGATGTGTTTTCTTTTTCTGGTTATGATATAATATGGATATTATAAAATGAAAGAAGGTATATTATGAAAGAAAATTGGTCATTAGACATCCTTTATAAAGGATATGACGATCCTGCATTTAGTCATGATTTAAATGCATTAGATACTTGTATCGAAAACTGTAATAATGTAGCAAATACACTTTCTCATGAAGACGAAATAACAACGCTACATGCGATTCTTAAAAATTTAGAGGAATTAACCTTATTAAGCTATAAATTACTTGCTTATGTAAATCTTCGTCAATCAACAGATACAACAGATTCTGCTACTGCTTCATATTTAGATAAAATTACTAAAAAACTAAGTAATTCATCAAAATCTAGAGCAAATATGAATCGCTATATTTCAGAAATTGAAAACTTAGATTCTTATATCAAAAAAGATGCAGAATTAGCAGAATACACTTATTTTCTAAAAAATATCCAAAAAGATAAAGAACATTTATTAAGCGAGGATGTTGAAGATGTTTTAGCAAAAATGGACATTTCTGGTGGACAAGCTTGGGAAATGATGCAGAGCTATTTAACAAGTACTTTAGAAGTTGATTATGAAGGTAAAAAAATTACGTTACCTGAAGTTCGTAATTTAGCTTATAGTAGTGATAAAGATGTACGTAAAAAAGCATATGAAGCAGAATTAGCATCTTACCAAAAAATTCGTGATGCGATTGCTTTTTCAATCAACAATATCAAAGCACAAGTATTAACAGAATGTGAACTACGTGGATTTGAATCACCACTTGCAATGACACTATATCAATCTCATATGAAACAAGAAACACTTGATGCAATGCTATCTGCAATGGATGAATACATGCCTGTATTCCATAAATATTTAAAACGTAAAGCAGAAATGTTAGGTTATGAAAACGGATTACCTTGGTATGAATTATTTGCTCCTATAGGAAAAGATAATACTACATTTACTCTTGAATCTGCTAAAGATTATTTAATCAAACACTTTACCCCATTCGCTCAAGATATGGCGGATATGATGGAAGAAGCATTCGATCACGAATGGATTGATTTCTATCCACATAAAGGAAAAGTTGGTGGTGCATTCTGTGAAAATTTAACTTTTGCTAAACAAAGCCGTATCCTAACAAACTTTGATGGTACATTAGGATCTGTGGTAACTCTTTCCCATGAATTAGGTCATGCTTACCATGGGATGATGATTCAAGATCATCACATGTTAAATGCAGATTACTCTATGCCGGTAGCTGAAACTGCTTCTACATTCAATGAAAACATTATTATGAATGCTGCAATTGATGAGGCAAGTGGCGAAACAAAATTAACGCTAATTGAAAATCAACTACAAGACTTAGCACAAATCATGTGTGATATTTATTCACGCTTCTTATTTGAAAAATCTGTGTTTGAAAATCGTAAAAATGGATTTATTTTCCCAGATCAATTAGAAGAACTTATGCTTGATGCACAAAAGAAAGCTTACGGAGATGGATTAGATCCTAATTACTTGCACCCATATATGTGGATTAATAAAGGTCACTACTATTCTTCATCTTTAAGTTTCTACAACTTCCCTTATGCATTTGGTGGATTATTCGCACGTGGATTAATTGTAAAATATAAAGAATTAAAAGACGAGTTTGTACCAAAATATCGTAAATTATTACATGCAACAACCGTTTCTGATGTAGAAGATGTTGCAAAATTATTAGATATTGACTTAACATCAAAAGATTTCTGGATTCAAAGTTTAAAAACTTGTGAAGAACGTGTAAATGAATTTATTGAATTAAGTAAACAATATTCTTAATATTCAAAATATATATGAAAACTGTGATTAAAAAATAATCACAGTTTTTTTACTTTTCCACAAAAAAAGAACACTCGCTATGCAAGTGTTCTCTACTATTATTATTTTATAAGCAATTAGTCAACAGCTTTTTTAACTAAATCTAATACTTCTTCAGCAGTTGATAAAGTTAATGCTTCACTAGCTAATTTAGAAGCTTCTTCTTTACTTAAACCATTTACCATTTTACGAGCTTTTAAGATTTGTGTAGCTGACATTGAGAATTCATCTAATCCCATACCTAATAATAAAGGTACTGCATATGGTTCTCCAGCCATTGCTCCACACATACCAGCCCATTTTCCTTCTTTATGAGCACCATCAATAGTCATTTTAATTAAACGTAATACAGATGGGTTATATGGTTGGTATAAATATGATACATGTTCACTCATACGGTCAGCAGCCATTGAGTATTGAATCAAGTCATTTGTACCAATTGAGAAGAAATCTGCATGTTTTGCAAAATTATCAGCATTTACTGCAGCAGCAGGAATTTCAACCATCATACCTACTTCAATATTATCAGCAACTTCTACACCTTCAGCAATTAATTTAGCTTTTTCTTCTTCAAAAATAGCTTTTGCATCGCAGAATTCTTTAACAGTTGCGATCATTGGGAACATAATACATAATCTTCCGTAAACACTAGCACGGATTAATGCACGTAATTGTGTACGGAAAATATCAGTACGATCTAAGCATAAACGAATTGCACGATAACCTAAGAATGGATTCATTTCTTCAGGGAATTGGAAATAAGATAATTTTTTATCTCCACCGATATCTAATGTACGAACGACAACACGACGTCCTCCCATTCCTTCTAATACAGCTTTATAAGCTTCAAATTGTTCATCTTCTGTTGGGAAGTGATCATTATCCATATATAAGAATTCAGTACGGAATAATCCTACTCCTTCTCCACCATTTTTTAATACACCTTCAACATCTTTGAATCCACCAATGTTTCCAGCTAATTCAACTTTATGTCCATCAGTTGTTACTGATTCTGCATTTACTAATACTTTTAATGCTTCTTTTTCTTCAGCATAAGCTTTTGCTTTTGCTTCATATTTAGCAATTGTTTCAGCATCTGGATTAACGAATACTTCACCATCTAATGCATCAAGAACTAAAGTATCTCCATGATTTACTGCACCCATAATATCTCCACATCCAACAACTGCAGGGATTTCTAATGAGTTGGCCATAATTGCAGAGTGACTTGTTTTTCCACCAATACTAGTTGCAAAACCTTTTACAAAAGTATTTAACTGTGCAGTATCAGAAGGTGTTAAATCATATGCAACAATGATTGAATCTTCTGAAATACTTGATAAATCAGGAATTGTTAATCCTAATAAATTACATTTTAAACGATATGTAACGTCTTTAATATCTGCTGCTCTTTCACGGAAATAATCATTATCCATTGATTCAAACATTGCAACCATTTGATTAGCAATTGTATCTGCTGCAAATTCAGCATTTACTTTATCATTTTCAATCATGGCAATAATTTGAGAAGCAAATTCAGGGTCACCTGCCATCATTAAGTGAGCATCGAATACAGCTAATTCTTCATCTGATAAACGAGCTGCTGCTCTTTCTTTTACACCTTCGATGTCAGTTTTTGTTTTTTCAAGAGCTGCATTAAATTTTTCAATTTCTACAGCTGGATCTCCTTCTTTTTTTACGATTTCAACTTTTGGAGACTCTAATTTATATGCTTTAGCAATTGAAACTCCAGCTGATGCGGCAATACCTTTTAACATAAGTACATCCTCCTCTTACTATGTATAACTTATAAAAAGTGTTTTTTTACTGATAGATTGTTCACGTGTTTAAAACGCTATCATTGGTCTATCCCTGTATTTTATAATACCATTTTTTAACTTTATTATCAATCTATTATATAAAAATATAACTTCAATTTTCTTATCCAGAATAATTATATAACTACAAAAAAAACATTCACCAATCAAATTCGTGAATGTTTATAACTTTTTTTATTCTTTATATAATTTATCATAATAATTCTTTAACATCGTATCAAATGTTGAATTAACTTCATCACTTTTTATCGTTTGAATATTATAATGTTCGCGGACATATTCACTTAATTCATGGGTTACTTTACTAGCACCATCAGCATTCAAATGAATTCCTTTATCAATCGTATCCTTCGACCAATCAATCGGATCTTTTAACTTAAAATTCATATCATAATACGGAATACCCTTTTCTTGTGCATAAGCAGAAACCAATTCATTCTTTGTTTTATCCCATTCTCTTATACCAGGAACTTTCAAATACATCATTGGAATATTTTTTTCTTTGCAAAGATTTTCTATCTTCGCTAAATATTTTTTAGAAATCTCATCTAACTGATTCTTTGAAGTATTTTCCATATAATATGGGTTGCTTTTTGCTGGTTTTACTTTTTTATTCATAATAAATCCATTAAATTCTGAATCATTACCATAAATAGTTTTCATAACGTCATCTTTTGTTAATTCATTGTAACGATTATGATATAAAGATATTGGAAACAACGTACTCAACATTTCCTTTTTTGTTAAATGAAGTACATTATCTTGAATCATATTTATCTTATTCATGGATAACTTCATGTTATCAATAATCTTACGTTTATTTCCTAAAGTATAATCTCTAGTATTAAATAAACAATTTGCTTCTAAAACAACTAATTTAGGTCTTTGTGTTTTTAAAGCTTCTTCTAATAAATAATATAATGAATATATTCTTGCAGAAGATGCTCCAATAACATAACTCGTCATCTTATTATCTTCCCAAAGAATAGCTGGATTTACACTACGATATGTACTACTATCTCCAAGTACTAAAACATCTATAGAATCCTTTTTTTGTTGATATAATCCACTAACAATTTCAGCAGTCGCCTCATCTTTTGGAATCATCAATTTAGAAAAGAAATGTAGGCCGTAAATGAATACAAACACAAATACAAGAAATGCTATTACAGATTTTGTTATACTTTTTTTCATACCAGCACTTCCCCTCTAAAATTCACCATAGATAAAATCACTTGCATTGTAACCTTCTCCATAAATTCCTAAAACAATAATCATAAACAAAATTACCAAAATCACTATATATCGAATACATAAACTTTTTTCATCTAATATAGAATATAAATCTTTCTTTTGTTCCTTTAATATAGATACAATGAACATCATAATAAAACCAAGTATTAAAATTAAGAAATCAAATGATGTTAATCCATGTAAAAGAATATCAAAATCATGAACAGTAAAGACACGAATCAACATACTCCATGCATCCGTAAGCGAATGTGATCTAAAAATCAACATACCTCCCAATACTACTAAAGTAGTACGTAACACACTAAATATGGTATATACTTTTGATTCATTATGGATATGACATTGTTCTTTTAATTTATTAAAATATGGTTGTAATAATAGTCCAAGCATCATAATAAAATAATAATATAATCCATAAACGATATATTTCCAACTTGCACCATGCCAAAATCCATTAAAAAACCAAACAAAGAATAATGGAAAAGCACTCAAAATAAATTTACCAAAATAACCTTTGATATGTTTTTTTACCGAACGATTTAAATTCATATTCATAGAAGATAATGAAACAGAATAGAATACATAATCTTTTAACCATGTACCTAAAGTTCTATGCCATCTTCTCCAAAACTCAGCTATTGTCTTTGAAAAAAATGGTTGTGTAAAGTTTGGTTCCATATAAACACCAAACAAATACCCTGTACCACGAACCAAATCCATTGCCCCACTGAATTCTGCATAAATTTGGAATGTATATAAAACAATCGCTAAAAAGGCTGTCAAGCCTCCACTTGAAGTACCAAATACTGTATTTACATACAATGCAGCACGATCTGCAATCACAAGTTTTTTAAATAATCCCCAAAGAATTAAATACAAACCTGTTTTTATATTTTTTAACTCAAAATGATTTCCATCATATAATTGATCTGATAACTGATCAAAGCGTGAAATAGGACCTTCAGTCATTTGTGGAAAAAAGGACAAGTATAATGCAACTTTTCCTAGATTTTTACACGCCTTATATTTTCCACGATATACATCAACAATATAACTAATTGCCATTAATGTATAATAAGATATACCTAAAGGAAGAATAAATTTTTTCATTGGGATTAAAAAATCAATATGCAATACTTTACATAATCCATTTATATTTCCAACAAAAAATCCATAATATTTTAAATATAATAAAATACCAACATTAACACATAATGTAAAGAATACAATCCATTTCTTACGTTTTTTTATTTTATTCTTAAATTCCTTTTTTTCCTCTTTTTCTAAAGTCTTTATTTTACTTTTTTGATAATCCGTTTGTTGTTGAAGAAATAATCCACCAACATAAATGCTAATGATACTCGCAATTAAAAATATAATTAACGAATGTGATGCAGCAAAATAAAATATAATATTTGCTACTAATAAAATACACCAACGAAATGCTTTTGGCACAATATAATAAATCAAACAAGTAAATAGTACCAAAAACATGAAGGGAATTGAAATCAACGACATAGAACTGAACTACTCCTCAGATAATCGTTCAATTAGTGCATATAGGCTTTCTACATCGTTAAAAGCTTCTGGCTGTACTTCCATAACTGGAATTTCAACATCGAATTCATCGTCGATTGCAGCAATAATTTCGACAATATCAAATGAATCTAATAATCCATCTTCAACTAATTTTTTCTCATTACGAAAATCAACTCCAGATTTAATTCCTTCCAATAATTCAATTAGCTTTTCCATTTAATTTTCCTCCTTATATAAAGCTTTTAATGCTTTTCTATCAATTTTTCCATTTGCGTTATGTGGCATACGCTTAATCTTCATCATTTTATTTGGTATCATGTAGTTCGGTAATTTTTTCTTAGCTTGTGCAAGAATAGATTCATTATCTAAGTCCTTTGCTTGATAGAATAATACAATCCAACGATGTTCATCATCATAAATACATGCACAAGAATCCACTCCATCAATCGCAAATATCGCAGTTTCGATTTCCCCTAATTCAATACGATACCCCATATGTTTGATTTGAAAATCTTTTCGCGACAAATACATTAATTCCCCGTAAGAATTATATTTTACGATATCTCCTGTACGATAAATAATCTCTGGATAATTTTTTTGTAATGGATTTTGAACAAATGCTTCCGCTGTTTTTTCTTTTTGCTTATAATATCCATTTGCTAAAAAACTACCTCTAACACATAATTCCCCAGGTTCTCCAACCGCAGGCTCTTGATCATGCTCATTTAATAAAATAACATCACAGTTATTACATGCATTTCCAATTGGAAGTGATTCATCATCACTAAATTCACGATTCACTACATAATATGTACAAATATCTGTAACTTCTGTTGGTCCATATAAATTTGCATACAACGCATTTGGTAATTTTGAACGCCAATAATTTAGAATTTTTGTCGGCATAACTTCCCCAGCAAATAATACTTTTTCAATATCTGTAGGTAGAATTGCATCCAATGCCTTTAAATTCGCAACAATTCCTAGTGCGCTAGGCACCCAATAAATAGTATTGATTTTGTTTTCCACAAGACAATTCAATAATTTTGCTGGGAATGAAAAATACATTTTTGGTAAAATATATAAAGTTGCCCCAGACATCATTGTTGCAAAAATATCTAATACAGACATACTAAAATAAAATGGTGTTTGATTTCCAAAAACAGTTTGATCCGTTATATTAAATGCTTCACATACCCATGTTGCATAAGAAATAACTCCACGATGAGATACAACTGTACCTTTTGGTATACCTGTTGACCCTGATGTAAATAAAATATAAGCAGGATCGGTATCAATCATTTTACGATAAATATTATCTAAAATCTTCTCATCAATTTGATTATGACAAATATCTTCATACTGGACAATAGTTCCGTTAAAATTTAATTCACTTGCTAGCTTATAATGTTTTTGATCTGTAATCAATAGTTTTGTTTCTAATGTATCTAATATTAAATTCATACGATCTTCTGGCATTTTCACATCTAAAATCGTGTAGTAATTTCCACTATATAACGTACCTATCATCGACGATAATGCAGCAATACTTTTATCAATCAAAATAACTACAGGTTCATGAATACTATTTATGTGAGAATAAATAGTTGTACCAATCGCTTTTGATTCTAATACAAAATCACTATACGTAATATCTCTATTAGGTTCTCTAAATATATGTTTTTTAGAATATATATTATTATTCTTATGTAACATATCAATAATATTTTTCATACACATCACCTTCATTTTCTTTTATAATTATAGCATTTTTCATTAAAACAATTTCTTAAATTATCTTAAAAAATTCTTACAAATAATTTTTACTAAGTTTATATTCTTAACAGAAACCTTCTATGATATCATAAAGATAGTTTTAAAAGAAAAGAGGAAATACTATGATTGTTGGAGTTGGCTGTGACATTATAAAAATCGATCGCATTACAAAATATTTATCAAAAAATATACCTATACAGTTTTTAACTGAAAACGAATTCGCCTACTGTAATCAATTACCATCACATCGACAAGCAGAATGGATTGCTGGAAGATTTGCTGCAAAAGAAGCATTATACAAAGCGTGTAATAAAGCATTTAAATGTTCCATCTATGATTTTGAAATTTTACAAAATGAAGATGGTTCTCCCTATTGCAAAATAGATGACTATGTCATTCATATTTCTATCGCCCATGAAAAAGAATATGCGATTGCATATGCAATTGTTGAATCCACACAAGTATAATTTTAATTTCAGCATTTTCTATACACAAAAAAAGATGTCATTCGACATCTTTTTATCTTAAGAAAATAACCCATACGACAAAATAAAGTATTCCACAAATGATAAGAATTGGTGGAAAAAAGGTAAGAAAAGCTGCAATAATCATAGCAAGGGTATCCCCTTTTTCTAAGTTTACATCTTTCAACTTATCTTTATCAACTTTATCTAATCTTTTTTTTAGGTCGCTTTTATTTATTTTCACTAGTTAAACCTCTTAAATGGCATGCAACAAAATGTTCTGGCTCAATTTCCACCCATTGTGGTCTTTCTGTCTTACATTTATCTGTTGCATATTTACAACGTGTATGGAATTTACATCCTTTAGGAGGATTTACCGGACTAGGAATATCTCCCTCTAAAATTTGCAATTCTTTATTATTCACATCCGTTGTAGGAATAGCATTTAATAAAGCTTCTGTATATGGATGTAATGGATTACGGAAAATATCTTCAGATTTTGCACTTTCTACCATATTTCCTAAATACATAACTCCGATACGATCAGAAATATACTTAACTACACTCAAATCATGAGAAATAAATAAATAAGTTAAATTTTGTTTTTCTTTAAGTTCTTGTAACAAGTTCAAAACTTGTGATTGAATAGATACGTCAAGAGCAGATACAGCTTCATCACAAACAATAAATTTTGGATTTAAAGCTAAAGCACGTGCAATACCAATACGTTGACGTTGTCCACCAGAGAATTGATGTGGATAACGATGAATAAAATATGCCTCTAATCCACATTTTTTCATTACTTCAATAATATAATCTTCTAATTCTTGGCTTCCCTTTTTGAACTTATTTTGTCCAACTAATGGTTCAGAAATAATTTGTCCTACAGTTAAACGTGGATTTAATGATGAATATGGATCCTGGAAGATAATTTGTAAATCTTCACGTAAAACACGCATTTCTTCATTTGTTAATTTTGGAAGTTCAATACCATGTTCCCATTTTGCATCCACTTTATCAAAATCTTTTTCTGAACGATAAGCATCTTTCATTTTTTCGATTTTTTTAATGATTTCGTCATGTGCACCTTCTGCAGCACTTATTTCGCTTTCGCTAGCATTTGCTTTTTTCAAATTTGCAACTTTACATCCTGCATTATATTCTTCTAACAAAATAGAAGATACTTCTGAATGGTTTGGTGAAAAATATAAACCACCACATAAACGCTGTAAATGATCTATTGCACTTTCATATGCATCACTTGATGTATGATTAGGATCATCTAAATTTACTTTATCTTTTAATTTTTTCACATTTTCAAATGATTTTGCTAAATTAGCTAAATCACGTTTATAGTATTTAGGTTGATATTCATAAACTGTACGTCCAAAATATACTGTTTCTCCACGTGTTTGTTCATATAACTGTAATAAAACACGACCTAATGTTGACTTACCACAACCAGATTCCCCAACTAATCCATAAGTTTCTCCTTCATGAATTGTAATTGTGATACCATCATTTGCTTTGACAAATAATTGCTCTTTTTGAAAGATAGACTCTTTCTTAACTGGGAAATATTGTCTTAAATTATTGATTTCAATTAATTTATTCTTTTCCATTATTTGTTACCTCCACGTACTACAGGGTAGAAACAACGGATACAATGATTTGGTCCAACCTCTTTTAATTCAGGTTCTTCGTTTCTACATTTCTCTGTTGCATATTTACAACGAGGTGCAAATTTACATCCTTTTGGTAATGCTAAAGGATGTGGAACAGATCCAGGAATTACATCCAATTTTTGTGATCGTTCAGTATTCAAACGAGGAATTGAAGTTAATAACCCTTCTGTATATGGATGAATACAAGTATTATCCATAAAAATATTATTTACAGGTGCAGTTTCTACAACTTGTCCACAATACATAACTGCAACATCATCAGCCATTTGGTTAATTACACCTAAATCATGAGTAATAAACATAATTGCTGTTCCTGTTTCCTTTTTTAAATCATTCATTAATTTCAAGATTTGAGCTTGAATAGTAACATCTAACGCAGTTGTAGGTTCATCTGCAATTAATAATTTTGGTTTACATGCAAGCGCCATTGCAATCATAACACGTTGACGCATACCACCAGATAATTGGAAAGGATATGAGTTATTAACTGTTTCTGGGTTTGCAATTTTTACTTGACGTAACATTTCAATACTACGTTGTTCTGCCTCTTTTTTACTTAACCCTTGATGAAGCATTAATACTTCACTAATTTGACGATTAATTGTAAAAACTGGGTTTAATGAAGTCATAGGTTCTTGGAAAATAACAGAGATATCATTTCCTCGAATTGATTGCATTTCTGTTTCCGATAAATCAGAAATGACCTTACCTTCAAATTTTATTTCACCTTCATATATTTTTTGATTACTTTCAAATAATTTCAAAATACTCATAGCAGTCTGACTTTTCCCACTACCTGACTCACCAACTACACCAAGTGTACGTCCTTCTTCGATAGATAAGTTAACGCCATTTACCGCCTTAATAAGACCTTTTTTAGTATCAAAATAAGTGTGTAGATTATTGATTTCTAATAATTTCATGTTCTTCACTCCTACTTCTCATTTTCCTTTGGATCCAATGCTTCACGTAAAGCATCTCCAATAAGGTTAATACCTAAAGCTGCAATAACTACACAGATTGCTGGTGTTACCCACTGCCACCAATAATTTTCGATAACGGTTGCTTTTTGCGCACCATTTAACATATTTCCCCATGACGGCATAGGATCTTGAACACCAAAACCTAAGAATGATAATGCAGCTTCCATCAACATCTTATCTGCATATGATAATGTCATATTTACAATACAAATATTCATTACATTTGGTAAAATATGACGAATAACAATAGATTTTTCTTTAATACCTAGAGCACGTGCTGCTAAAACGAAATCCTTTTCACGTTCAATTAAAATTTGAGCACGAACTAAACGCGCCATACCAGGCCATGCAATAACACCTAATATGATCATAATCAAATACATTTTTTGATCTGTAGACATACTATTACCTAAAGAAGCAGATAATGTAATAACAAGTGGCATAAAAGGAATAGAACTAATAATCTCAGCAAAACGCATCAATAAGTTATCAATTTTTCCACCCTTAAATCCAGCAATCATACCAATTAATAATCCAAGGAATGTTTCAATAACAACTGCAATAATACCAACAACTAATGTAACACGACCTCCGTGCATTAATCTTGTTAGATAGTCACGTCCTTGAACATCAGTACCTAATGTATATCCATTATTTCCCCAAGCATAAATATGATTATTTTCATCTACTGCATACATTTGGAAATAGCTTGCGAATATTTGTTTAATATTTTTTGCATCTTTTGGAATATTTATTTCATTTAAGCTGTTACTTCCCCAAGCATAAACTTTTCCACTTTCTCCGACCATATATAATGAAGATCTTCCTGCAGCAATATCAATTATTTTTTCATCAACATCTGGAATGTTGTTCATTAAATTATTTTCATTGCTTCCCCAAACATGTACTTTTCCTGTATCATCAAGAGCAATACCATTTGAAGATGACATTTTTGCTTTTACAACTTTTACACTACCATCTGTTAGCTCCTTAGGAACATTTGAAAATTCATTTCCTGTAGCACCCATTGTAGCAATAGTGCCATCTTTTAATACAAGAAGCATGTTATAACTGTTGGCATCCATTGAAACAATTTTACCTTGAATTTCTTCTGGTACAAAATCCATTCCATTTGCAGTAGTTGCACCCATGACATAAAGATTACCTTTATCTGATAAAACAGCACTATAAATGTCGTTTGCAGACACATCAATCAACTTTTCATCATCTTCCATTAAAGCCTTAACATCATATGTAAGTTCTGCTTGATGAAAATCATTTTTTCCCCAACCAATAAATTCGCCAGTATCAGTAAGTGCTACAACATGTCTATCACCTGCAGCTATTTTTACTATATCGTTGCCTAATTCATTTGGTAATTCAGTAACTCCATCCGTATCTTTACCCCAAGCATATACTTTACCCTCATCAGTTAATCCAACAGAGAATGTAATACCTGAGCTAATTTGTACAATATTTTTTCCTTCTAATTCAGATGGATATTTCAAATATCCTTTACCAGGACCAATATTTTGTAAAATTGGTTCATGATAAAGAGGATCTATTTTATGAAAAGCTCCTCCAATATAAGAAAAACTAAAAATTCCAATAAATAAAACTGCACCTATAATTGTATATTTGTTATGTAGAAAGTTAGATAAAATAACCTTTGCAGGTGACTTAATTTCTTCTTCTTCAAATACACTTAATTCTTTTTTTCTTCCGCCAAAAGAAAACAGACGTTTAAACATTCTACCAAAGGCTGAAAAAATCGACTGCTTTTGTTTGTTATTCTTGCTTGCCATCTGTTTGCCTCCTTAATCTAATTTCACACGTGGATCAACCAACGCATATGTAATATCTGCAATAAAGTTTGATACT
The DNA here is from genome assembly GCA_020025055.1 of Longicatena sp. Lineage (GTDB taxonomy): Bacteria > Bacillota_I > Bacilli_A > Erysipelotrichales > Erysipelotrichaceae > Longicatena_A. The sequence goes on from JAHHST010000011.1 coordinate 18,820, forward strand.
AAATATATTACTACATAGAATAAATTCATTGACGCAACTAACCATAAATCACGTGCATTTAATCCTTGAAGTAAGATATATCCTAAACCATTCCATTTAAATACAGATTCAGTAATCATAGATCCACTAAATAACATACCAATTTGTGTAATAACAATTGTTACAACTGGTATTAAAGCATTACGGAAAGCATGTGAATAAATAACAACTTTTTGGCTTAATCCCTTAGAACGAGCAGTTCTAATAAAATCTAGATTCAATACTTCTAACATCGCATTTCTTACATAACGCATTGTTCCAGCCAATTGAATTATTGTTAACGTTGCAACTGGCAAAATCAAATGTTTTAACCAAGAAAGAATATATGCTCCTGTAGATAATCCTTGTTCAGGCATACCAAAAGAAGGAAGCCATCCTAATCTAAAACTAAATATAAATATTAAACATAATCCTAAGAAAAATGTAGGAACACTCATTCCAATTAAAGTGAATACCTGCCAAAATTGATCAAATACCGATCCTTTTTTTACTGCTGAACGAATTCCAACAAAGATTGAAATTCCTAGTGAAAATATTAAAACAAAGATATTTAAAAATACTGTATTTTTTAATGGTTCTGCAACAACATTTTTTACCTCTGTATGATATGTAGATGACATTCCTAAATCGCCATGTGCTAAATTTCCCATCCATCTAACATATTGTGTAACGACATCTTTATCTAATCCTAAGCTTTCTCGGGCTGCTTGTACACGCGCGTCATATGTTTCCGGTCGTCCACCTTGTACCATTAATTTCGCAGGGTCTCCTGGCATGACTTTAATCAAACCAAATAATATTATAGAAATAATAAAGACCACCGGAATCAATGACAAAATACGCTTAACTATATATCTAAGCATAACAATTCTCCTCTCGATAAAACATAAACAATAAGAAAGAAGATAGCTAGGAAGCTATCTTCTCCCTTAAAAGTTTCACTTTTAATTCTTTACTTTTTATTCAATTGTAAAATTACAAATATTTTTTGCCCAGTTACGGAATGGACTTGTTTTGAATCCTTTTACTTTACTAGCTGCAAAATCATAGTAATCATTTGTATAAGTTGGGATTACAGGTAATAAATAATTCCAACGTTTTTGATATTCTTTCCAATTTGCTTCATATTCTTCAGTTGAAGAAGAAGTTCTTAATTTTTCAATAATTTTATTTAATTCAGCATCATTAATTCCTGATGGATTGTAGTTTGGATATTCTGCATATTTTCCATGAAGTTCATCATATGGATCTGGTACTTCTGTATAGGCAGTAGCCATGTTATATACATTGTATTGAACATCAGATTTTTGTTTATCTGAATAACATTTAATCATTGTTGGGAAATCTTTAACTGTAATTTCATATTTCATACCTACTAAAGGAGCATTTTTTGTAAGTTGTAATTTAATGCTATCTGTAATTGGGTTTTTATCAGTACCAATATGGCTAATAGATAGAACTTCTCCTTTATCATTATAACGTAAATAATCAGCACTTGCTTTGCTTGAATCATATGGAGTAGTTCCATCTTTTTCGAAACGATAAGATGATTCATCTAAAGACTTATTTGCTTTTTCAACAGAGAATGTATATGGATTAAGTTCTTTCTTTACCCATGCTTTGTTCTTTTGATAAACTTTTTGAGCTGGACCATAATCAGAATAGCATGCATATCCATATCCTTTCATAGCTGCATTACTAATTGCGTCTGTATTAATTAAATACGCAATTGCCTGGCGTACATTTACATCTTTTGTTGCACCATAGTAGCAAGAAAGTGGCATTGTTCCATACCCATTACGTGGGTAATTAGAGATTGTATATGCATCTCCTTTTTCTTTTACTTTATCGATTTTTTCAGCTTCAACAACACCGAAAATCATATCAACTTCACCAGCAACAAGAGTATCGGCATCTTTATCTGCATCAATTGCTTTCATAACAATTTTTTCGATTGCAGGTTTTTTACCTTTCCAATCTCCTCCATACTCTTTATTTGCTTCTAATTGAACTTGTTTGTTCTTATAACCTTTGAAATTATATGCCCCACATGTTACTGTAGGATTCTTAACATATTCGTTTTTAAAATTAACTGCAACATCAGCTAAAGCTTTGTTATCAACTTTAGTTCCTTCATCACTTGAATCTAAAGCTAAATCTTTAGCAAGTGCATGTTTTGGAAGAGGTTCTCCCATAACGAATTTCTTTTCCCAATAATATGGTAAGTTTTCTTTTGAAATTGTAACAGAGAATGTTAAATCATCGATTTTCTTAACCCCTGCTAAAGTATCTGTTTTCCCATTGTTAAATTTATCAAATCCAACAAGTTCAACTCCTGATGGATTACATCCTGCTTTTGTAAATTCTTGAGATGCACGTAATACAAAATTAAATACATAATCATCTGCAGTAACTGGCTCTCCATCATTCCATTTCAAATCTTTTTGTAATTTTAAAGTGAATGTTTTTGAACCATCTTTATTTTCTTCAACTTTTGGTTCTCCATCTAAAGTGACTTTTGTTTCCCAAATTAAATTTCCATCGTTGTCAACATCAACTGGATTATAACCATGAATTAATTTACGTACATCTGCGTCATAACTACTATTAGTCACACCCTCGACAAAATCTCCATTCATGTCTTGTGTTCCTACAACAAGTTTATTTTCACTCTTTTTTCCTCCGCAACCAGCTAATGATACGACCATCAAAGCTGCTGCCGCAAGTGTCAATAACTTTTTCATAATTGTTTCCCTCCTATTTATTTTAATATTGATTTTATTATACTCTGCTTTTTTTTAAATTACAATCATATTTTTAATTTTTTTCACACAAAAATAACAGAATTTGTTTCATTACTTTGAAAACTATTTTCATTTTTGTAAGAAAATTGATTATTTTAGCTGATTATTACCACATTTTTCACACATTTTTTTGATTTTGTATTTGAATTGTGAACATATGTGCATGAATTAGATTTGTTTCTATATTTTGCTTTGATGAAAAAGCTTACATGTTTTTTTACACTTATTTTGTTTTTTTTACAAGAAATAAGTGAGATTTCTCATATTTTTTGTTTTTCGTAACTTGTTAGCCGCTTATGAAAAAAATGTAAAATTTTATCATTCTACATTTTTTACTTCTTATTCTTTATTTTTTTATCCTTTTTTTAT
>JAHHST010000110.1 GCA_020025055.1 Longicatena sp.
CATGATCATCAAATTTCTAATGAACAGCATAAAGAGATTAAAAATGCTGAAAAAGTATATGTGAAAGGATTAGATTGTCCAAATTGTGCCACTAAGGTGGAAACTTATGTTGCGAATATGGATAATGTTGATGAGGCGAGTTTAAATTTTTCAAATGGAGTTTTATTCATTAAATTAAAAGATTTAAATAAAAAAGAAGATACTTTACAAAAAATCATTTCAGTCATTCCTACTTTAGAAGATGGTGTGAGTGTTGAATTAGAAAAGAAAGTGGAAGAAGTGGCTCATCCATATGCGATGTTCTCTTTTTCTAAAAACTGGAGATTGTATATTGGAATTTTATTATTCATTATTGGTGTTTTTGTTCCTCAACAATCACTTAAAGTAACCATTTTACTAGTTTCGTATCTAATTGTTGGTGGAAAAGTTGTTTATACTGCTTTAAAAAATGTTATTCGAGGAGAAATTTTTGATGAAAATTTTTTGATGAGTATTGCAACAATTGGAGCTTTTTTAATTCAAGAGTATACAGAAGCAGTTGCAGTTATGGTGTTTTATGAGATTGGAGAGATGTTTCAATCTTATGCAGTACAACATTCTAGACGTTCGATTACTTCATTGATGAATATTCGTGCTGAATACGCAAATGTAATGGAAGATGGAAAATATGTGAAAAAACAACCAGAAGATGTTCATGTAGAAGATGTAATTATGGTAAAACCAGGGGAAAGAGTTCCTTTAGATGGGGTAGTTATTGATGGAGAAAGTTCTATTGATACATCTGCATTAACTGGAGAAAGCATGCCACAGGATATTTCTAAAGATGATGAAATATTAGCAGGTGCAGTGAATCTAAATGGGGTTTTGACAATTCGTGTTATGAAAGAATACAGTGAATCTAGTGTTTCTCGTATTTTAGAGTTAGTAGAAAATTCAAGTAGTAAGAAAGCTCCAATGGAAAAATTTGTTACTAAATTTGCAAGGGTATATACACCAGCAGTAGTTGGATTAGCATTAGCTTTTGTTATTTTACCTCCATTATTTATAAAAGATTTACATTGGGCGGATTTATTAGGAAATGCATTAACATTTTTAGTTGTTTCTTGTCCATGTGCTTTAGTTGTTTCTATACCATTAGGATTATTTGCTGGAATTGGAAAAGCAAGTAAAGAAGGTATTTTGATTAAGGGTGGAAATTATTTAGAGGCTTTAAAAAATGTAGATACTGTTGTTTTTGATAAGACAGGTACATTAACAAAAGGAAAATTTACAGTTAGTGAAGTATATTCTGTAGAACAAAAACAAGATGAATTATTAGAATTAGCAGCTTATGGAGAAAGTTTTTCTTCTCATCCAATCGCAAATTCAATTAAAGATGCGTATGCTAAAACTATTGATACATCAAGAATTAGTCATTATGAAGAAGTTGCTGGAAATGGTATTCGTGCAATCTTTGATGGAAAAGAGTTGCTTGTTGGAAATGAAAAATTTATGAAGAAGCAGCAATTTGAAATTGCTAATGTTGATTCTATTGCAACCATTGTCCATGTTGCATATGATCATAAATATTGTGGATATATAACGATTGAAGATAAAGTAAAAGAAACAAGTGCTCAAACGATTCGAGACCTTAAAAACAGAGGTATTAAAAACTGTTGTATGTTAAGTGGAGATCGACAAGAAGTTGGAGATGCAGTAGCAAAAGAATTATCACTGGATGAAGTTCATATGCAGTTATTACCAAATCAAAAAGTTGAAATTGTAGAACAATTGTTAAATAAAGAAGATGAATCAAAAAAATTAGTATTTGTTGGTGATGGTATTAATGATGCTCCAGTTCTTGCAAGAGCTGATATTGGTGTTGCTATGGGTGGTGTTGGAAGTGATGCTGCGATTGAAGCAAGTGATATCGTATTAATGAAAGATGATCCATATGCACTTGTTAAAGCAATCGATATTTCTAAATTTACAATGCGAATTTTATGGCAAAATGTAATCTTCTCTTTAGGAATTAAAATAGGTGTATTAATTCTTGCTGCATTAGGCATTGCCAATATGTGGATGGGGGTATTTGCTGATGTCGGAGTAAC
>JAHHST010000111.1 GCA_020025055.1 Longicatena sp.
AAAAAATCATTGGTTAATGAATGAAAAAAAGATGGAAGTATCCATCTTTTTTTATATATAAAAGACGAAAAATAATTACATTAAGTAATCGCTTTCATTAACACAAAGTTTCATATAAAAAACGATAAAAATATGATATAATGAGAATGATAATAGAAAGGGAGAAATGGATATATGTATAATGATATTTATGAAAGATGGTTACATCATCCAAACCTAGAACCTTCTTATAAGGAAGTGCTTAAAAACATGGATGAAGAAGAAAAGAATGATGCGTTTTATACAACAATTGAATTTGGTACTGCAGGGATGAGGGGACTTTTAGGACCTGGTACGAATCGTATTAATATCCATACAATTCGAAAAGCAAACGTAGGTTTTGCAGAATATATTGCAGCACACGGTGAAGAAGCTAAAGAGCGTGGTGTTGCGATTAGTTATGATAATCGTCACATGTCTAAAGAATTTGCAATGGACTCAGCTAAATTATTAGCTACTTATAATATTCGTTCTTATGTATTTGAATCTTTAAGACCAACTCCAGAATTAAGTTTTGCGGTTAGACATTTCCATTGCTTTGGTGGAATTATGGTTACTGCAAGTCATAATCCTAGAGAATATAATGGTTATAAATTATATGATGAAAAAGGTTGTCAATTAGTTCCCGCACTTGCACAACAAGTAATTGATCGAGTAAATGCGGTGGAAGATGAATTAGCAATCGTTGCCAATCCAACTGCAGAACAAGAAAAATTAATCACAATTATTGGAAAAGATGTAGATGAAGAATACTATAAAAAAGTATTAGGTATTCAATTAAATCCAGATGTTAATAAAGAAAATGTAAAAATTATTTTTACACCAGAACATGGAACAGCGAATATTCCAGTAAAAGAATTATATACAAGAGCTGGTTATCATTTTGTTGCGGTGGAAGAACAATGTACACCAGATCCTGATTTCTCAAATACACCTACACCAAACCCTGAAGAACCTGGTTCTTATGAATTAGCAATTGAATATGCAAAACGTGAAGATGCAGATATTATTTTAGTTTGTGATCCAGATGCAGACCGTATGGGTGTTGGGGTAAAACATAATGGAGAATATAAATTATTGACAGGAAATCAAAGTGGAGCTGTCTTAATTGAATATATTTTCTCTCAATTAACAGAAAAAGGACTTATGCCAAAAAATCCAGTAATGTTTAATACAGTAGTTACAAGTGATTTAGGTGAAAAGATTGCATCTAAATATGGTGTTGAAACAGAAAAAACATTAACAGGATTCAAATTTATTGGCGAAAAAGTTGCGAAATATGAAAAAACAAATGAAAAACAATATGTATTTGGATATGAAGAAAGCTATGGTTCTTTAATTCAACCATTTGTACGTGATAAAGATGCACCTCAAGCATGTTTAATGCTTGCTGAAGCTGCATGTTATTATAAAGAAAGAGGTAAAACATTAGTTGATGTTTTATATGATTTATATGCTGAACTTGGATTCTATGAAGAAAGTCAAACTTCATTGAAATTAGAAGGTCAAGCAGGAGCTCAAAGAATACAAGAAATTTTAGCAAATTTACGAAAGAGCAACTTACAAGAAATTAATCATGTTCAGGTGGTTCGTTTTGAAGATTATAAAGAATGCCGTATTCTAGAAAATGGAAAAGAAACTGAATTAACAGGATTTACAAAATCTGATGTATTAAAATATTACTTAGAAGATGGTAGCTGGATTGCAATTCGTCCAAGTGGAACTGAACCAAAATGTAAATTCTATTATTGTATTAAAGGTACTTCATTAGAAGATGCACATGAAAAAACAGTTTCCTATCAACAAGCAATTAAAGAATTGATTGGATAAGTAAAAAAAACCTCATCAGAACATGGTGAGGTTTTGCGTATTTGTGGAAATGCTTTGATTATCAAAGACAATGTAAAAAGAATACGTAAAAAATGAGAAGAGAG
>JAHHST010000112.1 GCA_020025055.1 Longicatena sp.
ATTAAAGAAATGTGGGAAGAATTTAAGTGGATGTTTTCTTATGGAAAGAATTATAAGAAGGAAATTATTTTTTATACATTATTAGGTTTGTTTTCTACAGTTATGTCTTTAGTGAGTTCGGTTGCTAGTAAAGAGTTAATTGATATAGTGACTGGGCATAAGACAAGTAAAGCATTGACGATGGCAATTTTAATGGTATCTATGTCGTTATTTAGCTTATTTTTTGGACAACTTATGTCACGAATCACTTTAAAAATAAATATTCGTATTCAAAATGAAATTCAAGCGGATATTTTTGATAAAATTATTAAAGTAAATTGGATGGATTTAACGAAGTATCATAGTGGAGATTTATTAAATCGATTTAGCAATGATGTTGGGACGGTTTCAGGTAGTGCAATTGGATGGGTTCCTGATTTAATTATTAGTTTTTTTAATTTTGTCGCAACATTGGCATTAATTTTATATTATGATCCAACTATGTTATTATTAACGATAATTAATACTCCGATTATGCTGATTTCTTCTAAGTTATTACTGTCAAAACTGCGTAATTATAATATGAAAGTAAAAGAAATGAACAGTGAAATGATGGCATTTCAATCAGAAACATTTAGTAATATTGATTCCATTAAGTCATTTGGTTTAGTTAATTTGTTTAGTCGTAAATTAAAGAAATATCAAAATAAATTTAAGAAAGTTAGTTTAGATTTTAATTTATTTAGTATTAAAACAAATACAATTTTATCATTAATTGGAATGTGCATTAATTTTTCTTTTTATGGATGGGCAGTGTATCGTTTGTGGAGTGGTGCTATTACATATGGGGAAATGACATTCTTTTTACAACAGTCTGGTCGTATGTCAGGGGTATTTAGTTCTTTAGTTGGTATTATTCCATCAACAATTAATTCAACAATTTCTGCAAAGCGTTTAATGGAAATTATTAATTTACCTAAGGAAGAAGAAAATGTTGAAACGATTGCTCACTTAGAACAAGTACAAAATAAAGGATTCTCTTTAGCGTTGGATGATGTATATTTTAGTTATGTAGAGGATAAAAAAGTTTTAGCATCTTCTTCTATGGAGGCAAAACCAGGAGAAATTATAGCGTTAGTTGGTCCTAGTGGAGAAGGAAAAACAACGATGATTCGTATGTTTTTGGGATTGATTACTCCAAATGAGGGAAATGCGGTATTAAAGGATTGTGATGGAAAGGAATATCCATTAAGTATTTCTACAAGACATTTATTTTCTTATGTTCCACAAGGAAATACGTTATTTTCTGGAACGATTGCGGATAATATGCGTATGGTAAAAGAAGATGCAACGGATGAAGAAATCATTCAAGCTTTAAAAACTGCTTGTGCATATGATTTTGTTGAAAAGTTAGATCAAGGTATTTATGGAGAAATTGGAGCACGTGGAAGAGGTCTTTCAGAAGGACAGTGTCAACGTATTTCAATTGCTAGAGCAATTTTAAGGGATGCACCAATCTTATTGCTAGATGAAGCAACAAGTGCATTAGATGTTGTTACAGAGCGTAAAGTTTTACATAATATTATGGTTCATCATCCAAATAAAACATGTGTAGTAACAACGCATCGACCAAGTGTTTTAAATTTATGTCAAAGAGTGTATCGAGTGATGGATACAGAATTAAAACAATTAACTCAAGAAGAGTCTAGTCAGATGGCTATAGATTTTTAATGCAAATTTTTATATAATTAACAATGATTGGAAAGAGGGGATATAGTGTTTGATATTCATAGTCATATTTTACCTATGATAGATGATGGAGCGACAAGTGTCGATATGGCATTAGAAATGCTAGATCAAGCATATAGAAGTGGAACAGAAG
>JAHHST010000113.1 GCA_020025055.1 Longicatena sp.
CAACAAATTTGTTACGATATAAAGCTGTTACTTGTTCTAGTAAATTATTGTTTATCTTATTATTAAGCGCAATTTTATCATCTAATAACTTTAATACACTTACAATATTCTCTTGTTCTGTTATAGTTGGAAACCATATTTCAAGATTTTCTATCACATCGGTTTGTACTCGTTGACGTCCAGAAGAACCTACCATTGATTTTATGGCAGGGTTACGTATGATCGGACTACTTACAAGATAGTAAACAAAATCAGCTATGGTTAATCCTTTTTTTGCTCTAAATACAATATATTCCGTTGAACCGAATCCTACTTCATTTTCATCCAATATGTTTACCATAGCAGTTTTTCCATTTTCTAAACAGGGGGTTATGCGTGCCATAATAGTGTCACCATTGCGAAATTTTGTACCACCATTAAATTCAGCAAATTCATAATCAGAAACATCACGACAAAATGGCTGTAATTTATCCATTCCTATTTTTTTAGATAGATGTCCTTTAGCAATTGTTTCTCCTGGATTCACATCAATAAAGTTAATTAAAGGTTCCTTTATTTGCTTTGTGTTCATAAACTAAATCTCACTTTCTTCTTCATCAATTCTATAAGCATCTTCAACTGAATAAACAGCGCTATCAAATACTTCAACCCGAATACCTGTGTTAATGGTTTCTGATGTTGTTCCACCATCTTTTAATTTGTATTCAAACTGTAAAACTGTTTCAATATAATACTTTTTTGATTCTTCATTCGAGGTTAAACATTCAATATTATCAATGCTTATCAAATGAGCGGCTGTTGAAGAAATCAAACGCCCTTTTTCAACAAGGCCAAAATTCAAATCAATTATCTGTACAAGAAAATCTCCAGACTTCAACCAATCAATAACCTCTTTGTTCTCATCAAAATCTTCTATTGGTTGATACGAATACTTATCAATTTCTTTTGCCCATATTTCTAATTGTTTTTTTACTTCATTTTCGTTTTTACATATAAAAATTGAGGAATCCGTTATGCTTTCTTCGAACTCATTGTATAGAAATTCATCGAAAGCGTTGTCTTTTGAATAGTATATAATTTGTGAATTTTTATGTTTCAATGCGAATTCTAAAACACTTTCCCATAACAATGCATCCTTAAAGCCTTTATCAGACTTCTTTTCTTTCCCCTCAAAAGGAGGTAATTTTTTAAATGCACGATTTACTATGCTGTCAAATCTGCTATTAGAAGCTATCGGAAGTTCGTTAACTATATTTATTCCACTTGAAAGATTATCTTTGTATTCTAATATTTTAGCTTTTATGTACTCTGAATAGTTGATTTCAGTATTCTCTTGTATGGAATATTCAGGAAAATGCCTTTTCTTTATTGTAGATTTATAGCTTTGAATTAATTCATCGTGTTTTTCTATAATCTGCCTTTCCATCTCATTCCATACAACAGATGGTATTGCCAACACAACTTTAGTATAAATATCCAGTTGATTTATCATATCAATTACATTTTCATATGTTGAATTAAAACTAAATGATGTAAAATCTGATTTCTTCTCATACGCTTGATACAAAACATTGGTATCAAAAACTAAGTAATACTCTATTTCACTATTTGATGTCATACCCAATCGCCCCCAATTTCTTACGTATTTCATCTTCAAGCTCGTGAGATTTTGTGAACATTTCTGATAATTCAGATGTAAGTCGAGTCATCTTTTTTTCAAATGGTTCTCCGTCATCTTCTTGTTCTTCAATTCCTACATAGCGACCAGGTGTTAATATATAATCTTGTT
>JAHHST010000012.1 GCA_020025055.1 Longicatena sp.
AGAAGGCACGGCCTTCTTTTTTATTGACTTTACTTTTTTAGATAACTATAATGACCTTATTCATAATAGAAAGAGTGATTATAATGAACATACATGAATCTGATATTTTACAATATATTCTTAATCATCCGCAATTTAATGTAAAACAAATAACACAACATTTTCATTATTCTACTAAGTTTTTAAATGACGCTCTTTCTTCCTTAACAAATCAAGGATATCTTACCTCTAGATTTCATCCAACCCAAAAAGCAATCATAGAATCAAAACAAAAAACTCCTAAAAATGCCATCATTTTAGCTGCAGGATTTGGAATGCGAATGGTTCCAATTAATACTCAGACTCCAAAAGGTTTATTAGAAGTAAACCATGAACCTTTAATTGAGCGAATTATCCACCAACTTCATGAAGTAGGTATTTATGAAATTTATATTGTTGTTGGCTTTATGAAAGAACGTTTTCAATATTTAATAAATCAATATCATGTACATTTAATTGAAAATGATCAATATGTAGAAAAAAATAATCTTCATTCTATAAAATTGGTTTTACCTTATATTTCAAATAGTTATATCATTCCTTGTGATGTATGGTGCAAGATAAATCCATTCCATACCCATGAATTATACTCATGGTATATGGTAAGTGATGAATTTAATCAAAATAGTAATCTATGTGTAAATGATCAAAAAGAAGTTATATACGTAAAAGATTATTGTCGTGGAAATCAAATTATTGGTATTAGTTACTTGCTAGAACAAGAAGCTTCTATCGTTCGAAACAACATTGCAAAGTTATGTAAACTACAATCCTTTGATCATTTATTCTGGGAAGTTTCCTTATATCAAAACAATCATATGATTGTTCACGCAAACGTTGTTCCTGCTAACGAGATTATTGAAATTAATACATATGAACAATTACGTGACTTAGATCATAGTTCTAAACATTTAAAAAATGATGCTATTTCTATTATTACAAAAGAATTACACGCAAAAGAAAAAGAAATAACCAATATTACCGTATTAAAAAAAGGAATGACCAATCGTTCTTTTCTATTCAAATGTCATGATCATGATTATATTATGAGAATTCCTGGTAAAGGCACCGATCAACTTATTAACCGTAAAGAAGAAGCAAATGTATACCAAATTATTAAAGATAAAAATATAAGTGATGATTTAATTTATATCAATCCTAACAATGGTTATAAAATAACTAAATTTTTAGAAAATGCAAGAGTATGTGATCCAAACAATATCCAAGACGTTACTTTATGTATGTCATTTCTTCGCTCTTTTCATCAATTAAAATTAAAGGTATCTCATACGTTTGATTTATATCAAAAAATAGAATTTTATGAATCTTTATGGGGAAAACAGCCATCTTTACATCCAGATTACCTTATAACAAAACAACATATATATGACTTAAAACCATATATTGAACAACATAAAGCTACTTATTGTTTAACCCATATGGACGCTGTTTTTGATAACTTCTTATTTTATCCACATCAAGAAAAAGAAGAATTACGCTTAATCGACTGGGAATATGCAGCAATGCAAGATCCTTGTGTAGATATTGCAATGTTTGCTATTTATGCATTATATAATAAAGAACAAATAGATACTTTAATTAATATTTATTTTGAACATAACACTCCTCTAGAAACTCGTATTAATATCTATTGTTATATTGCCGTATGTGGATTGTTATGGAGTAATTGGTGTGAATATAAACAACATCTAGGTATTGAATTTGGTGACTATTCTACAAAACAGTATGCTTATGCAAAAGAATTTTATAAAATTGCTATACATGAAATAAATCAATTCAACAATACACTATCCTCACATATTTCTAATAAAAATGACATATAAAAGAAACTATCTATATGCCATTTTTATTTTTACATGGTAATATATTATTGTAATATATTAAAGAACAATAAGGGGAAATTATTATGATACAAAGAAAAAACTATAACTATGGAATTGATTTATTACGAATTGTCTCAATGATGTTTATTATTACATTGCATATCTTTAATCATGGAAATGTGCTAAAATCAGATTTAAATTCACTTCAATATACTATAAGTTGGGCAATTTTTATTTTTTGCAACTGTGGCGTTAACTGCTTCGCTTTAATTAGTGGATTTGTAAGCTATAAAGATGAATATAGGCAACCAAAATATTCACGCTATATTGAATTATGGTTTCAAGTAACTTTTTATTCTATAATAATCACATTGATATTTTTTATTTTAAAAAATTATGATGTTTCTTATTCTCGTTTAATAAAAAGCTTTTTACCACTTACTTTTAATTCATACTGGTACTTTTCAGCATATACAGGATTATTTATCATGTTACCATTTTTAGATTTCATCGTTAGAAATATGGATAAGTCAAATTTAAAAAAAGCTCTTATAATTTGTTTAATCGCTTTTTCATTATATGCTCCATTTGGTAGTAGATATAGTGATCCATTTAAATTAAGTTTTGGATATAGTATGAGTTGGTTATCATTTATGTATATACTTGGTGCATATATAAAAAAATATAACATACACAATATTATAGAAAATAAAAAAGCAATATTTCTAATTGCTACATGCTTTATATTCAATTTAATTTGGTTCTTATTCATTGGAAAAATCATAGGACATGGAGTTGATGGTATCTTTAATTCTTATATTTCAATAACAACTTTAGGAATTGCTATTGGTTTACTTCTCGTTTTTGGGAAAATGAATATAAAAGGAAATTTTAAAAATTTAATTACTGTTGTTAGTCCTACTGTATTTGGAATATATTTAATTCACGACCATTCCTTAGTAGAACAATTTGTTATGAATAAAATTTTCGCATTTATCCCAAATTTAAATGCTATATTAATTCCAATAGCTGTAATTCTATCTATGTTAGGAATTTTTCTATTCGGCTTTTTAATTGAAAAAATAAGAATTCTTATATTTAAAATATTATCTATTAGAAAATTTTCTGAATTACTAGAATCTAAGCTTTATTATATATTGAATAAATTTGCGTAAATAATATAAAAACAGACCGTTGACAAAGCCGCTCGTTGAGCAGACTTTGTCATTTGGTCTTTTTTAATCTCCACTTTGATATTAAAAAAGATGATTTCAAGATATTTTTAACCTAAAATCATCTGTAATTTAATAGCTTTTCACCACTTTTTCTAAATTGATTTTATTTGTTTTCAAAATAAGATAGTTTGTCAACAAGCTGAAAAGAATAGGAATTATCCTATTCATCTTCTTTTTAAATCACGTTGAATCCATGCCATTAGTAAATTCACAATTTTTCGTTGTTGAACTTCACTCAATTCAACTCCTTTTGTAACATGATACCATTCATTTAAACATCCTCTACAACAACATGCACAAGCATGCTGTGCTACAAATACAGGATGTCCTCTCATCGGTGTTTGTTTTCCATCATTTTTGATATATGCAGGTGCTAGTCTTTCTTTCACAAAATCTTCTGCATGCTTTTGAATTTCATCCATTCCTTTTTTTTCTATATATACTTTATCTTTTTGAGATAGATGAAAACTAGCACGAAATTTTGATGTTTCTAATCGATCTAATGCTTCCTCAATTGTCATATGAACCCTCCTTTACTACTTCGATAAAATTATGTAAAATTCGTCCTGTTAATCCCCATATGGTATTTCCTAGGTAATCATAAAAATATTGTTTTTGTGTTGATTTTCTCCATTGATATTCTTTTCCATTTTGGATTTTGTCAAATGGAAAATCTTTTGGAAATATTTGTTGAAATAGAATCTCATAATTTTCTGGTTTTTGTTCTATTAATTCTTTTAATGGAACATATATAATTTTTTCCACTTCATCTTTATTTATTTGGATTGCTTGCACATCTTTAATATATACAACATAAGGAAGAATCAACATTCCATATGTAGTGACTACATAATCTAATTGTCCTATGATTTCCATATTCGATCTTGCTATGTGTAATTCCTCATAAATTTCTCGATATAAAGCATCTATTTCACTTTCTTGTTCTTCTACTTTTCCCCCAGGAAAACAAACATCTCCTGGTTGTGTCTTTAAAGTTAATGCTCGTTTCGTAAGTAATATTTGCATTTGATTATCTTGATAAAATACCCCAATCATTACACATGCCTTGTTTTGAATACCTTCAATTTTAGGTTGATAATGTTTTACTTTTTCGAACATGGAATGCATATCATCACCTCATTTAAATAATAGTATCACTCTCTATTTTTACTGTCAATTTAAGGATTTTCCTACTATATTAAATAAAATTTATGATACAATATTAAAAAAAGTGAGGTAACGAAAATGGAACAAGAATTATTATCTTTTTTTAAAGAATATAAACGTATTAATGCTGCTTATGATATTGCATTAAGTACAATGTATTTTGATATTGCAACAATTGCTCCTGTCAATGGAGTTCCTTATCGTAATGATAAGATGGCTATTTTATCTGGAGAAGCTTTTGCATATCAAATGAATCCAGAGAACTTAAGTAAATTAGAAAAGCTACGTGAGCTAACTCAAGATGAAATGTTAAAAAAAGAACTAGATCTTTATTTTCTACAATTAGAAGCAACACGTAACTTACCAAAAGATGTATACGTGCATTTACGTAAAACAATTGCAGATAGTGAAGAAGCTTGGCAGAAAGCAAAAGAACAAGATGATTATAGTTTATTTAAAGATCATTTAGTAAATGTTATTAAGAATCAAAAAGAAGCTTTAACTTATGTAAAAAAAGATTGCAGTGATTATGACTACATGTTAAATCAATATCAATTAGGAATGAATCAAGAAAAATATGATGCATTCTTTGCACAAATTAAAGAACAATTATTACCTTTTATCCAACGGATTATAAAAGAAGGTAAACAAATCGATGAATCTGCTTTATTCCAATCTTTTGATATTAAAGAACAAGAAGCATTTATGAATGAATTAAATGAATATATGCATGTAAATCCTAAAGAATGCTATATGGGAATTACAGAACATCCATTTACTGATTTCTTCTCTGCTCATGAAGCACGTATTACAACACATTATTATGAAGATAATGTATTATCTGCCATCTTATCAACGGTTCATGAATATGGACATGCGCAATATAGTCTACAAGTAAATGAAGAATTTGATGGAACATCTTTTAAATCAGGAATTGGTTGTGCAATGCATGAATCTCAATCTCGTTTAATGGAAAATCACATTGGACGTAGCAGAGCTTTCTGGGAATATAACTATCCTAGATTACAAAAACATTTCCCAAAACAATTAGCATCTGTTACATTAGATGACTTTATGAAAATGATCAATGTATCAAAACCATCCCTTATTCGTACAGAAGCAGATGAATTAACTTATCCAATTCATGTTTTAATTCGTTATGAATTAGAAAAAGAAATCTTTGATGGAAACGTTGATTATGATCACTTAGATACTATGTGGAATGATAAATATGAAGAATATTTAGGTATTCGTCCAGAACATGATCGTGATGGTATTTTACAAGATATGCACTGGAGTGCTGCCAATTTAGGATACTTCCCTACCTATGCATTAGGAAGTGCTTATGCTGCTCAATTTTTCCATGCAATGGAACAAGAAATTGATGTAGATACAGCATTAAGAACAAACCATTTTGAAGTCATTAGTCAATGGTTAAAAGAAAATATTCATTGTTATGGTGCAAGTCTTACTGCAGATGAGATTTTATTAAAAGCAACAAACGAACCTTTTAATCCATCTTACTATATCGATTATTTAATTACAAAATTTAAAAACGTATATGAATTAGATTAATTCAAAGCAAAAAAACATCAACTACAAATGAATAAAGTTGATGTTTTTTTATGTTATTATTCTCCAAAAAAATATGCATCATCCTTTTCTACAATCATTTCACATAAAAAAGTCATAGGAATCAATATCGACTCCTATGACTTTAGCTATTATTGAATTTCAATTACTTTATAGCCTGCATCTTCTACTGCTTTTGTTAAAACTTCATTAGATACTTCTTGATTTAATGTTACAATTGCTGTTTCTTTTTCATGACTTACTTCTGCTTTTGCTACTCCATCAAGTGCTTCAAGCGCTTTTTTTGTGTGCATTTCACAATGTCCACACATCATACCTTCGATTTTCATTGTTTTTTCCATATTTTTATCTCCTTTTTTATTTTCATCAATTACTTTATAGCCTGCATCTTCTACTGCTTTTGTTAAATCTTCATCAGATACTTCTTTACTTAGTGTTACAATTGCTGTTCCTTTTTCATGACTTACTTCTGCATGTTCTACTCCATCAAGTGCTTCTAGCGCTTTTTTTGTATGCATTTCGCAATGTTCACACATCATACCTTCAATATGTAACGTACGTTTTGAAGCATTTTCTAATGGACATCCACCTGCACAATCCACTTTTTCTTCTTTTGCATTCGGTAATACAATTGGTTCAAAATTTGTCACTTTATGTTTTAATGGTTTATCTTTTGATGCATCATGTAATTTAAATAAATTTAATCGTAATGCATTTGTTACAACACAGAAACTAGATAAACTCATTGCTGCAGCACCAAGCATTGGATTTAAAGTGATTCCAAATGGAATTAATACACCGGCTGCAATTGGAATACCAATCGTGTTATAGAAGAATGCCCAGAATAAGTTTTCGTGAATATTACGTAATGTTGCACGACTTAAACGTACCGCTGTTGGAACATCACTTAATTTTGATTGCATTAAAACAACATCCGCTGCATCAATCGCAACATCTGCACCAGCACCAATAGCAATCCCCATATCAGCACGTGTTAGTGCAGGAGCATCATTGATACCATCTCCAACCATGGCAACTTTACCACGGTTTTGAAGTTGACGAATAACTGCTTCTTTACCATCAGGTAATACACCAGCAATAACTTCATCAACACCTGCTTGAGCACCGATGGCTTTTGCGGTACGTTCATTATCACCAGTTAACATAACTACATGAATACCCATGTTTTGTAATTCGCGAACTGCTTGTGGACTATCTGCTTTAATTGTATCAGCAACTGCAATAATACCGCAAAGTTTTCCATCTTCACTAAAGAATAATGGAGTTTTTCCTGCTTCTGCAAGTTGGTCTGAAGCACTTTGAAGTTCTTTTGGTACAGAAGTAATTGTTTTAATAAATTTATTACTTCCTCCATATAATACTTTACCATTGCGTTTTGCAGTTAAACCATTACCAGGAAGCGCATTAAAGTCTACAACTTCATCCGCATGTAAATTCTTGCTTTCTGCATATGTAACAATTGCTCGAGCAAGTGGATGCTCACTCTTCATTTCTAAAGAATATGCACATGCTAATAAGCTTTCTTCACTATATCCTTCTGCTAGAAGAATGTCGGTAACTTTTGGTTCCCCTGATGTAATTGTACCTGTTTTATCTAAAGCAACAATAGCGATACGTCCTGTTTCTTCAAGTGATACGGCAGTTTTAAATAAGATACCATTTTTAGCACCTAATCCATTACCAACCATAATTGCAACTGGAGTTGCAAGTCCTAAAGAACATGGACATGAAATAACTAAAACAGAAATTGCACGTGCTAATGCATAACCAGGATCTTGATTCATAAACATCCAAACGATAAAAGTAATAACCGAAATTCCAATAACCGTAGGAACAAAGACGCCTGCTACTTTATCAGCAATTTTTGCAATTGGAGCTTTGGTTGCAGCCGCATCAGAAACCATTTGAATAATTTGGGATAACGTTGTATCTTCTCCAACACGTGTTGCTTCACATTTAATATATCCTGAAGTATTCATAGTAGCGGCAGAAACATCATCGCC
The DNA here is from genome assembly GCA_020025055.1 of Longicatena sp. GTDB lineage: Bacteria > Bacillota_I > Bacilli_A > Erysipelotrichales > Erysipelotrichaceae > Longicatena_A. Next base: position 7,903 of record JAHHST010000012.1, read on the forward strand.
TGCTTCTTTATCAACAGGAATTGATTCTCCTGTTAAAGCAGCTTCATTAATCGCGCTACTTCCTTCTAAAATCACACCATCAACTGGAACGTTTTCCCCAGGTTTTACCACAAAGATATCGCCTTTTTTCACTTGTTCAATAGGCACTTCTACTTCTTTTCCATCTTTGAATAAAACCGCTGTTTTTGGAGCTAATTTCATTAATCCTTTTAAAGCATCTGTTGTTTTTCCTTTTGAACGAGATTCTAGCATTTTACCAACGGTAATCAATGTTAAAATCATTGCTGCAGATTCAAAATAAAATTCATGTGCATAGTGATGAACCATCCTATGATTACCAAGATTCATATAATATGTCATGGCAAGTAAAGCATAAAGACTCCATGCATATGAAACTGCAGAACCCATAGCAACAAGTGTATCCATATTTGGTGCACGATTCATCAATGCTTTAAATCCACTTATAAAGAATTTCTTATTAACAATCATAATAATACCAGATAATACAAGTTGAATAATTCCATTTGATACTGGATTATCCAAAAATGCAGGTACTGGCCAGTTCCACATACTATGTCCCATTGAAAAATACATTAAGACAATCAAGAACCCTAATGATGTAATCAAACGTCTTTTTAATAAAGGTGTTTCATGATCTTCTAATGCTTCTGCAGCATCATCCATTGATTTTGACTCATTAGAACTAGCACCTTTCACCTTACAACCATAGCCAGCTTTTTCTACCGCTGCAATGATTTGATCCGCAGATGCACTTCCTTCAACACCCATTGAATTTGTTAATAAACTTACCGAACAAGAAGAGACACCTTCTACTTCCGATACCGCTTTTTCTACTCTAGCAGAGCAAGCGGCACAGCTCATTCCCGTTACCGCATATTGTTCCATAGTATCCCATAGCCTCCTTTTTATTTCATTAATTTTTGTAACGTTGCAACTAACTCATCAATTACCTCGTCTTTACCTTCACGAATATCTCTTGCTACACATTCACGAATATGATTTGCGAGTAATTCTTTATTAAATGCATTCACAGCTGCATTTACCGCTGCAGATTGAACTAAAATATCTGCACAGTAGGCATTGTTTTCCACCATTCCGCGTATTCCTCGAATTTGTCCTTCAATTCGATTTAATCGATGAATCAGTTTTTTCTGTTCTTCTTTTGAACGCATTGTTGTTTTTGCACAACACTTCTTTTGTTCTATTTCACTCATTGTATATCCTACTTTCTAGTATACCCCTACCAGGTATTTTAATCATATACCCTATATAGGTATATGTCAATTGAAATGACTTCTTTCAAATTCCTCATCTTAATAAAATGAAAAAAGCCCCATAAGGGCTTTCTATAATATTCTGGCGCACCCGACAGGGGTCGAACCTGCAACCGTCAGAATCGGAATCTGATACTCTATCCAATTGAGCTACGGGCACTTGCCTAAAAAACAGTAGTATTATAACATATTTTATCCATTCCTGCTATATATACACAAAGACAAAAAAAGCAATTAGATTCGATTTATAAATTATCATCTATCTAAATGCTTTTTAATCTTATTATTCCACAGATTTTAAAGATTCAACCATTGGAATATTTTTTAATTTACGATACATTACTAAATTTACTAAAATTGCAAATGCCATAGTAATTAACATTGCATATCCAAAAGATACTCCATAAATATTTCTTCCAAACATTACATTTTCAAGTTCTGCTAAATTCATAATTAACGCATGTAATCCAATACCCACAAAAATTCCAGCAAATGAACCTAATAAAGAAAGAATAATATTTTCACGATAAACATAAGCCGATACTTCTTTATCATAGAATCCTAATACTTTAATGGTTGCAATCTCTCTTAATCTTTCAGAAATATTTACATTTGTTAAATTATACAATACAACAAATGCTAGTAAACCTGCTGAAATAATTAATACGACAACAATAAAGGATAAAGAAGCAATCGTATCTTCAAAACTGCTCGCAATTCCAGAATAGAAAACTACTGAATTTACAATATCTTCTTTCATTAATATATTTCCTAATGCATTTTGTGCTTGATCACTCGTATCGTTTAATTTCGCTAAGATTGTAGTATCTGATGCGCTACGATGGAATACTTGTTTATAATAATCAGGTGTCATATATAACGCATGTCCAACATAGTTTTCCGCAATACCAGCGATTTTCACTTTACGTTTTACACCATCTCCATTATCTACCTCAAATGTATCTCCTTTAGATAAATGTTTCATTTTTGCTATTTTTTCTGTAATTACTGCACCATCATTTGGTAAAGCAACTTCATCATGACTCTTACGTTCGCGAAGCGTTATATAGTCTTCAAAGCCTTGTGCATCTTTTGATACATAAAGATCAATTCCCTTATCTTCTCCACTATCTGCATATAGTCCATGATAAATGGAAATTGAAGTTGCTTCTGTAACATTGTTTTGTTGTTTGATTTTATTCAACAATTTTTCTTTTTCAGATAATTTGCTATCTGCTGGATATGACACATTCATATCAAAAGAATAAATTTCTTGATATTGTTTTACAGCAATATCACCAATAGAATCTTGAATACCAAAACCTGCAACCAATAAAGCCGTACATCCGCTAATGCCTATGATTGTCATCAAGAAGCGTTTCTTATATCGAAATATATTTCTTGCGGTTACTTTATGAATAAAATTAAATCGTTCCCAAATAAATGGAATTCGTTCCAATAAAATTTTCTTACCATCTTTTGGTGGTTTTGGTCTCATTAATTGTGATGGTACATCTACTAATTCCTTATAACAAGCCATTACAGCAGCTACAACAGTAATTAAAGTAGCTAAGAAAATTGCCATAGTTGCAAGTGGAATTTGTGGCATTAACTGTACATTTGGCATATTATACATAATTCCCCATGCATTATAAATCACACTTGGGAATACAATCATACCTACAATAGCTCCAAAAATACCACCACAAATACTCGCAACAGATGCATATAAAACATATTTCATCGCAATATCTAATTTTGTATATCCTAAAGCTTTTAAAGTACCAATTTCTTGTCTTTGTTCATCGACCATTCGAGTCATCGTAGTTAAACATACAAGTGCTGCCACTAAAAAGAAGAACAGTGGGAAAACTTTCGCAATGGCCCCCATACGATCTGCTGCGCTTCCATAATCCATGTAAGAATAATGAGAATGACGATCTAAAATATAACAATCGGGTGCTTTCATATCTTTAATATCTTGTTCTTTTGCATCAAGTTTTTCTTTCCCTTTTTGCAATTCATCAAGACCATCTTTTTTCTTCTCTGCAAGTTCTTTTTTTCCTTTTTCTAAATCTTTATATCCTTGATCAATTTTTAATTGTGCTTTTTTTAGCTCTTCTTGTGAAACCGATTTTCCTTCAGCAAGCTTCTTTTTCGCATCCGCTAATTGTTTTTCCCCATCTTTCATTTGTTGATAGCTTTCATCAAGTTTATTACTTGCGTTTGCTAATTTATTATTCGCACTACTTTGTTGATAATCAATCGTAGATATTAATCCATTAGTCACTTTAATACTTGATTCTATGGTTGCTTTTCTTTGTTCTAAATAATACTTTTTATATTCTTCTAATTGTGAATTATTTAATTGTTCATCAATGGATACTTTTTCTTTTTCTAATTGCTTCAACGCACTAGCTAAGTCTTTTTTATTTTCTTCTAACCGCTGTGTTAACTGATCCACTTCTGATTTTGTCATATCAAAGAACGCTTTACCTTTTTCATACTCTCTTTTTCCTGCTTCTAAATCACGTTCTTTATCACGAATATATTCCTTTGTATCTTGAAAAGTTTCTTTAATACTTTCTTTTTGCTCATCTAATTCTCGTTGCCCATAAATCAATTCTTCTTTTCCATCAACAAGCTTTTGCTCAGCTTTTTTGATTTCTTTATCAAACAAAACTTTTTTATTATCATACTCTTTACGAGCATCTTTAATTTTACCTAAAGCTTCTTTTCGTATATCTTCAAAACGATTATCCACATTTTGTTCAACAATGGAAGTGACACGATTCTTGACTGGTTTTATCCTATCAAAATACGCATCTGTATATGCATTCATATCTTTTGATCCTTGAACAGTTAAATAGATTTCAGTTAAATATTTACTCTTGAAGTTTTCCTCAGGAATTACTGCATAATTATTAATCTGTCCACTTCCAATTGTTGAACTACCTTTTTCATAAGATAAATAATAAGGTGTATTTACTTTTCCAACGATTTTATATGTAGTTCTTTTTAAAGATTCTTTAAGCTGTTCATCAGTTCCACTTTCAAATGTAATCGTATCTCCAATATTCAATCCAGCTTGATGAATCTTATCATTTTCAATCACACATTCATCTGCTTGTTTTGGTAATCTTCCTTCAATAACACGCATTTGATTGATATAATTTTTATCTGTTTCTTTTGGATTTAAAGGCATTGACATCAACTTAAAGACACGTTGTTGATTATTACGCATATGGATTACATCCATACTATAACTTCCATATACGCCTTCTATTCCTTTTACTTTTTTTAAATCATTTACATCTTCCCTCGTCATACCAATCGTAGACATAACTTTTAAATCCATTAAATTATAATCATCGAAGTATTTATCCGCTGTTCCCTTCATTACTGGAACACTAGCCCTTACCCCTGCAAAAAATGCAACTCCAATGCCTACAATTAAAAAGATTGATATAAAACGTCCAAAGGATTTCTTTACTTCACATAAAGTATCTTTTAACAATGCTTTTTTACGCATTAGTATTCAATCCTTTCTACTGGCAAAGGATGTTCATTCTTCGTAATGCTTTCAATCTTTCCATTACGTACTTTAATAACTTTATCACCCATTGCTGTAAGGGCTAAATTATGCGTAATTACAATGACACTAACACCGCGTTGACGACATGTATCTTGTAATAATTTTAATATTTGTTTTCCTGTATTATAGTCAAGTGCTCCAGTTGGTTCATCACACAATAGCAGCTTAGGATTTTTCGCAATTGCTCTTGCAATCGCAACACGTTGTTGTTCTCCTCCAGATAATTGAGCAGGAAAGTTTTTACTTCGATCTTTTAATCCTACTGCTTCAATTGTTTCATCAATATCTAATGGATTTTTGCAAATCTGTGTTGCTAATTCAACATTTTCTTTCACAGTTAAATTTTGTACTAAATTATAAAATTGAAAAACAAATCCAATATCATAGCGGCGATATGTTGTTAACTGCTTTGCGTTATATTTACTAATTTCTTTTCCATCTACATAAATTTTTCCACTTGTTGCACTATCCATACCACCAAGTATATTCAAAATGGTACTTTTTCCTGCCCCACTAGCTCCTGCAATTACAACAAATTCACCTTGATCAATCGTAAAATCAACGCCAGCTAATGCTTCAATTTGAACTTCTCCCATTTTATATATTTTTTTTACATTTTGAAATTCAATATAAGCACTCATACATGTCACCCTCCTGTTCTATTTATGAATAAAGCCTCTCTTTTATTTTATCAAATTCTTATAAGATAGAAAATTAATTTTTTTACAATCGTATAAAACAAAAGAAATCTCAAAAGAGATTTCCCTTATTTATTCATACCCGTATGAAAAGCGATCTTTGACATCTTCTTGTTCAGGTGCATCTTTCATTGTTTCATATAATTCAATCACACGTTCTGCCTTATTATAAATTCCACTATTTTTATAGAACGCACATGGTTGATCTCCTTCAATAATCCAATATTCTTCACCATCTACCATACTCACCAACCATAAGGTCATTGTCTCTCCATCTACATCAAAATCTTGTATATATTCAATATCTTCTGCTTCTTCAATTACTAAAGCATCTTCAATAAATTTCATTAATGATTCGCGATGAATCGGACTATCTAACATAGGTATTCCTTCTTTCCTAACCTTTCTTAAATTATACGACGATTTTTCATAATTGAAAAGGAATCTTATGCATTCCTTTGATAAATACACACTCCATCTTTCCAAGTTTCCAATACTACAATATCTGCTAAATCTAGTTTATCTATAGATAATGGGTTTTTATCTAAAATAATAAAATCTGCATGTTTTCCTGCTTTTAAACTACCTTTTACATCTTCTTCAAAATATTGATATGCAGCATGAATGGTAATTGCTTTTAAAGCATCTTCTACACTTACTGCTTCCTCTTCTCCAATAGTAACACCATTCTTTGTTTGACGGTTTACTGCACACCATACTGTCTTCATCATATCTGCTGGAATAACTGGAGTATCATTGTGGAACGTATATGGTAAATGGAATTGCTTAGCTGTTTGTACTGGTGAAATCATGCTTGCTCTTTCCATTCCAAAATTACGAATATGAATATCTCCCCAATACCATGTATGTGCAACAAAGAAAGATGGAATCATTTGAATTTCATTCATTCTTTCTAATTCTTCTTTACGTACTAATTGTGCATGAATCATCACTGGTCGTTTTAATTCTTTATCCGGATTTAATTTGGCAACTTTATAAAATTCATCAACATATTCTTTTGCAGCAGCATCCCCATTACAATGGATTAATAATTGGCGTTCTTTTTGTACTGATTTAAGAATTACTTGTTCTAATTCTTCTTTAGTCATAGCAGGATATCCACAATAATCCCCACTATCTTTATAAGGCTCTTGCATCCATGCAGTTTTTCCCTGTGGAGAACCATCTAAAAATGTTTTATATCCACCAATCTTTAAATGATGCTGATACTGTTCATATGCTGGATACAAATCACATAAGTCTTCTTTTTCTTTCACGTCTACATACGCAATCACATCTAAGTAGAATGTATCCTTTGATGCTGCAGCTTGTAATAACTGAAGCAATCCATGATTTGTAAATCCTTCTTGAACTGTTGTAATACCATAACTTGCATAAATTGTTTGTGCCTGTTTATATAATTTCATCATGTCTTCAATTGTAGGCATAGGTACTCGGCTAATAAAATCTACAAATACACTTTCTTCCATATAACCATTCAGTGAGCCATCTTCAAATCGTCCATATTTTCCATCTTTAGGATCCTGTACATTAGGATCTACTTTCATGACTTCAAATGCTTTTGTGTTTACTACCCCCATATGAGAAGATGCATGAGAAATATAAATTGGATTTGTATCACTAATTCGATCTAACACTAATCTTGTTGGATGTTCTTTTTCTTTCATATAATTATGATCATAATTAGTACCAATAATCCAATCAGTACTAGACACTTGATATTCCTTAGCAAATGTTTTCATAACATCTACTAATTCATCAAAAGAAGTAACATTTGATAAATCACAAAGACGCAAAGAATTCGCAAATCCAGTAAAATGAGAATGTGCATCTAAGAATGCTGGTAACATTGTTTTCCCATTTAAATCTACAATTTTTGCGTCTGGATAAGCTGTTTCTAAATCTTTTTTTGTCCCTGTCGCAATGATTTTATTATCTTCTATACAGATTGCTTCTACAAGCATCTGATCTTGTTCCATTGTTATAATTGTTCCGTTTTCGTAAAGTTGTTTCATATCATCGCCTCCTTTTATTATTATACAACTAAATCATGTGTAAATTATGGATTTTATATCCAATTCCTGTGTAATTTCTTTCCTCATCTATAAAAAAATAGAGCTATACAAGTTCGTATAACTCTACTTTTTTAATCTTATTTATTCATCAATTTCTTGAATACAAATACCTAAAGCACCTGGACCAGTGTGAACTCCTAAAGCTGGAGAAATTTGACCAGTTACAAATAAATCCATATTTGGTAATTGAGGCAATACGTCATTTACCATCTCTTCACAAATTTCTTTAGCATCTCCATGCATAATTGCTACATTATATTTTTTTAAATCTTTTGCATCATTTAACGCATAAGTTTTCATTTTTGAAATCGATTGTTTTCTACCACGTACTTTTGAAACAGTATAATAAATACCTTCTTCATTACATGAAATAATTGGTTTTAAATTTAATGCATTTCCAAATAAAGATGCAACCAAGCCAATTCTTCCACCTTTTTGTAAATACTCTAATGTTTCTAATACAAAATATACTTTACATTTTGGTACACCTTTTTCTAATTTATTACAAATTTCTTCAAAAGACATTCCTTTTTCAATATATCTTGCTGCTTGAATTGCATGGAATCCTGCACCAATAGAAATATTTTTTGTATCTAAAATATAACATTCTAAATCATCATAAGAACTTGCGATTAAACGACAAATATTATTTGTACCACTTAATCCACTAGAAATTGTTACTACAATTACTTTTTTATATCCATCAGCCTTAATTTGATCAAGGATACGTTCAATTTCTTCCCCTGATGGTAATGATGTTTTTGGTATTTCTACTTCTAATTTATGATAAACATCTTCTGCTTGAATGGTAATACCATCTAAATGCTCTTTATCTTTGTAAATAATTTTTAAAGGTAATGTATACATACCATATTTTTTTATATATTCATTTGGAACATTGCATCCACTGTCTACTAAAATTGCTATTTTTTCTTGATTCACAACAAATACCTCCAATTTTTTATTATTTGTTACAAATACAGTATATTCTAGTTATAATAAATAGTCAATCTAGTTTTTATATCTAAATGTATTTTTTATTTAAAGTAGTAAATAATGACTTTATGAATGCCTTTCTATATCGTTAAAAAAAGCTACTGTCAAAGACAATAGCTTTTATTTGAATCATAATTATTTAATTATTTTTGTAAAGCTTCAGAAATTGCAACTGCAACAGCAACTGATGCACCAACCATTGGGTTGTTACCCATACCGATTAATCCCATCATTTCTACGTGAGCAGGAACACTTGAAGAACCAGCAAACTGAGCATCAGAGTGCATACGTCCCATAGTATCTGTCATACCGTAAGAAGCTGGACCAGCAGCCATGTTGTCTGGGTGTAATGTACGTCCAGTACCACCACCAGATGCTACTGAGAAGTATTTTTTACCTTGTTCAACACATTCTTTTTTATAAGTACCTGCAACTGGGTGTTGGAAACGAGTTGGGTTTGTAGAGTTCCCTGTGATAGATACGTCTACACCTTCGTGATGCATAATAGCTACACCTTCACGAACGTCATCTGCACCGTAGCAGTTTACTTTTGCTCTTTCTCCGTCAGAGTAAGCAGTTCTTGAAACTTCTTTTAATTCTCCTGTGAAATAATCAAATTCTGTTTCAACGTGAGTAAATCCATTGATACGAGAAATGATTTTAGCAGCGTCTTTTCCTAAACCATTTAAGATAACGCGTAATGGTTCTTTACGAGCTTTGTTAGCATTACGAGCAATACCGATTGCACCTTCAGCAGCTGCAAAACTTTCGTGTCCTGCTAAGAAAGCAAAACATTTTGTATTGTCATCAAGTAACATAGCAGCTAAGTTACCATGTCCTAAACCTACTTTACGATCATCAGCTACAGATCCTGGAATACAGAATGCTTGTAAACCTTCACCTAAAGATTTAGCAACTTCATAAGCTGTTTTATCACCTTTTTTAATTGCAATTGCAGAACCTGCGATATAAGCCCAGCATGCATTTTCAAAACAAATTGGTTGAATACCTTTTACGATTTCGTAAACATCAACACCTAAGTCATCACATAGTTTTTTTGCTTCTTCGATGGAAGAAATACCATATGAATTTAAAACTTCATTGATTTTATCAATACGTCTTTCGAATCCTTCAAATAATGCCATGATTTTTCCTCCTATTCGTGTCTTGGGTCGATATATTTAACTGCATCAGCAAAACGACCGTAAGATTTTTTTGCATTGTTTAATGCTTCTTCAGGATTTACACCCTTCTTAACAGCATCCATGAATACACCCATATTTACATATTCATAACCGATGATTTCATCGTTTGCATCAAGACCCATTCTTAAAATGTATCCTTCAGCTAAGTTTAAGTAACGAGGTCCTTTTAATTTAGTTGAGTATACAGTACCAACTTGTGAACAAGTTCCTTTACCTAAATCTTCTAATCCAGCTCCGATAGGAAGTCCGTTTTCAGAGAATGCAGATTGAGTACGTCCATAAACAATCTGTAAGAATAATTCACGCATAGCAGTATTGATAGCATCACATACTAAGTCAGTATTTAATGCTTCTAATAATGTTTTACCAACGATTGCTTCACTAGCCATAGCAGCTGAGTGAGTCATACCTGAACATCCTAATGTTTCGATTAATGCTTCTTGAATGATACCTTCTTTAACATTTAATGTTAATTTGCAGGCACCTTGTTGAGGGGCACACCATCCAATACCGTGTGTTAAACCTGAAATATCTTTAATTTCTCTTGAGTTTACCCATTTTCCTTCTTCAGGAATAGGTGCACATCCATGACTTGCACCACATTTAACAGTGCACATGTTTTCAACTTCTTTTGAATAAATCATGTCATTTCTCCTTTCTCACATAATCCATGAAAGATTTACTTCATACGATACTACTTATACATAAGTAGTTGCCTGTAACAATGTCATTTACCTCTATACTTAAATGACATTGTTGAGGACGTTTCCATATTGAATTTGAATTTGATAATATCTTCACAAGAAATATCGTCCTACGTAATCATTTTAATTCTTTTCCCATTTTATGTCAACCAAATTCCCGTTATTAATATTACATAAAATGGCTTATTTCACTATCTTTTTTACATTTCATAAATATAAAACGCTTACATTAAAAATACATAAATTCATCATAAAAAAAGTTTTAAGCTATTGCCCAAAACTTTCTATCTTTTATCAAATTTTGTTACTGTACAATTTTCTGGAACGATAGTCATTAAATCCATATTTCGATCCAATCCATAATAAAATTCATGAACCGGTAAATATACACCACCATGTGCAACTAACAAAATATTTTTTTCTTCACTCTCTTTTTGAATATCCTTAATAAAACTCTGCACACGCGCAAAAAAGTCGCTCATATCCTCCGCATGTGGGCATAATGGTTTATCAAAAGACCATAAATATACGTGATTTTTTCCTAAAACCGTTCCTTCAAATTCCCCAAAGCAACGTTCTGCTAGACGTTTTTCCACAACAATCTTACAATCCATATCTTGACCAATAATTTCTGCCGTTTGTCTTGCTCTTGTTAATGGACTACAATATACTTTATCAATATTAATATTTGAAAATAGTTTTCTTGTTTCATGTGCTTGTTGAATTCCTGTCTCATTTAAAGGAATATCACTATTTCCCTGTAACTTTCTTTCTTTATTCCATTCTGTCATTCCATGTCTTACATAATATAAACTCAATCGTGTTACCTCCTAACCCCTTATTCTTCACTAATCTGATCAATCAACATACCTACATGTTCTGGATAATGCGCATCACTTGCTGTCATAATAGAAACTCCATATGCTTTTAAAACATTCAAAAATACTGGATTCGTTCCTATATCTTCATGTTGATAACGATAATGAATCCCTGTATTATGCTCCATTGCTACATGATGTTCTTTTGCTAAACATGCAATTCTTTCATAGGTTGGAACCAAATCATAACTAGGTTCATAATGAAATAGTTTTAATTGATCAGGATGACCAATTTGTGTAAATAAGTCACTTTTTATCATATCTTCCATGATTTCATAATATCGTTTATAAATTTGATCCACATCAAATCGATTCCACAAAATTTCTTTTGAAAAATCCTTCATATCATACAACAATCCATCAATAGAATGAATACTACCTACTACAAAATCATAAGGATATTGATTTAAACGCGATTTTATAAATTCTTTATCTTTAGAAGAATAACAAACTTCTAATCCAAACTTTACTTCCACAGGAAGATCTAATTGTTTCATTTGTTCGATTAGTCGATGATAATTTGCGATTGGTTCAAGATGCTTTTTTTCAAACCATTCGCGTTGCCTAATATCTTTTTCTTTTAATGACTCATACATTGGGGAAAACTCAATAAACCGATGCGTATGATCTAAAATTTGAATTGTTTTTAAATCTTTTTTAATTGCTTCCCTTACAAATTCCATACAATAATCCACACTTAACGGTCCATTTTCTAAATGTATATGTCCATCCACCATGATGATCACCTCAATCGTTATAAATCATACTAAATTCTCATCATGATTTCAAATTTTACTTTATCAGATTGGCATAAATCCTGCTGGTTTCTTTGGAAAACCAAGCAAAGGATTTTCATGCATATTATATTCTTCCTTTTCAGTATCTTCATGTCTTATTACATAGCTTTCTTCCATGATTAAACCTGCTTGATACATCGTACCAATCATATCGGTATATGCTAACAAATCATCTGTTACCACGCGATTATTTCCATTTTTATCTAGTAACATTGATAAACGAATTTTATTCTCAAATGTACCATTTGCTACAGTAACCAACAAATTTCCAATTCGTTTTGAATATCGCAAAAAGCCTTCTGGTGTTTGTTCTTCGCAGCGAAATCCAAACTGTGATAATTGCATCAATGATTCATCATTTCTAAGTTTCATAAATACCCTCCAATATTAAATTTCTTTATTATATATAGTATGCAATTTCCATCTAAATCTATCCAAAATGAATGAATTCTATCCTATGTACACTATAGCGTACAAATAAAAAATTGACAAGTCTTCCATCTTCTATAAAGACCCATATTTGAAAGTACACCCTAAAGTTTAAACCCTAGAGTGCATCATTCCTATAATTATATAATAATTCCATTACAATGATCAATTTCATGTTGAATGATTTGTGCAGTAAAATCTTTATAAGTATGAATTTTTATTTTCATATCTTGATCATAATATCGAACCTTAACACTTTTATATCGCTTCGCTTTTCTTGTCCCATCTAAAGATAAACATCCTTCTTCAGCTATATAACTTTCTTTTGATGTTTTGATGATTTCAGGATTCAACATAACAACATATGACTTTGAATCCATATCTTCAAAAGCAATTATGTTTTTACAAATACCAATCATATTGGCAGCCATTCCAACACAGTTTCCTTTATGATATTGTAAAGTTTCTAATAAATCTTTCGCAATATCTATATCATCTTTTGTTGCTGCATCACATCTTCTTTCAAGTAATTTAACATCACGATTAATTTCTCTTATCATATAGGTCCCCTACTTTACTTTTTTTCATCTTGTTTATATCGCTGTACCCATGAATCAAATTTATTTTCCGTAATTCCATCATCATCTGGTATTAATTCACTTTCTACTTTTCCATTTTTCACAAAATATAAAATTGGAGTTGCATTCATGGTTTCAAAATGACTCTGTATCTTTTTTATAACTTCTTTTCGATTCTTATTTTCATCTTGATCAATCGAAACTTCATACACTGTCACATTATGATTTGGTAAATAATCATCTAACATAATCTTAAAATCATTACAATGTTGACACCAACTTTGACTAAATAATATTGTGAATTCTTCTTTATTCTTTATTTTTTGCTCCATTTCCGCAACTGAAATACGCTCAATTTTTCCTGGAGTATCATCTCTTGTATATCCTTTACACCCGCTTAACAAAAGTAAACAAATAATCGTTACAATAGATAATGCTTTTTTCATATTTTCCTCCATTTCTTTGTGTTATACACAAAAAAAGTCTACTTCATTACTTATATTTTATTGTTTTCCTGCAGTCAAAATATTATGCAAACAGTTTTTTAACTAATCATTCTTAAGAATTATGATTTCCACTTAAAATTTTTTATAAATAAAAATATGTATACCATTACCATACTACTTAACTAACAAAAAAATCATATACATTATAACATGTTATAAACTTTATTA
>JAHHST010000013.1 GCA_020025055.1 Longicatena sp.
TACAGTTTTCATAATGTCTAAAAATGAAAAGCAGGAGTTCTTTCATTATTTGAATGATAACTCCTGTTATTTTTGTCATCTTAACTTAATGACATTGAGCGTTTGCTTCTTTTTACAAATCAAGTTTCATTTGGTACATCTTTGCTACCGGTTTATAAGATTTTCGATAAAATCCATCAATAACACCATATGTCTCCATTGCTTCAATATGAGCTTTCGTTGGATACCCCTTATGTTTTGCAAATCCATACTGTGGATATTTTTTATCATATTCTACCATTATACGATCACGTGTAACTTTTGCTAGAATACTAGCTGCTGCAATACTTACACTTTTTTGATCTCCTTTTACTAATGGAACAACATCTAAAATTGCATCTGGTAAAGGCATCGCATCTGTTAAAACTGCATCTGCATTTTCGAATGAATTACTAAGTTCTAACATTGCATTTTGGGTTGCACGATAAATATTTTGTTCATCAATAATTTCTGGAGAAACAATTTTTATATGATATTCACTTGCTAACTCAATAATTTCATCAAACAATTGGTTACGTTTTTTTTCTGAAAGTTTCTTTGAATCATAAATTTCATCATGTGAAAATCCTTTAGGAAAAGCAACTGCTGCTACCACTAGTGGTCCAGCAATTGGGCCACGCCCTGCCTCATCGATACCTATGATTTTTTCTTTTCCTTCGTTCCACCATGCTATTTCATATTCATTTTCACATTTCATATGGAATCTCCCAACTAATAGGTCCTAGTTTATCATCACGAATTTCTTTTAAAAATGTCTCAATTGTACGTTTTTCATCCATTTCTTGATTTCTAACATATCCTCTTTTAAACGCTAATCTTTCTAGCATCTCATATGGATTATCGCATAATTCGATATTATATCTTTCTTTTAAAACGTCTCCTCTATTTTTCACTAAAAAGTCCATTGCCCATGCTGCAATTTCTTCTAACGGTAAGACCTCATCACGAATTGCTCCTGTCACTCCTAGTAAAACACCTACCATTTGATCTTCAAATTTAGGCCACAAAACACCTGGTGTATCTAAAAGTTCAAGTTCATTATTAACTTTTGACCATTGCAATGATTTCGTAACACCTGGACGGTTTCCTGTAACTGCAACTTTCTTCTTTGAAATTTTATTAATGAACGTAGATTTACCAACATTAGGAACTCCTACAACCATAGCTCTCATCGCTCTAGGTCGAATTCCTCTTTTTTTCATTCGCTCAATTTTTGCGACCATTAATGTCTGTACAGCTTTTAAAACCTTTGGAGTTATGTTTTCTTTTACTATATCCAATGCTAAAACCTGCGTTGTGTCATTGCTTAGCTGATGAATCCATTGTTTTGTAATATCTGCATCTGCCTTGTCTTTTTTAGATAAAATGATTAATCGAGGCTTATTTAGTGTTAACTCTTCAATCATCGGATTTTTAGATGCATTAGGAATTCTTGCATCCCTTAATTCAATCACTAAATCCACCATTTTCATTTTATCTTGCATTTCTCTTTTAGCTTTTGTCATATGACCTGGAAACCAGTTTATATTTGTTTTTGAAAATGCCTCATTTTCTTTTTTATTTTCAACCATTAACATTCCTCCTATTGTTATATATTTGTATTATATCATATAAAATATTACATATTTATACTATTCATTCACTAAAAAATAAAGTATATAACTATTTTACATACTTTATCTCATGAAATGGATACATTACAAACATACCCTTTGCAATTATTTGACTTCTTTTAAATGGTCCAACAGATAAGAAACGTGAATCAAATGAATTTGTACGATTATCCCCGACTAAAAAATATTCATCATTTTTTAAAGTATATGGTCCTATATTTGAAGTAAAGTTTTTTATATTTTTCCTTTTTAATTCTTTTTTTATATAATTATTATCTAAAAAAGTTTCTTTCACTAATTTCCCATCAATAAATAACTGATCGTTACGATATTCAACTGTCTCATTAGGTAAAGCAATAACACGTTTCACCCATAAATCATCATTCTTCTCATTTTTAACAACAACAATATCAAACCTATGAATATCAGTCATATAAGAAGCTGCAATATTTATCATAACATGCTCTTTATTCTTTAATGTTGGATACATTGAATTTCCAACTACGGTACTATGTCGAATTCCTACTGTAAATATAATTGTAATAGCTACACAGCAAATTAAAAAATATTGAAAAAATCCCAAAATATTATCAATGAATTCTAATTTTTTCTTACTCATCTACATCACCTAATCCAACATACGAGCATTTTTAATTGGAAATAAAACAAAAATATCCTTAGCCCGTATTTGCTTTCTATTAAACACACCTAACTCCCTAGAATCTTTAGAATGTACGCGATTGTCTCCAAGTAACCAATATTCATCTTCTTTTAATGTTACTTCATCAAAATCATCTGTAAAATAATTCATTGTTTCCCTTATTGATTGTGCCCAATCGTTTTCTAAGTAGGATTCATATAGAGGTTCGCCATTAATATAAATCACATCATTTTTGCATGAAACCGTTTCACCAGGCAAACCAACTACTCTCTTAACAATCATCTTTTTTAGATATTTATTTTCATATGCAATCACAATATCGCCACGATCTACTTTTTGAAATTTGCCTCCAAAAGCGTTACTAATAGCAAATTCTCCTGCATTCACTGTTGGGAACATACTTAAACCACTAACCCGTATTGGCCGTACAAAATAATTAACAGCTATATATGCAACCACAAAACATATGAAAAATATCTTCAACAAAGAAAGAAGATTGCTTATAATGACTTCACTAAGTGTTTCATCTTTTTCCTGTTTGTGTTTTGCATCTACAGGTTTGTTCATATCTTTCCCTCCCAACAAATAAAAAAATCGGGATATTCCCGACTTTTTTTATTTACGAATTTCTTTAATACGAGCAGCTTTTCCTGAACGACCACGTAAATAGAATAATTTATTTCTTCTAACTTTACCATGACGTACAACTTCAATTTTATCAATAATTGGAGAATGGATTGGGAATGTTCTTTCTACACCGATTTGGTTAGAAATTTTACGTACTGTAAATGTTTCAGCAATTCCTCCACCTTGTCTTGCGATAACTAATCCTTCGAATACCTGGATACGAGATTTGTCACCTTCTTTAATTTTTACGTGTACACGTACTGTACAACCTGATTTAAAGAATGGTACATCTTTCTTCAATTGTGATTTTGTTACTTCGTTAACTAATTGTAAATTCATAATCATACTACTCCTTTTCTACATGTATAAACGTTGGGTTCATAAATATGATTATATCCATCGGAACCTCGTTGCCATTAAGGCTGATATATTATAACATAATATACCTATTTTTGTAAATAGAAATACGATTATTTTTACAATTGATAGCACTCTATATATTCAGAAAGGTCGGGTCTACCTTGTATAATATAATACCATTTTTATGTCCCATATAAAAGTCTCTATATCGAATTTTACAAATTATTTTTTTCGTCTTCTATTTCTTTTAAAAGATTTTTTTCTTCTTTAGTAAATTTTCTATTTTCTAACAAATCCGGTCTGCGTTCTAATGTCTTCTTCAAAGATTGTTTTAGTCTCCATCTCTTAATATTTGCATGATGCCCGCTCAATAATACATCTGGAACTCTTTTTCCATCAAATTCAACTGGTCGTGTATATTGCGGGTATTCTAATAAACCATTTTCAAATGAATCATCCTCATGACTTTCTTCAAGAATAACTCCATTCAACAATCGAATAATTGCATCACTTACTACTAAAGCAGCTGGTTCTCCCCCTGTTAAAACAAAATCACCTAAAGATACTTCTAAATCTACATAAGAGCGTATACGCTCATCGAACCCTTCATAATGTCCACATATTATAATTAGATGCTTTATATTTTTAGCAAATTCTCTTGCCTTCTTTTGTGTAAATGTTTCTCCTTGAGGAGACATCATAATCACAAATGAAGCATCTTCTTTTATGTCTTTCAAGCAATCTACAATAGGCTGTGGAGATAAAACCATTCCTTGTCCACCACCACATGGGGTATCATCTACATGGTTATGCTTATCTTTTGTATATAATCGAAAATCTACTGTTTCAAATTCAACCAAATTTCTTTCTAATGCTCTTTTAATGATAGATGTCGTTTTAAAACTATCAAAAAATTCTGGAAATAATGTCATCACTGTTATTTTCATAATAAACCTTCTATTAACTTAATAACAATTTTTTTCTCTTCTTTATTAAAATCTTTTATAAACGCATTTACATAAGGAACTAAGAATTCTTGTTCTTCATTTCTAACACGCAAACACGCATTTGCATTTGTTTCTACAACTTCAACTACATTACCTAGATATTTATCATCCTCGTTATATACTTTACAATCCATTAATTCAAAAAAATATGCTTCGTCTTCTTCTAATTCATGCAAATTTTCTTTAGAAATAGTAATTACGCTTCCTTTCCAAGGTTCAACTAAATTAATATCATCAAATCCTTTAAACTTCACAATTAATAATTGTTTTACCCACTTAGCGTATTGAACCTCTACAGCGATATTTTGATTTTGATATTGAATATGTACAACACTTCCCTTTGCAAATCTACGATCTGCAAAATCAGTAGTAGGTTTTACTTTTACTTCTCCACGTAGTCCGTGTGTATTTACTAATATTCCAATTTTTATTTCATCCATAGAAATACTCCTTATTTTAAAAAAGGATGCATTCGCATCCTAATAAGCTTCAAATTTAATTGTAACTTTTTTATCTTCTTGTCTTGATGCAATTGACATCATTTGACGAATAGAAGAAGCCATGCATCCACGACGTCCAATTAATCTTGCAACATCTTCACTGTTTGCATATACGTATAATAAAATCTCATTTTCATCAAGAGAATCCATTAACTTTACAGAAACGCTTGTTTGATCATCAACCATCGGTTTAACCAAATCAAGCAAAACTTTTTCATAATCAATCATAATTATTTAGCGTTTTTTTCTTCGTGTAAACGTTTCATAACACCTTGTTTAGAGAAAATATTACGAACTGTATCTGTTGGTTGTGCTCCATTGTTTAACCATTTGATAGCTAATTCTTCGTTTAATGTTACTGATGCTGGTTCAGTTGTTGGATTGTAAGTTCCAACTGTTTCGATAATACGTCCATCTCTTGGATAACGTGAATCAGCAGCAACTATTCTGTAAAAAGGTTTTCTTTTTGAACCCATTCTTTTTAATCTTAATTTAACCATTGTAAAATCCTCCTATTAATTATCAATGCTTTACTAGTATATCATACTTTTTTATACTGTCAAGTATTTTTCCTTTACATCTATTTTATTATTAAAATCTTCTTCCTCTTTTAGCAGCACGCATTGCTTTATTCATAGCTCTCATATTTTTCATGCCACCCATAGCTCCCATATTAGGCATTTTTCCACTTTTTGACATTGCCATAACCTGCTTCATCATCTTCTTCATTTTTTCAAATTCAGATAAACAACGATTTACATCTGCAACAGTTGTTCCACTTCCTCGTGCAATTCTATTTTTTCTTCCAGCACGAATAATTTCTGGCTTTTCTCTTTCTTCAGGAGTCATACTTTGAATAATTGCCTTGCTTTTCTTTAATTTATTGTCTGCTTTTGCCTCATCAATCTGACCTGCCATTTGTCCCATACCTGGTAACATTTTCATCATACCACCTAAAGAACCCATTTTTTCAATTTGCTCATATTGAACTAACATATCAGAAAGTGTAAATTCTCCACTCATCATACGATTTGCAGATTTTGCACTAGCTTCCATATCCATTTTTTCTTCTGCTTTTTCAATTAAAGATAAAATATCTCCCATTCCTAAAATTCGATCTGCCATACGATCTGGGTGGAACACATCTAAATCTTCTATTTTTTCACCTAAACCAACAAATTTTACTGGTACATTTGTAATGCTTCTTACAGATAAAATTCCACCACCACGTGAATCACCATCAAGTTTTGTTAAAACTAAACCTGTAACTGACAATGAATCATGGAAGCTACTAGCAACATTAACAATATCTTGTCCTGTCATTGCATCCACTGTTAATAATATATCATCTGGTTGAACATATTCTTTAATATCTGCTAATTCTTGCATTAATGCTTCATCAATATGTAATCGACCTGCAGTATCGAATAAAACAGTATCATACCCTTTATCTTTTGCATAATCCATTGCTTGTTTTGCTGTTTCTAATGCATTTGTCTCTACACCAAGTGAGAAAACTTCCACTCCAATAGATTCACCTAATGTTTTTAATTGCTCAATAGCCGCTGGACGAACAACATCACATGCTACTAATAAAGGATTACGTTTTTGTTTTTTCTTCATCACATTAGCAATTTTTGCTGATGCTGTGGTTTTACCTGTACCTTGTAAACCAACCATCATAACGGTTGTGATTCCTTCATTTTTATAATTAATTGGTGCCTCTTCTGTTCCTAATAAAGTAACAATTTCATCACGTACAATTTTCACAACCATTTGACCTGGATTCAAAGAGTTCATTACCTCTGTTCCAAGTGCTTTTTCTTTCACCTTAGCAATAAAATCTTTTACTACTGCATAATTTACATCTGCTTCCAATAATGACATACGTACTTCACGTAGCATGTCATTCATATTTTTCTCACTAAGTTTCCCTTTTCCTGTTATATTTTTAAATGCCTTCCCTAGGCGATCTGTTAAACTTTCGAATGCCATATGTTATTCCGCCTT
The DNA here is from genome assembly GCA_020025055.1 of Longicatena sp. Taxonomy (GTDB): domain Bacteria; phylum Bacillota_I; class Bacilli_A; order Erysipelotrichales; family Erysipelotrichaceae; genus Longicatena_A. Next base: position 6,818 of record JAHHST010000013.1, read on the forward strand.
TCTCACATAATCTTTTTTATTATAACATAGTAATTTCTTATTTGGAAACGCTATTTTCTTCTTTCTGATACAACGCAACATGAAACTGTACTGTTGTAATTAATTTATTAAGATTCTTTAACCGTTGTACATTTTCTTTAGGAGTACGCCAATAATATGGTGTCATTTGAAACAATGCCCAAATATCTTCTTGATGATCTATAGTAATAACATCTTCCACATATTCTTCTTTTACTAATTTATATCCTTCATATCCTACTTTCACTTGATTTTCATAAATATCAGAATATAATTCTTGTTTTAATCCCCATAAATGCTTAGGACCTGGACCCACTTGCAAAAAATATCCATTTTCTTTTAAAATTCTCGTGTTTTCATCCATATCAACAGGTGCAAAAATAGAAATAACTCCATCACAACTTAAATTATCTAAAGGTAAATGAAATATGCTACAAACACAATAATTCACTCCTGATTTTGCCTTACATGCCTCATCAACTGCATATTTTGATAAATCAAATCCATACATTTCACATGATGGTAAAAGCTGTTTAAAATAGTTTGTATAATATCCTTCCCCGCATCCCGCATCTACTAATGTATTCATTTCACAAGAAGATAAAACATTTCCAATACATGTACGTAATTTTTCATAATAACCATGATTTAAAAATTGTGTACGTGAATTTACCATATGTTTGTCATCTCCTGTTGCTTTTGAATTACCTAAAACAAGGTTAACATATCCTCTTTTCGCAATATCAAAACTATGATTATTATCACATTTATAGCTATTATCTATCTTATTTAATTTGCATTTGCATTTTGGACAAATCAGCATCATTCTCACCTCTACTGTGGGATTATATCATAAATAGATATGTTTCAAAAGAAAAAAGTGTATTATTAAAAATACAGTTCAGCTTGTTGACAAACTATCTTTTTTTAAAAACAAATAAAATCAATTTAGAAAAAGTGGTGAAAAGCTACTAAATTACAGATGATTTTAGTTTAAAATACCTAGAAATCATCTTTTTTTATATCAAAGTGTGGATTAAAAAAAGACCGAATGACAAAATCTGCTCGACGAGCGACTTTGTCAACGGTCTGAAGTGTACTATTTAAAATACACTTTTTTCTTATTAATAATCATTCATTCCAGGAATAATCATTTCCTCAACATCTTCTTTTTTATGTTTGATTAATTTTTTCTTAGTTTTATGTTTTTCATGTACACGTAATTGATACCAAATTTGTGCTGCTATAAATAATGAACTTCCTGCACCAGCAACTAATCCAATGAATAAAGCTAAACAGAATGTGAAAATAGCTTTGCTACCAAATCCAATCAAGCATACAACTGGAATAATTGTTGTAACTGTTGACAAGATTGAACGAGTTGCCGTATTTTGTAATGCATCATTTACAATTTCTTTATATACTGCAGGAGTTAAATACTCGTGTTTTCTTAATTTTACTTGTTCACGGATACGGTCGAATACAACAATAGAGTTATTGATTGAATAACCAATAATAGCTAACATTACAGCGATGATTTCTGTATTAACCTCTAATCGTAAAATTGCACAGAAACACAAAATAATAAATACATCATGCACTAACGCTATGATACCACTAACTGCATAATCCCATTTGAATCGTAATGAAATGTAAATCATTACACCTACCCATGCTAAAATAGAGATTAAAATAGCTGTTCTAACTAATTCACGTCCAATTACAGGAGTAACCGTACTATCACTAACTTCATGTTTATAGATTGACTGTAATTTTGTTTTTGCATAATCCATTTTTTGTGTATCAACAGCTTCTTTTACAAATACTGTTGCAATGTTATTTTTCTCACCAGTAATTTTAATACTGTTTGCTTTAATACCTAAATTCTGTAATTCATTTTTCAATGTCTTTGTTTCAATTGTTTGATCACCTTGAACAATTAATTTTGTACCACTTGTAAAATCAATACCTAAATTCAAGATACCGTTACCTTTTATTCCATTATATCCCATAAAACAAATTGCAAGTGCAATAACAGTTAATGAAGCCATAATGAAATATTTTGCTTTACCTACAAAATCAAATCCATGGAATCTTCCATAATAGAATCTAGATTCACCGTTTCCTAATTTAGGAACATTTTCTTCTTTTACACCGAACCAAGATTTCTTATCATCTAATTTACCACTATCAATTAATAATTTTAATAAGAACTTAGCAACAAATACAATTACTAATAATGTTGAAATTGTAGACACAATTAACATTGTAGCAAATCCTTTTACACTTCCTGTTCCGAAAATGAATAAGATTAATGCAGAAATGAATGTTGTAAATTGAGCATCGAAAATAGTGATAAATGATTTTGAACTTCCTTCATAGAAAGCTTTTCTAACACTACGTCCACTATATAATGCATCACGGATACGTTCAAATGTTAAAATGTTTGAATCGACTGCCATTCCAACTCCAAGTACTAATGCCGCAATTCCTGATAATGTAAATACTGCTCCCATTAAGTTATTAATCAAGAAAACAACAAATACATAAGATGCAATTGTGATTGCTGAAATAACACCTGGAAGACGATAATATACAATCATAAATAACATAATCATTACAATACCGATTGCTCCTGCTAACATTGTAGTTGAGAATGCATCAATACCATAATCTGCTGTTACAGAATCACTATATGTTTCAATCATTTTTACAGGTAAAGAACCTGAGTTGATTAAATCTTTTAATTCTTCTGCTTCTTCTTTTGTAAAATTCCCGCTAATTTGTGCACTTGAACCATTAATTCCTTCTTTTACAGATGCTGCAGAAATATATTTTGGATTTTCTTTTCCTTGCTCTGCTTTATAAGAATCTTTTCCTGGTTCAAAATCTAGCCATGCAACCATCAAGTTTTCACCATTACCCATTGATGATACCTTTTTAGTTACTTCGTAAAATTTAGCTTGATTAGCAAGTTTTAAGCTAACAACGGGATTTCCATATTCGTCAGCAACTACACTTGCTCCTCCTTCTTTTAAAACGCTTGCATCCATCAACAAGTTATCATTAACATCACGGAATGTTAAGTTTGCTGTTGAAGAAATAACACGTCTAGCTTGATCTGCATTTTTGACACCAGCTAATTGTACTCGAATTCGATTATCTCCTTCGACTGAAATATCTGGTTCATTGACTCCTAGCACGTCAACACGTTTATTAACTGATTCTGCAACTGCGCTCATACTTGGCATATCTTTGCCATCTAGTGGTTGTACTTCATATAGAATTTCAAAACCACCTTGTAAATCCAATCCTAATCTCATATTATTTTTGATTGATGGACTGCAAGTTACAATAATCGCTAATATTGTCAATACCGTAATTCCAAAAACAATTAATCGCGATTTTTTCATCTTTTTTCTCCTCCAAATAAATCTTGAAAGTCATTAATTTTCATCTTTGAGCCCATAATAATCGCCTCATTTGATAAATATGCCACAACTTCATTTGCAGTTAAATTCAAAATATCATTTACTGCATCATGCAGGGTATCAATTCTGTCATATTTCCATTTTCCAATTAATGCACTTTCCACAAGCTGATATGTCAGGGAGGATAACTGTTCACGTTTTAGTTGGTTCGCTTTTAACGCAATCGCAAGCTTTACATATTTATCATCTAAAAATTTACGCGTGTCCATTCATTTCCTCCTTAATACCATGTATAATATTTTACATCATTCTATTATAGATATCAACATTATTTCATCTCATATGCATATTTCAGTATTTTTACTCATATATTAATACCGTTTATAAGGATGTGTTTCTATATGAAAAAAAAACTTGTATATTCTACTTTTATACTATTAAGCATCTCTGTTATCGCTAAATTCCTATCTTTTTTCGTTCGTATTCTCCTTGCACGCCATCTTTCTAGTGATGCGATGAATCTATATACACTAGCATCTCCATCTATGGTAATGATTATAACTCTTGCTCAAATGGGAATTCCTACTGCACTTTCAAAGTTATTAGCACAATCCAACAATAATTCTACTTTTATTAAAACTAGTGTTTTTATATCTATTATAAATAATATTTTCTTAACTATTTTCTTTTTTATTAATATCACATTTTTATCTAACCATATTTTAAAACAACCCTTAACACTTCCTGTATTATATATGCTTTTTCCTTTAATTCCCCTTGTTTCTATATCTGGTATTTTAAAAGGATATTTATTCGGTAATCAACAACCTATTCCTGCGACTTTATGCCAAATTTTTGAAGAATTATTTAGAATCTTATTTTTAATATTCATGTTTTCCCTAAAACAAACTTTGACTTGTACTTTCATGGCTCAAATCGCTATGCTTTCAGTTAGTATTGGAGAGTTATGCAGTATTTTATATATGTTATTCTATATTATAAAAAACAAACACAATCCTCTATTCGCTTTTTCACAAAATCACTATCCTCACTCTTTTTCAAAATTATTATCAATTAGTATACCAATAACTGGCAGTAAACTTATTGGGTCTCTTACTTATTTTTTAGAACCTATTGTCATGGTTTATGGTTTAACTACACAACAAATTCATATTGTTACTGACAGTTATACAAAACTTCATGCATTTGTTTTACCTTTAATCACAATGCCTAGTTTTTTAACAATTGCTCTAAGTAATTTTTTATTACCTACGTTCACGTACTACTACACTCATAATTCTTATAAACAAGCAAATAGAATGTTTAATTTCATAATACTATGTTGTTTCTTCATAGGTTTTTCTTGCAGCATTATTTGTTTCTTTTATCACAACCAAATTATGATGTTTTTTTATCATTCTAGTAAAGGCGCAATTTTATTAAAACAATTAGCAATTCCTTTTATCATATATGCTTTGCAACCACCATTATCAAATATGTTACATGCAATGTCTTGTAGTAAATATGTTATTTACGATACTCTTATTGGGTCCATTATTCGAATCATATGTCTTTTTTTAATAGCTCCCTTAAATCCTTCTTATGCTTTACCTTTTTCCATTATCATTGGTATGATTGCTACTACGTTTCTATATATCATACATTTATATTATGCATTCAAAAAAAATTAAAATAATTTATTTCTAGAATTCAGTTCTTTCTTTACAATATAAAAGGAACTTTTCTCCCATAAGCATAAAAAAACATCTTCTGTTTTTTCTACACCTTCATCTTTTAGATTTTGAATTAGCCATTCTCTAGTATGATGAATATCTGCTAAAGCACGATCATTAATTAGTCCATCGCTAATTAATGGACTTGGGTATTTTACCTTACAATCTTTTTTAGGCAAAATACTTAACTGTCCATTATTTTCTAAAATTGCAAATGCGACCTCATTCGGCGAACATAAATCATGTGCTCGTATTTGACTCATTAAATCATCGATATTATATCGATTAATTCTCATCTTATCTTGGTTAATATGACCATTATGAATCAAAATTACACTTTTTCCATCAAATACGTCCCTAATTTTTTTACTTTTTAACAAAATCCAACTAATTATGATTTGAAGAATCGCTAATGTAAAAATAGGAATTAATGATTTTAAAATCGTTTCATTTGGTTCAGATATAGAAATAGCAAGAAGTTCACTCATAACTAAATATATAACAATATCAAATACTGACAATTCCCCTACTTCTCTTTTCCCCATTATTCTTAATGCAAAAATACTTATAAAATATACAACTAAACATTTAACTACAAGCATGATATACTCCATCATTTCTATTCCTCCTTGCATAGTAAAACTATTATAAGCATATATTATAATGAGGTGATCTTAAATGAAAAATACACTACGTCTATATTTTAATACGATTACTCTATTATGCTTATGTATATGTTTATTTTCTCTTATTTTTGCAACTTTATACTATTTTAATATGATTCACACAAATGTTTTTCATATTTCAAATTGGATTTGTTCCATTTTTTCATATGGGCTCGCAGGATTTTATTTAGGCTATCATCAAAAGAAAAAAGCGCTCTACAGCGCTCTATGTATAGTACTATGTTTTAGTATTCCAATTCTTATATTGCATCATACTACCATTTACAATTATCTAGATTTATTATCTAAAGTTATGATTTTTGTTATTCTTTGCATGTTTGCTTATTCAAAAAAACAAACATCATAATCTAAATAGTCCTTCATCAATGTCATATCCTAAATGACGATATGCTTTTTCTGTAACAATACGTCCTCTAGGTGTACGATTAATAAATCCGATTTGTAATAAGTACGGCTCATACACGTCTTCTAGCGTCATTGATTCTTCACCAATGCTACTTGCTAATGCCTCTAATCCAACCGGTCCACCTTTAAATCTTTCAATGATTCCTCTTAAATATTTATGATCAACGTTATCTAACCCTAAATGATCAACTTTTAATCGATCAAGTGCCATGCATGCAATTTCCTTGCTAATTACCCCATCATTCATTACTTGTGCAAAATCTCTAACTCTTCTAAATAATCGATTTGCAATACGTGGCGTTCCCCTAGAACGTAAAGCAATTTCTAATACAGCTTCTTCATCAATATCTGTATTCATAACTCTACTTGTTCGAAATACAATTTGTTGTAATTCCTCTAATGAATAAAACTCAAGTTGAGATACGATGCCAAAACGATCACGTAATGGCGCAGTTAAGTCCCCCGCTCTAGTAGTAGCTCCAACGAGTGTAAATGGTGGTAAATCTAAACGTATTGAACGAGTTGTACTTGAATCTTTCCCAACAACGATATCTAAACAATAGTCTTCCATAGCTGGATACAAAACTTCTTCTACTTGTTTAGGTAATCGGTGAATTTCATCTATAAATAATACATCTCCTGGTTCTAGTGTCGATAATATTGCTGCTAAATCTCCACTTTTTTCAATTGAAGGACCACTTGTTGTTTTGATTTTTCCACCCATTTCATTAGCAATAATATAAGACAATGTAGTTTTTCCTAATCCTGGAGGACCATATAATAAAACGTGATCTAAAGCTTCTTGTCTTTGTTTTGCTGCTTCAATAAAAATAGACAAATTCTCTTTTAATTGTGATTGTCCAACATACTCTTTTAAAGATAGTGGACGAAGCGAATCTTCCTCTTCTACTGATTGTACTTCATTTGAAAGTATACGTTCCATCAATTAGACACCCTTTCTCTTTGCTAAAATAGTTAGCGCTTTACGAATATATTGATCTGTTGTTGTGTTTTCTATTTCTAATAATTCTTTCTTTAAACTTTGTATTTCTGATGCTTTGTAACCTAAAGATTTTAATGCTTCTATTGCATCTAGTAATTGCTGATTTTCTTTTATTTCAACTTCTGTAATTTCTTGAACAAGCTTACCTTTTAAATCTAGCACAATTTGACTCGCTGTTTTTGCCCCAATTCCTGGCAATCCTTTTAAAATCTTTATATCATTATTTTCAATCGCTGCAATCATATCTTTACAAGGGCAAGCCGCAAGCATCCCAAGTGCTGTTTTTGGTCCAACTCCCTTAACACTAATTAATTGTAAAAACAAATCATGCTCTTCCAATGTAGGAAATCCAAACAAAGTGATTGCATCTTCCCGAACATGTTGATATGTAAATAATGTTACTTCTCCATTCTTATCTATTGACTGAGGATTGGATAAGTATATTCTATACCCTATACCATGATTTTCAAGAATGAGTGAATCATGACTATAACTGTGGACGCTTCCTCTTATAAAAGCTATCATAGTACCTCCTACTTTTCATAAATAAATTTATATATCTATGTTATTTTAACATGCAATATCAATAAAAAAAAGGATAGATTAAAAAATATCCCTTTTTTTATAAATCAATTTCTAAAGATACAGGGCAATGATCTGAACCATAAACATCCGTATGAATCTTTGCTTCTTCAATCTTATCTTTAGCATCTTCGCTAACTAAGAAATAATCAATTCTCCATCCTGCGTTCTTTTCTCTAGCTTTAAATCGATAACTCCACCAAGAATATATTCCTTCAACATCTGGATATAAATATCGAAATGAATCGACAAAACCACTTTCTTGTAGCTTTGTCATTTTTTCTCTTTCTTCATCTGTAAATCCTGCATTACGTCGATTTGTTTTTGGATTTTTCAAATCGATTTCTTTATGAGCTACATTTAAATCACCACATACAATAACAGTTTTGTCTTCTTTTAATTTATTTAAATAAATTCTAAAATCATCTTCCCATTGCATACGATAATCTAATCTCAATAATTTATCTTTTGAATTTGGAGTATACACACATACAAAATAAAAATTATCATATTCGCATGTAATTACTCTTCCTTCATGATCATGTTCCTCTATACCAATACCATAATAGACATTTAATGGTTCTTTTTTGGAAAAGACCATTGTCCCACTATACCCTTTTTTCTCCGCACTATTCATATATTGATAATAACCTGGTGTATCTATTTCAAGTTGTCCAGGTTGCATTTTTGTTTCTTGAATACACAAAATATCTGCATCTATCTCATGAAAAAAATCCATAAATCCTTTTGTCATACATGCACGTATCCCATTTACATTCCATGATACAAGTTTCATTTTTAATCCTCCTATATAGTATATATCATACATAAATTATGCGTAAATTGCTACTCAAACACTCAAAAAAAGATTGTAAATCATTACAATCTATCTCAGCTTGTTGACAAACTATCTTATTTTGAAAACAAATAAAATCAATTTATAAAAAGTGGTGGAAAGCTACTAAATTACAGGTGATTTTAGGTTAAAAATACCTTGAAATCATCTTTTTTTATATTAAAGTGGGGATTAAAAAAAGACCGAATGACAAAGTCTGCTCAACGAGCGACTTTGTCAACGGTCTGAGATTGTAAATCATTACAATCTTTTTATTCCATAAATTCGAATTCAATTTTACAGATAACTACAGTATCTCCGTCTACACAACCTGCATCACGCAATGCTTGATCAATACCCATTTTACGCATTTTACGTGCAAAGCGCATGAAATCTTCTTCATTATCTAATTTACTCATCTTGAAGCTTCTCTCAATTTCGTCCCCATAAACTTCCCAATCTCCATTTCCTAAATTGCGAATTTCAAATGGAGCTTTTTCTGGTTCAAATTTATATAAAACACCCTCTGCTTCCTTATCCACTTCTTCATCATTGAATAATGGGAATTGTGGAGTTGTTTCAAGTAAATCAGCAGCACGATATAGCACTGGATCTAAGCCTTCTGCAATGATTGTTGTTGTTTCAAATACTTCTACATCTGGGTATGCTTCTTTAAAACGTTTTAAATTCTCTTGTGCAGGCTCTAAATCCATCTTGTTTGCTAAAACAATTTGAGGACGTTCTAATAAACGATATTCATAATTACCTAATTCCTCATTGATAATTCGATAATCTTCTACAGGATCTCGTCCATCATTACTTCCCATATCAATTACATGAATAATGACACGGCAACGTTCAATGTGGCGTAGGAATTGATGACCTAATCCTTTACCTTCACTAGCGCCTTCAATTAATCCAGGTAAATCAGCCATTACAAAACTTCTACCATCTGGAACTTGGACCATTCCAAGATTTGGAGCAATTGTAGTAAAGTGATATTCTGCAATTTCAGGTTTTGCTCTAGATACAACCGATAATAATGTAGATTTGCCAACTGATGGGAATCCTACCAAGCCGACATCAGCTAATACTTTTAATTCAACTTGTATATCAAATTCTTCTCCTGGAGCACCTAATTCAGAATACTGAGGAGCTGTATTTTTACTTGATTTAAAGTGGAAATTTCCTCTTCCTTTTTTTCCACCTTTAGCAATGATTTCTCTTTGCCCTTTATGTGTTAAATCAGCGATAATACGTCCTGTCTTTGCATCTTTTACTATTGTTCCTAAAGGAACCTTAACAATTGCATCAGCACCTCTTGCTCCATGCATTTTTTTTGTTTTTCCTTTACCACCTGGTTCAGCAGTGATTTTCAAATTATAGCGAAGGTCTAATAACGTTGTTCTTCCCTCATCAACTGCGAAAACAACATTTCCTCCATCGCCTCCATCACCACCACTTGGACCACCAAATGCTACATATTTTTCCCTACGAAAAGCAACGATCCCATCGCCACCTTTACCAGCTTTAACATGTACTTTAACGCGATCGACAAACATTGTTGCACCTCCTTTTATATTATATCAAAAATAAAATCCCCTAGTGGGGATTTTTTATTCTTATGCTTGTGGGTAAACAGAAACTTTTTTCTTATCTTTACCTAAACGTTCAAATTTAACAATACCATTCACCTTAGCAAATAGCGTATCGTCTCCACCTTTACCAACGTTAGTACCTGGGTGAATTTTTGTTCCACGCTGACGATAAATAATTGAACCTGCATGGCAGTATTGTCCATCAGCTAATTTTGCTCCTAAACGTTTAGATTCTGAATCACGACCATTCTTAGTAGAACCTACACCTTTTTTAGACGCAAACAATTGGATATCTAATACGAATTTCATACTCACACCTCCTGATCACATATTGAAATATATTTATGATAATTTTCTTCGAGAGTCTTCAATTGAATTACTAATGTATTAATTAATAGTTCAGCATTCTGATCTCTCTTATTTAATTTGATTCTAATATATGCTTCCTCTATAACAAGGTCACACACATCATGTTCTGTCAACTGGTCTAAAGCATTCAGCATTCCAACCGATATTGAACTTACACCGGCACATACTAAATCTTGTCCATGTTTTGCATATCCTGCATGTCCATGAATACAAACTTCAGCAATTGTACCGTTTTGCCTTTTAACCTCGACATTTACCATATAATTAAGCCTCGATTGATTCGATAGTTAATTTAGTATATGGTTGACGGTGTCCCTGTTTGCGGTGGGAACTTCCTTTTTTAGCTTTGTATTTGTAAACGATGATTTTTTTAGCTTTACCTTGTTTTTCAACTTTAGCAGTAACTTTAACACCTTTTACATATGGAGTACCTACGCGTAATGCGCGGTTGCAGTAAGCTACAACTTTATCAAATTCTACTGTTTCTCCTTCAGCTACGTTTAATTTTTCAACAAAGATTGTTGAACCTTCTTCTACACGGATTTGTTTTCCGCCTGTTTCAATAATTGCGTACATAATCGCACCTCCTTCATGTTTAAGACTCGCCACGCAAGGTGATGTTTCCATACTTAAACCTTGTTTTGAGCGGTTGTAAATCCAAAAGAGGACATACAACACTGATATATTATCATACTGTTATATATTTTACAAGATGTTTTTTATTACATTTTTTCTTCAATTTCAATTTTTGTTATTTTTTTTACTAAACATGATGTTTCTTTATCAACAACACCCTCTACATATAAATAATTTCCTTTTACTAAATCATTTATATATACTTCATATATATTCGGCATGCATACTAAATCAAATTTACCAGTTTCATCTGCTCCTACAACAAACATCATTAAACTACCATTTTTTGTTCGGTACTGTTTCGTTCTTTCTACGACACAAATAAATTTTACATAACTATGTATTCTTGTAGATAATGATATCATCGGAACTAATCCGTTTCCTATTCGATTTCTTAATTGTGCGATTGGATGAGATGATAAATAAAAACCTAGCATTTCTTTTTCTCTTTGTAATTTTAATATCGTATTTTCTTTTAAAGATACCATTGCTGGCTTACTCACTAAATCAAAATCAAATAACACTTGTTCATCATCTTCAATTCTTACTAAATTACCATATCGAATTGCATCATCTAAAGATGCTACTAATGAACTACGATTTACTTTAAATTCATCCAATGCCCCTGCATAAATCAAAGATTCAATTATTTTCTTTCCAATTTTATTTCCTTCCATACGTGCAACAAAATCATAAAAATCCTTGAATTCTCCATTTTTTTGCCTTTCTGCTAAAATAACATTCGAAACTGCAGAACCAATTCCTTTAATACCAATTAGTGGAAATCGCAATGCGTGATTTTCAATACAATATGTGTTTGTACTGTTATTTACAGAAGGTAGTAAAACATTAATATTTCTTCTTTTTGCCTCAAATATATATTCACTTGTTTTCGTTTCTGAATTGATCACACTATTTAAAAGTGCCGTAAAGAAATATAAAGGTGCATTTGCTTTTAAGTATGCCATTTGATAAGCAATCATTCCGTACGCAACCGAATGTGATCGATTAAATCCATAATTTGCAAACTTCATAATTAAATCATACACTTTTATTGCTAAAGCTTCGTCGTATCCTTTTTGAATTGCACCCTGTATAAAATCTGCCTTTAATTTCTGTAACTCTGTTCCTTTTTTCTTTGAAATTGCTTTTCTCAAATTATCTGCTTTACCTAATGTGAATCCCGCCATTGTTTGTGCTATTTGCATAACTTGTTCTTGATAAATCATTATCCCATAAGTATTTTTTAAAATAGGTTTTAACGATGGATGTAAATAATCTACTTTCTCTGGATGGCTTCTGCTTTCTAAATATAATGGTATATTTTCCATCGGTCCAGGTCGAAATAATGCAATCGTTGCTACAATGTCTTCAAAACAAGTAGGTTGCATTTTTCGTAATAAATTTTTCATTCCTTCACTTTCAAGTTGAAAAACTCCAACAGTATCTACATTACGAATCAATGCATATGTTTTTTGATCATCTAAAGGAATATGCATAATATCTAATCTTTTTTTATTTACGTTAATATGATGTACGATTTCGTCAATGATAGTTAGATTTCTTAATCCTAAAAAGTCCATTTTGATTAATCCAAGCTCTTCTAGATATTCCATCGTAAACTGTGTTGCACACATTCCTTCATCAACATCAATTAATGGACAAACTTTTTCAATATCATCATTACTTAACACAATTCCTGCAGCATGCAAAGAAGAATGTCGAGGTAATCCTTCTAATTTTTTTGATATATCATACAGTTTTCGCATTTGGTCTCCAGAATTGACCATTTGCTTAAATCTTGCTTGCTCTTGATATGCATCATTTAATGTAACTTTAGGTCGATTTGGTACTAATTTACATAGATAATCAATTTGTCTTGCCGGAATTCTTAATGCTTTTCCAACATCACGTAATACTTGTTTAGCTGCAAGAGTATTAAAAGTAATAATATGAGAAACTTTATGGTCTCCATACAAATCATGAACATACTGAATGACTTCATCACGACGATTATCCGGAAAATCAGTATCAATATCTGGCATAGATACTCTGCTTGGGTTTAAAAAACGTTCAAACAACAAATTATATTTAATTGGATCTGCATGTGTAATTCCTAAACAATATGCTACTAATGAACCTGCAGCACTACCTCTACCTGGCCCAATATAAATATCTTGCGTTTTAGCAAAACGTATAAAATCCCAAACTATTAAAAAATAGTCTGCATATCCCATGGATATAATTACATCTAGTTCATACTTTAATCTTTTCTCATACACTTCAGGAATAGCTTTATAATTCATTCTTTTTTCTAACCCTTTGTGGCACAATCTTTGTAAAAAGTCTTCACTTGTTAATCCATATCGATTATGAAACTTTGGTAAAATTGCTTTTTCAAAATTCATTTCAACATTACACATTGCTGCAATATCATCGGTTGCCTTTAAATCATTCTCATCATATAAATTTTGCATTTCAGCCTTTGTTCTAAAATATCGTTTCGGACTATAATTAAGCATTTTATCATCAATAGCAACACCTTGATCTATCGCACAAAGTGTTTTATAACTTTCCTCATCTTCATCACGATTAAAATAAATTCTTGATAAAGCTACAGTTGGAATTCCACTTTCTATACAAAGCTTCTTTAATAATATATTTTTTTTCTGCAATAATGGGCTATCATTTCTAGCAATTGAGACATAGAATGAAGAGATATTTTGCTTACATTTTGTCAAAAACATTTGTATACTAGCTTGATCTTCTTTTAATAAATATGTTTCTAATTCATTTTGATCCCCATTGGTTAAGGCAACACAGTCATGAGTATATGTAAGGAATTCTTCAAATGTTAATGTTTTTGATCTTTCGTTTGTATTTAATACAGTCGATAGCTTCATTAATGTTTGATATCCCTTATCATTTTTTGCTAACAAAATAAAACCAAACATCTTACCTTCATCATCTACATCAATCTCAAGTCCAAAAATAGGCTTGATTCCTACTTTTTTTGTTTCATGATAAAATGCCATAGCACCATGCATAACATTTTTATCGCATAGCGCAACTGCATCATATCCATCATTTTTTGCGCTTTCTACTATTTTTTCTATTGTCATTGTACTTTTTAATAATGTATAACAACTTCTTACATGCAAATGTACTGTCATTTTATCACCTTCTATCTATATATTTTATCATGTATCTACAAAAACTTGAACTATTCTACTTATTTTTATTAGAACAATGTCAAAAAAGGGGCTGTAACAGTTAAAAACATCTCCTATGTATATTTGCTAACATAAATATGTACAAAAATGATCATTTAAAAATGTACAAAATA
>JAHHST010000014.1 GCA_020025055.1 Longicatena sp.
TTATCCACTATTAATGTAAAGTATATTTTTTAAGTTTTGATTATTTTATATATTTTTCTTTTCTTTCATAATCTATCTTTTTAATTATAGCTAGTGTATAATATGTAAAAAGTTAGGTGATTATATGAATAAACAAAATAAAGGATTAATGACAGAAGGCGTTATATGGAAAGAATTATTATTCTTTTCTATTCCATTATTATTAGGAAATCTATTTCAGCAATTATATAACGCTGTAGATTCTGTAATTGTAGGAAATTATATTGGCTCACAAGCATTAGCTGCTGTTGGAAGTAGTTTTCCTGTAATCTTTTTATTAGTTAGTTTCTTTATGGGACTATCTGTTGGAGCAGGGGTTGTTGTATCAAGATATTTCGGTGCTAGAAATATTAAAGAACTACAATATAGTATTCATACATTTCTTGCGTTTGCCATTGTTGCAGGAATTGTTATGATATTTGTAGGATACTTTCTATCTCCAACAATTTTAAGATTAATTGGTACTCCAGATGATGTTATGAATGACTCCATTCTCTATATGAAAATATATTTTATAGGTATTTTATCTGTGATGATTTATAACACAGGAAGTGGTATATTAAGAGCTGTTGGTGATTCTAAAAATCCGTTATACTTTCTAATTATTTCTAGTATTACAAATATTATTTTAGACTTACTTTTCGTTGTAAAATTCAAAATGGGAATTGCAGGTGTTGCATGGGCTACCCTAATTGCACAAACATTGAGTGCCATTTTAACAATCCTATTATTAGTTAGAACAAAACACGAATATAAAGTCACACTAAAAAACATTCGTTTCCATAAAAAGCAAATGCTTGAAATCATTCGTATTGGTCTTCCAAGTGGTATTCAAAACAGTGTCGTTTCTTTTTCTAATGTAATTGTTCAAAGTAATATTAATGCCTTTGGTTCTTTAGCTATGGCAGGTTGTGGTGCTTATACAAAAATTGATGGTTTTGCCATTCTTCCTGTTATGAGTTATTCTATGGCTTTGACAACCTTTGTTGGACAAAACATGGGAGCAAGAAAATTTGATCGTGTAAAACAAGGTGCAAAATCTGGTATCTTTATGTCTGTTCTTACAACTGTATGCATTAGTGCATTATTATTAATATTTGGTAAACAAGTATTATCCATTTTCTCATCTGATGATCAAGTAATTTATTATGGGTTATATATGCTTCGTGTATTAGCTCCTGGATATATTTTCTTATCTTTAACACATGCATTTAATGGTATCATTCGTGGTGCTGGTGTAACAACGATTCCAATGATTGTTATGATTGCTTGTTGGTGTGGAATGAGGGTTGCTTGGATTTTATGTAGTGTTCCTATTTTCCATGACATTGGCACTGTATTTATGGGGTGGCCATTAACTTGGACAGCAAGTGCGTTATGGCTATTCATTTACTATAAAAAAGAAAACTGGTTAAAACAATCCATGTAATTAAAAAATCACCATTTGACTTCAATTTGATATTCAAATGGTGATTTTATTTATTTTCCTTCAATATCTTCCTTTGTTGTTACCTTCATATTTTCATAGCTACCTTCTACCATATAAACTTCACAATTTCCGCAAAGTTCCATAATCTGTGCATCATCTGTAGCTTGAATACCTTTTGCATATGCTTGATCATAAGCTTCTATAATTTTCTTTGTCAAAAATGCTTGCGGTGTTTGTGCTAAATATAATGTCGATCTTTGTGGTGTATTTACAATTTTTCCATTTTCCACAACTTTAATCGTATCTTTTACAGGCATCATCAATAAACATGCATCTTTTGTCTTAAGGGTTTCAACAATTCGATTTATACAATCTTTTGAAATCCAAGGTCTTGCTCCATCATGAATAAATACATACTCTTGTTTCACTTTCTTTAAACCTTCATAAACTGAGTCCTGTCTTGTACTTCCCCCTACAGTAAATTCTACTGGTTTATCTTTAAACATTGTTTGGAAAGTTTCCATATCATATTCACTCGCAACAATAATAATTTGTTTGCATCGTTGATCTTCATAAAACTTTGAAACTGTTTCTTCTAAAATTGTATTTCCATTTTTTAATTGAAACAACAACTTATTATATCCTAATCCCATACGACTTCCTGTTCCTGCCGCAACAATGACTGCACTATATTCCATAACCATTCTCCTACCTTTTATATTTCTTCCATTATAACATAGTTTTAAATATATGATATAATCCTTATATATTATAGAAAAGAGGTTATTTCATGTATAAAGAAAGAAGAAGCAAACTAGCGGAAACATTGCCAACAAATAGCATTGCTTTATTATTTAGTGATGTTGCTCCTTATAAAATTGGAGATGAAAAATATGATTTTTCAGTTGATCGTAATTTTTATTATTTTACAGGTCTAGAAAATGAAAATATGATGCTTGCCATTGTAAAAACAGAATTAGGAATCGACGAATATTTATTTATTGAACGTTATGATGAAGAACTTGCAAAGTGGATTGGAGGACGTATTCTTCCTGAAGATGCTGCTAAAATTTCTAGTATTTATAATATTTATTGGAAAGATGAAGATATGGAAACGCTTGGATCTGTGATTTCTCGTAATTTTATGGCTTTTAAAACGATTCCCGTTTATGCCGACTTTACAAAACAAGAAGCATCTCAATTTGATCGTGCATCTCATCGTTTTTGTAAGCAATTAAAAAACGCTTATCCACAAATACAATTACGTGAGATTTCAACAAAAACAAACGCATTACGTCTAATAAAAGATCAAGACGAATTGAAGAAATTAAACACTGCCATTCAAATTACCAAAGATGCAATTGAACATATGATGTCTCATTCTCATGAAAATATTGCTGAATACGAATTAGAAGCCTATTTTGATTTTGTATTAAAATCAAATAATTGTCACCATTCTTTCCCCTCTATTATTGCGGGAGGAAAAAATGCAACGATTCTTCATTACCAAGAAAACAATCATAAAGTTAAAGACCGCTCCTTAGTATTATGCGACTTAGGTGCTGCATATCAATATATAAATGCAGATATTTCTAGAACCTTCCCTGTGAATGGAAAATTCACAAAACGTCAACGTCAAATCTATGACATTGTATTACGTGCAAACAAAATGATTATTAATATAATCAAGCCAGGCCTTACCTTACGTGACTTAAACAATGAATTGATAAAATTTTATCACCAAGAACTAAGTACTATTGGTCTATTAAAACATGGTAAAACTGTACAAGATTATTACTGGCACGGTGTTTCTCATATGCTAGGTTTAGAAACACACGATGTTACATTACCTAATTATAAGATTCAACCAGGAAATGTTTTTACTGTTGAACCTGGCTTATATTTAGAAGAAGAAGGTATTGGTATACGTATTGAAGATAATGTACTCGTTACAGAAGATGGTTGTATCAATTTAAGCAAAGATATTATCAAAGAGATCGATGATATTGAAGCCTTTATGGCAAAAGCTAGAAATTAAATTTTCTAGCTTTTTTTACGCAATTTGATGTTTTAATTCACGCTTAATTTCATCCAATGTTTTGCATTGAACTACGACCTTTCTTAATTCTTCATCACTAATGGAAGTATTCCATTGTTTTAATATCGTCTTCATCACGTGTAGCTTATCCTCTTCATTCAACTCCTCAAATACAAATATTTCATCAATTTGATTAACAAATGCACTTGTTAATTGTTTTGATAATAATTTATTTACATCCATTTTTTCTTGAAAATGCATAGATTGAAAATCTTTATATAAAAATTCCACATCCATAACCAAAAGACTATGTCTTAAATCTATTGAATCTCCTTGATATTCAAAATATCCTTGTTTAATTGCTTGTTGTACAATCTGTAATTGTTCTTTATTTGCTAAATGTAAGTTTTTAATCTGTACAATACAATAAGGATTTCTTTTTAACAAAGATATATGGTGGACAAAATTTGACCGTAACGTTGCAAAATTAAAAACAGGCATTTCTTTTTGTCGAAAATAATATTGACTTAATTCTCTTAAAACGATTTCTTTTCCAACCTCTTCATTTCCCACAAAAAGCCATACACCTAATGGACGTTGCATTATGATTCCTTGTTCCATCCATCGCAATTGTCGTAATACTTTTTCAACAATCAAAGAATGTCCAATTAATTTTTTTCTTAACTCGTTTTCTAATATATAATTGCGTGCACAAGAAACAAACGGGATATTCGTAATTTCCTCCATTACCTCTTTTACAATGTCTTCTTCTACTTTTTTCTTATGCATTTGCATCGTCCTTACACAAGATAAATCTAATACATCCATTGCTTTATCAGGAAACCTTCTTTGTGGAATATAATAATCACAATATTTCACAATAAATTGAAGAATATTATTTTGAATTTGTACATGATGATAATTTTCATATTCTTTTACTTTTACCTGTAACATTTTTAACGTTTCTTCTTTATTAGGTTCTTGAATTTTCACAATTTGAAATCTACGTTCCAAAGCTCGATCTTTTTCCATAAACTTTTCATATTCTTCAATTGTTGTAGAACCTATACATTTTATTTTTCCTCTTGCAAGATATGGTTTCAATACACTCGCAACATCAATACTACCTTCTGATTTTCCTGCTCCAATCATCTGATGTATTTCATCAATATATAATATAATATTTTTATATGTCTCTAAAAGGTTAATAATGCGTTGTATTTTTTCTTCAAAATCTCCTCTATACTTTGTTCCTGCTACCAATGAATTTAAATGTAACTCATATATTTTATATTGAGAAAGTTCAGGTATTTCATGATGTTCAATCATCGATGCAAGTTTTTCCACAAGTGCAGTTTTCCCCACTCCAGGTTCCCCGATAAGAAGTGGATTTGCTTTATCTTTTCGTAACAATATAGAAACAATCAATTTTAATTCCTTATCTCTTCCTGTTATCGTTTTATTCATTTCACAAGTATTTAAATTACGAAGTTCTTTCATTTGATCGAGTTCATAATTTCCTACATGAAGAATTTCTAACAATACTTCTTCAATATTTACATCATATCGATGCAATATTTCATTCCCTACACAATCATTTGTTTTTAATAAAGCAATGGATAAAGTATCTGCGTCAACTACTTGTTTTTTATCCCTCATTGCTAAATTTTTTGCTTCTTCTAATATTTCTTCAACTACTTGCGTTACTTTTGTTTCTTGAATTGCTTGTTCTTTTATCCCGAAAAGAATCATTAAATCTTCTTTAATTTGATAATAATAGATACCTTGTTCTCTTAATATATGTGATAAAACAGTATTTTTGTCTTTTATAATTGAAAGTAATAGATGTTCACTACCAATATAATTGTTTCCCATTTCTTTTGCTTCTTTATGTGCATTTTCTAATATTGATTGCACTTGATGATTCATCGGATATTCCATTTCATCACTCTCCTTCTCTATATAACATATGCAATGGTATCTATAAGTATGGACAATCCCTTTTATTTCAAGACTTATATTCTTTATTTTTCTTAGTTGAATGATTATAATAGAAGCATATGTTATAAAAGGAGTTTTTATTATGGAAAATAAATATTTAGAAATCAACAATGCTCTTATCAAAATTTTAGAGCATCGCTCATCTCAAAAAGTAAAAAATAGGCAAGCAATTTCTTATATCCAAGAATTTATTCATCTTGCAAACATGAACAATGAGCATTCTTTTGAAAATTGTCTTCAAATCAAAGATTCTCTTATCGAACTATATAAATCTTTTTACACAAGTTATCCAAATATTGATATCATAGCTCAACACGCATTATTATTAGAAGATTTACGTAAACAGTTTACAAATGAGGAAGAAACTATCCTATTCTTAGAAACAGCTATCTTGCAAGTGTATGCAATTACTCATAATCAATCTTGCATAGATCAATGGAAACAACATCTATTCACTATTTATTCATCACATCCCCTACAAATATACCATGCTATTTTTAGTGGATTAAAAGTAAAACCAGAAATTTCTTTATTAAAAATGTATTATGAAGAAATGAAAGATATAGAACCTTCGAACTTAGAAGAAACTAAACACTTAGAAAGTATTCATGAAATATATGAAAAACTAATTTGGAAAAAGAAACAATAAAAAAAAGTAATTATGAAATGAACTAATTAAGTTGGACAAATATTAAAAAGTTCTCTATACTCATTCGATGTATAGTGGAATGATTTGTTCTCTAAATGATTTTGCCATTAAAAAAGCATCCCCAAATTTGAACATTTCTGGTGTCCAAATTATTGGGATGCTTTTCATTAAACTTTTTTAATCATCAGGAAATAATGCTTTTCGAACATATTGATGAGCAATGTCAAAATCAGATTTTTGAACATATACTTTATAAGCAATACTAAAATCATAAGTTTTCCCATCGGATGAGCCTTTTACATATTCATCTGTATACTCATCATGAACTTTAGTAGTTTTCACAGTATATTCAATTCCATGTTTTTCTAATTCCTTTACAACACTATCTACATTCTCTTTTGTATATGTCATAAATAATTCACTTCGATTAAATAGATTTAACATATTCATCACCTCTATTTCCACTTCTACTCATACTATATCACATTCACATAAAAAAAAGCGATAAAACATGAAAAAGTATCTTTTTTATCAAGATCTTTTGTTTTATCACTTTTTATTTATTAAATTACATTTTCAAATTGGGGCTTCATTTTTTTCTTTGTAATAAAGAAATGAATAACTAACAACAAATACGTAATATCAAAATTAGAAGATGTAGCTAATTTAATCACAACACATGCAAGAATTGTAATTATATCAATTTTTTTATAAAAATTTCCAAAGTTATATCGTTCAATAATTCGATACTTGATTTTAATATTTTGAAAAACGATTACAAATGCAATACATGCAACCAAACTATCAATCCATAAATTAATTAAATATTTTTCAATAATTAAATTTTTAAAGAAAAATAATACGATGGAAATGGCAAATACTAACCAAATACTTCCTATTTCAATTTTCTCATAATCTTGATTACGAAGTTTTTGTTTCATTTGTTTATAAGTCATTCCTTTAGAATGTTTGAATACATATTCTTTTACATCTTTGGGTATGATTAAACTTGGTTTTTTCTTTGTTTTCATACCTTCCATACATTCTTCAATTGCAATATTCAAAATGATACTTTTATCAAAATCTGATTTTCTTGTATCTTTTAATAAATAATCATATAAGCGTTGAAATGCTTGTTGATATCCCTCATCTAAATTTTTGACAAGATATTGATTATCAACATGTAACGTTTTTTTTGCCATTATTTACTTTCTACCTCAATACTATCGCTATCTGTAATATGTAAATTTGTATTATAGAATTCTGTTAATGCTTTTACCATATAATAAGAATCTTTTACCCCTGCTGTTTCATAAGATGAATGCATTGCAAGTTGAGGTAAACCAACATCTACCGTATGCATAGATACTTTTTGACTTGATAAGTTACCTAATGTACTTCCGCCAGCTGCATCACTACGGTTTGCAAAATATTGAACTGGAACACCTGCATTTTCACAAATTCCACCAAATACTGCAGAACTAATTGCATCTGTAGTATATTTTTGGTTAGCGCTAAATTTAACAACAATACCTTTGTTTAAATATGTACAATTTGTAGCATCTGTTTTTTCTGGATGATTTGGATGTACTGCATGAGCATTATCGCAAGATACCATAAAACTCTTAGCTACTGCACGGAAATAATCTTCTTCTGTAAATCCCATATTATCATTTACACGGTGTAATACATCATGTAAGAATGTTGAACAAGCACCTTGTTTTGTACCTGAACCAACTTCTTCATTATCAAAACATGCGAATACATTAACTGCTTTATCATTTCCTTTACTATCAATTAATGCCTTTAATGAAGTATAAGCACATTGTAAGTCATCTAATTTTGGAGATGAAATAAATTCTTCTTTTGCTCCCCAAATACTAGGTGCCATACGATTATATAATGATAAATCACAACCATAAATATTATCTCTTGTTGTTCCTAAAGCATCTGCAATTAATTGATAGTAATCATTTTCACCGCATTCTCCTGCAGAGAATAAAGGTAATAAATCTATCTGATTATTATACTTCATACCATTATTAATATCACGATTCATATGAATTGCAACATTAGGAATTAAAACTAAATCTTTATCAAAAGATAATAATTTAGATACAAATTTATTCTCTTCTTTAACTAAAACACGACCTGCAATAGATAATGGACGATCTAACCATGTAGCACATAACATACCACCATATCCTTCCGTATTCAATTGCACATATCCGCCTTTGCCTTTTAATTCAGCAACTTCTTTTACTTTGAATGTTGGTGAATCTGAGTGAGAAGATGTCACTTGGAAATGATAATCACTTAAATCTTTTCCAATCGCAAAAGCAATTAAACTTGAACCATTACGAGTTGTGAAATATTTTTTTCCACGTTCTAAGTTCCATGATTCACATTCTTTTAATTCTTGATACCCTGCATCTTTTAACATACTTGCCATTTGTGCAACAGCATGAAAACAGCTAGGACTTTTTTGAATAAAATCTAAAACTTCTTTTGATGTCTCTTTAAACATAATTAAGCCTCCTAATTCACATATTTAATTATACCATTTTTTTATAGCACAATCCAATAGAATGTATCTAAGCTGTATGCTATAATAAAACAAAGAAAAATATACTAATAATTAATAAAGGGGTATTTTATGACATTGGATTTATTTTTAAATTGGGCTTTTATTTTCACATTAATTCCCATGATAATTTTTTGGTTTGTAAGAAAGAAAACAACTTGTTTTATTTTTTCCGTACTCTATTTAATCACACAAGTAACCATGAGTTGTCTCAATTCCAATTGGTTTAACCTATGTTTTTTCTCGATCTGTTTGATTGAAGATGTATATTTATATAAAACAAATCGATGGAGTTGTTATGGGCATTTTGATGATTAAATATTTATATTTTAAGTAAAAATGGTTATCCGCAATTGGATAACCATTTCTATTTTTTTTATTTACCTTTTTTCTAGTCTTCCATTTTTTTAATTATAGGTAAAATTAAACCTAATGCACACAATACGATTGGTGTACATATATTTAATAATACAGTGAATAAATCTTTTTCATACATACCGCCAATGCAGCATAATGCAGTGATTAAGAAACACCATACACCCATTGTTAAAGCGAATCCTTGATGTTTTGTAAATTTATAATCTGAATGGAATTTATCTCCTGCTTTACGTAAAGCAATATAAGCAGCAAATACCCATAAGTAACGCATTGGCATAACTACTGAGTTTAATTTATTTAACTGAGTTAATACACCAGCAGCTCCTGAACCACCTAAAATCTGAATTAAGATAATAGATCCAGACAACGCAACTACCATCCAAATACCATTTACATATGCACCATATTTATTTTGTTTTAATAATGCAGATGGAATGAATTGACGTGCATCTTCATTATCTAATAGCATACGTAATGGAGCGTCGATACTCATTACTAATGTAGAGAATTGTCCAATTGCATTACATGCAGCATAGATAATCATCAATAAGTTACCTACATGATAATATTCGCCTAATTTTTGGAATGCTAAGTAAGAACCATTAGATACATAAGATTTAAATGCAGCATCAGAACCGTTAATAACTGCAGGATCAAACATCATACCCATAGCAATTGTTCCTAAGATAGCACAAACCATTACCATGATTGCTAATGCAATCATACCTTTAGGGAATCCTTTTGAAGGATTTTCAACTTTATTTACATATGGAGAAATTTTTTCACATCCACCAACTGCAAATACTAAGATTGATAAAGAAGTAAAATACTTCGTATCAAATGTTGGAATTAAGTTATCCCAACTGAAATCCATTGATAAATATCCACCGTTAGGATTAATAGCAGGTGCAGCAAACATCATTACGATATATAAAATTGACATGATGAACATACTTGTTCCAGCTAATGTTGCCAATTTTTTCAATGGGTTTAAACCGCGGCTTGCTACCCAACAGAAGAATAAAAATACAGCTAATGTTGCTAACTGAATTGCAATTGTAGGGAAGCTATCATAAGTAGTTCCATTTTGGAATACCATCCAGCTTAAAGCTTTTAAACCTCCACTACCTTTACTTGCGATGTAAGTGATGTGACATGCCCAATATGTCCATCCTGCATAGTATGCGAATTTAGGACCGATTGTTTCATGAATCCATGATGAAACACCACCACCTGAGTTTTTAAATGCGGATCCAAGTTCACCAACCATCAATGCATAAGGTACAAAGTATAAGGCAAACATTAAAATCCAACTGAATATAACCTGAATACCATTGAAGTAAACGAAACCGTTTAATACGTTACCGAAACCCCAAACAGTAGAAAACGCCATGAACGCAAGGTTATACCACTTAATTTTCTTTGAGTTTTCCATATTGTCCTCCTTTAATATTTTCTATAATTGTAACATAAAATTATGTTTTAAGCTATATGATTATGTGATAATAATGGTTACAATACTGTAAAACAAAAAAAGTCCCTTGCTATATCGATAGCAAAGGACTATATAATTTATAAAAAATTAGATATCCATATATTTTTGAGCAGCTGTTACAATTGCCATTTTATATACTTCTTCTGTATTACATCCTCGAGATAAATCGTTAATTGGAGCATTTAATCCTTGAAGAATTGGTCCGATTGCTTCATATCCACCTAGACGAGCAGCAATTTTATATCCAATATTTCCAGCATCAATATTTGGGAAGATAAATGTATTCACATTTCCTGCAACTTTCGATTGTGGGGCTTTTAATGCAGCAACTTCTGGAGCAACTGCACAATCAAATTGTAATTCTCCATCAACTTCAAAATCTAATGGCATACGTTTTAAACGTGTTGCAGCTTCATTCACTTTTTTAACACTATCACCTTTTGCTGATCCATAAGTAGAATAAGATAATAAACCAACACGTGGTTCAATGCCAAATTGACGTACTGTATGTGCAGTTTGTAATGCGATTTCTACTAAATCATCTGCACTTGGATCAATGTTAATAGAACAATCACCCATAACTAATTGTTCTTTATCTTTTAACAAAATAAAGCAACTTGAAACAATTGAATTTCCAGGTTTTGTTTTAATTAATTGTAATGCTGGACGAACAGTGTCAGCAGTAGAATATGTAGCACCACCAAGTAATCCATCAGCGCATCCTAGTTTTACATACATAGTACCAAAAAAGTTTGTTTTTAAACATGCTTCACGCGCTTGATCTTCATCCATTTTTCCTTTACGTAATTCTACAACTTTTTTTACCATCATATCCATGTTTTTATATTCTTTAGGATCAAGCATTTCAAGCCCATCACTACTTAATCCTAATGCTTTTGCTGCACCTTGAATTTCAGCACGATTTCCTAATAATACTGGTACTAAAATATTTTCATCGTATAAACGTCTTGCAGCTCTTAAAATACGTTCATCAGAACCTTCTGTAAAGACAATACGTGTACCTTTACCTTTAATTTTTTCAATAAGATTGTTGATCATACAATATCCTCACTTTCTATCTTATATCCACATTTACCCCCATTATACACCCCTTATTTGCATAAAAAAAGGCTTTTTTCACAAATGATTTTTTTCACAAATTTCCCCATATTTTGCAGTTGTATTTTTTTTATCATTATCTTATAATTAATCTGTTAGCAGAGTAGATATAGAAGCGTTAAGTACTGATTGAACGGGGAGTTGTCAATTGGGCGAAAAGTAATTCTTGCGGTTTCTATGTCGCATCCCGCTGTTGCATATGAGAAAACAATAATGCTTCTTTTCCCTATGCATCAAGGGAAAGGAGGTATTTTTTTATGAACTTTGCAAATAAAATAAAAGCAGACTTTGCCCGTATTCACCAAAGTCGGATGGAGCTTAAAAAAGTTTCATCACTTGTAGGTACATCTTTACTTACTGCACTTAATATCATTGCTGGATTTTTTTCAATCAAAATTACTCCAATGATTAAAATTGGATTTACAAGTGTGGTTGCAGGTGTATGTGGCATGTATTATGGACCGATTGCAACAGGTCTTGCTGGTATCGTTGCCGACAATTTAAAATTTATGTTATTTCCTGATGGTCCATATTTCCCCGGTTTTGCCCTAAATGAATTTATAGTTGGTATGATTTATGGTTCTTTCTTCTATAAAAAAGAAATTACTTTGCCTAGAGTTATGATTGCTAGAGCTCTAGTAACTATTATTGTTAATTTAGGTCTAACATCTTTATGGCTAAATATTTTATATCAAAATCCAATTTTTACATCCGTTCGATTAATTAAAAATATTATTATGTATCCAATTGATGTAGCAATTCTTTATTTTGTTTTAAAAGCAGCAAAACGCATCCAAAAATAGGATGCGTTTTTTAATACCAATATTTTCTAATTTCACTAATAAAATATAAAGATCCTGTAATCACAATTGTTTTATCTTTTTTTAACATTTCTTCTAATGCCTTGTGATAATCCTCTATAATTTTAACATGTTCTCTTTTTTGTAATACAGATAAATCCATAGATCGACTATTCTCGAAATGTGTAATAGTAAGATCCTTTGTAATTGTTTCTAAGATGTCAATCATCTCTTCAAATTTTTTATCTTTTAATGCTGAAAATAAAACCGCAATATTACGATATCCTTGTAATGAATCACAAAGAGCACGGATTCCATCCGGATTATGTGCACCGTCAATAATCACTAGCGGATTTTGTTGAACGATTTCAAATCGTCCTTTCCACTCCGCTTGTAATAATCCATTCAATATACATTGCTCTTCTATTTTAATTATATTTTTTTTCTTTAATTGTAATATCGTTTCTAGTGCCAATGAGGCATTTGCGATTTGATATACAGCATTGCTATGTAAATGTATATCATATTCCTGATATTGAAAATGAATTCCATGTTCATAATCCATGCAAGAAGGAATCTTTACTTGTTTCATATTCGCATGATGAAGGTTTGCCTGCTTTAAAAATACATCTAGGCATTCTTTTTTTGTTTCTGTAGTAATGACATCTACTTCATCTTTGATAATTCCGGCTTTTTCATATGCGATTTTTTCATATGTATCCCCTAATACATCCATATGATCCATACCAATATTAGTAATAAGAGAAATGCATGGTTCAATAATATTTGTTGCATCAAGTCTTCCACCTAAGCCAACTTCAAATACCGCAAAATCTACCTGCTGTTTTTTAAAGTATACGCATGCAAGCATCATATCTATTTCAAACATTCCTAAATCCCATTGTATCCAACTATCATAATATTGATTACATAACTGTAAAAATTCGTCTTCATCAATATTTTGATCATTTATACGAATACGATCTAAATGTGTAATTAAATACGGAGAAGTAAATGTTCCAACTATATATCCTGCACACTGTAACATTGAACGTATATAGTTCGTTGTAGAGCCTTTTCCATTTGTTCCTGCAACATGAATACATTGTAATCCTTTTTCAGGATTTCCTATACTATCCATATAAGATTGAAAATGTTGTAATCCATGTCTACGATTTCTGCGTTTTTCAATTTCTTGAATAATTTCAATTACTTCCTGTTTCATAATTACTCCTCAATTTCCCACTG
This sequence comes from Longicatena sp., assembly GCA_020025055.1. Lineage (GTDB taxonomy): Bacteria > Bacillota_I > Bacilli_A > Erysipelotrichales > Erysipelotrichaceae > Longicatena_A. The sequence goes on from JAHHST010000014.1 coordinate 13,781, forward strand.
AATAGGAGTATATCCCATTTCTTCTAATAATGTGTTTGTTTTTGAAAATGGTTTGCTACCAAAGAAACCATGATATGCAGATAATGGAGATGGATGTGCTGACATAATGACTTTATGTTGTGGATTGGTAATAAGCTCAGCCTTCTTTTTTGCCCAGTTTCCCCACAAAATAAATACCATTCCTTCTTTTCGCTCATTTAACATTTTAATAACTGTATCGGTAAATGTTTCCCATCCTTTCTTTTGATGAGAACCTGCTTTTCCACATTCTACACTTAATACTGCATTCATCATGAATACGCCTTGTTTTGCCCAATCCATTAAATATCCATGACTTGGCATATCAATATCTAAATCACTTTTCAACTCTTTATATATATTTCTTAAACTTGGAGGTAATTTAACTCCTTTTCGAACAGAAAAACATAAACCATGTGCTTGATTTGGTTGATGATATGGATCTTGTCCTAAAATAACTACTTTTACATCTTTATAAGGACATACTTTAAAACATGTAAATAAATCTTCTTTTAATGGAAATATTGTTTTGGTTGCATACTCTTCTTCTAAAAATTTCATTAATTTTTGATAGTACTCTTTTTGTTGTTCTTGTTCAAATAATTCTTCCCATGTATTCATTTTTTTCACCTTCTATTATCAAATTCCACTATAATATTTATTATATCATAGAAAATTAAAATCCTATATCTTACAATTTTATAACATTTTTAAATATCGGATAATAATATGTTACACTTTAGCTAGGTGATTATTATGGGAAAAAAGGGTACATCATTCAACGAGGTAATACAAAGCGTATTATCGACAGAATTTTTTAATCAACTATTTTCTTTTAAAACCGTATTATTATGCTGTGTTTTTCTTGGAATAATTATTTTAATTTTAATCAAATTTTTATAAATAAATGAAAGAATTACTATCTATTTTCTATTCCTATGATGTTATAATAGTATTATGGAGGTTTTTTGTATGGAAAATCAAAAAATAAAAAAGTCCATCATTTTAAGTGGACTTGTTGGAACTGGGGGGTTCTTTTTTGCTAAGTTAATTAGTTTATTATATGTAATTCCTTTATCAAGCATTTTAGGTTCTAACACCTATACCGCTTATTATGGTACTGCTTATCGTATCTATAGCTATTTTTTAAACATCTTTAGTGCTGGATTTCCTCTTGCAGTTGCAACCTTAGTTGCAAAATATTCAACCTTGCATGATGCCAAAACAGTATTATTAATTAAAAAAATTTCAATTGCATTCCTATCTTTAACTGGATTTGTTGGAATGATTTTATTTATATCTCTATCTGGAGTGTTATCTCCAATTATGGCTAGTACACAAAATCCAGAAAACATTAAAGTCATGCAAACCGTTCTAATTATACTTGGTTTTGCCATCTTTTTTGTACCTATTTTATCTGCATATCGTGGATATATACAAGGTCGTAAAGAAATTGGAGAATATGCCTTCTCACAAACCTTTGAACAAATCTTTCGTGTAGGGTTTTTATTAGCTGCTTCTTGTTTCTTTGTATATGGATTAGGTTGGAAAAGAAAATGGGCTTTATATGCCTCTGTTTCTTCTACTGTAATTGCCGCAATCATTGGTTTAATACAAATTATTATTTATGATAAAAAGCATTCTAAACAAATCATTGAAGAAGCTTCTGCTCAAAAGAGTCGTGTAATTTCTTTTAAACCGTTATTCAAAGAATTTATTTTAATTGCGATTCCTTACTTAATTGTTGCGGTACTTGGATATAGTGATGATATTTATAATTCTATTTTATTACCATTAGGTTTAAATAGCGGTTTTTATTCGTTAGAACAAATTGATACTATTACAACTGCATTTAACTTTTCTGGTACAAAGATTCTTGCGATTCCAATGATTCTAGCTCCTGGATTTATTTCTGCTATTATTCCACATATTTCCAGTGCATTAACTGAAAAAAATCTAAAATTAGTTCGTAAGAATATCATTGACTGTTTAGATATTATTTTATATTTAAGCCTTCCAATTTGTTTCTGCATTTTCTTATATGCGGCACCAATCATCTATACTTTATTTAATCCAAATGATATTGAACTAAGTGCAAACGTATTAGCATGGTTATCTATTGAAGCATTATTTAGTACTATTATGCCAGTAATTGTAAATATTATGATGACTTTAAAATTACGGAAATCTGTACTTAGAAAATTATTTGTATCTACAGCAATTAAAGGAATTTCCATGGTACCATTAATGAATATATTAGGTTTTAAAGGTGCGATTATAGCATCCTTATTAAACTCCCTTTATTTAGTATGTTCTTGTCTACTAGATATGCATAAAAAATTCAAAATTTCTTTTAAAGCTACATTGCATAAAACACTATTAATTGTTATCGCAATTTTAGGTCTATGGGCAACTTCTTATTTATTGACAAAATTAGGAATTGGTGGAATCGATGGTTCTCGTATTACTTGTCTAATAAAAATGGCAATTAACGGTATAATTAGTATAGCCGTGTATGTAATTTTAACGTTAGCATTTCAAATTCCTCAATGCCTGTTCCATTTCGAATTACCTTTTAATAAAAAAACAAATTCTTAATAAAATCATAAAAACCAAGTCACCAGTAAACATTACTGGTGATTTTATTTTGAGCTTTGATAGAGTTGATCCACACTTTGATTGCTACATACATAATTTTGTAAGATTGATGCAAACTCACTACACATATAAATATTTTGTTGTAGCCATTCACTTTCTTTCATCCAAATTTTATGATCAAATAGTTCTGATGCATTCATTGTTTGAATTAATTCTTTCTTACCATAATCATATATATCAAAACAATCAATATCTTTACTTGCGATAATTGGTACTTTTATATTTAAATCAAGTAAACATTGGATACCTTCCTGTGATCTTACTAATTGTAAAAATTGCTTTGCATATACGTTGTTTTTACAATGCTCTAATACCGTAAATCCATATGTTTTAATCGGTAGTGGTAAGGATTTTTGTTTCCATGTTGGAAATGCTTGAAATCTTAGATTTCCCTTTTTATAACTTTCACTTTTTTCAAATCCATCATTTGTATATAGTAATCCACATACATAAGGTTCTATTTCATAAAATATATGATTATATTCTGTACTTTGTTTCATATTTAATTGTTGAATTAATTGTTTATATTGTTTCATTCGTTTTTTTATTCGGTATTCTTTCATAAATCTAGAATGATATGTATCATAAAAAAACGGATATATATTATAGTCTAAATAATTGGTATAATATGGAATTTGTTTTTCAATAATCTGTTCAAATGTCTCAATGTTTTCTTGGTGATACTGTTTTTTTAATATATCGTCTCGGTAACAAAAGACATATCCTTGCATAATCATCGGTGTATATATTGATTTTAAATCTTTTTCAATCATATGTTTTGGTACATCATACTCATAGGTTATAGCGTAGGGTTTTAGTTGTTCTTTATGATTTCTTACAAAAGTATCATCACTCCATCGTAAATCAACATCTTTTTGTAGCTTCTTAACAAAGCGTAGAGCATTTCTATTTTTAGGATAGGTTTTGATCCATAATTGTTGTAAAGAGTTTGCATACTGTTCATTTTCCATATAAATGGTAATCGGTTTTGTTTGTTCTGTTATATTTTTACTAAATACACTACATCCACATAATAAAAAACTAATCATACTTATAAATAGTAGATTTTTCATTTTCTCACCCATAAAAAGTATAGCTTTTTCATGTTTCATTTTCTGTCGATATAACTTCGTAAATCCTTGTTATTTCCCTTATATTTGTCGATATTTCATGAAATGTGTTTGATTTTCCTATGAGGTATACTATACTATATTTATAAAGTAAGGAGGGGATGGAATGGAACACATTACTATGCTTATTCAAGCATTAGAAAAGCAAGAAAAACTCCATCATAATGATATCTTTAATTATGCTGTTCCAAATTCATGGAATACTTATGGTTACTCAAATAAAAAAAGTATTCGTAGTGGGGAAATAATAGTAAACCCATATAGTTTCTATTTATATACATTACATAATATTATGTCTGATTGTACCAAATCTAATCCTTCACATAATGACAAAAAAACAAAGAGAGATTGGATTAAAAAAGCAAATATGTATTCACTCATGATTCGTAGTGCAACTGCTTGGGATCATGATCGCGACGATCATTTATCAAATGACGATTTATATCATTTAAATGATAATGGAACTTTTTTAAAAAGTATTTTATTAATTCCACATTTAAAAAGAATGGGGATTAACACGATTTTATTACATCAACCATTTGCTTTATGCAAAACCAAAAAAAATCATACCTATGCAGAAAAAGAAAATGTCATTAGCTTTACAAAACTTGATGATACTTTACGGGATGCATTAATTCCTGAACTTAGTGTAGAAGATCAATGTCTTGCATTCATTGAAATGTGTCATTTACATGGCATTCGTGTCATACTTGAATTTTGCCCAGGGAAAATCGCAAGAAATAATCAATATGTAGCACAACATCCAGAATGGTTTTATTGGATAAAGAAAGAAGACTTAACAAAATATCACGCACCTGTTTGCTCAAGTCTACCTCAAAATACCATTCCACATACTTATGTTTTAAAAGATTTATATCGTAGTGAAGATGTCTTACATCATCTTTCACTATTTCAACAACCTCCAATAGAAATGAAAACATTATATGAATATGAACAGGATGATCAACTTACGATTGCCCCTATGTTTTCCGATCAAATTAATGCGAATTTACCAGTCGATTTAGATGGCACTGTATTTAATTTCTTTGAAGAAAGAAGTGCACATATACCAAAACATATCCTATCCAAAAATCAAGCACCATATCTTTTACAAGATACTTTACGCCCTGATTTACATCCAGGAAAAGGAATTCGTCAATCGATCTTAGATATGCTAGAAGAAACAATTACTTGGTATGTTTCAGAATTGCAAATAGATGGAATCTATGTTGAAAAAACCTATTTATTACCTGAAAAACTTCAAAAAGAAATTGTAAAAATTGCTCGTAAACAAAATCGTAATATAGTTATGATTGCAGAAGATACAATTGTTGAAAACAGTGAGTCTTGGATTCATAAAGGATATGATGTAATCAGTGGAAATAGTGGTTATGAAGAAAGTAATGTATGGAACTTCCATTTTCATAAATTTGCTTATCAATTAAAAGATAATCCTTGTCCAATGTTTGCGGCAAGTGAATTTTATGATGCAAAACGTATCAATTCTCTTGAATATGGAAAAACTTTATCTATCATGTTACATACAATGAATTTATTTTTACCAAATGGAATTCCTTTATCTATGAATGGTTTTGAATGTTTTGATGTACAACCTATGCAACTTAGTGAATATGGAGATCAGCACTATTTAAAATCTTTACCACAAACAGATCTACGATATCATCGTCAATCTTATCTTGATGAATATTATTATGACTACTGTACACCAGATTTAAATACCTTGCCTTCCTTATTGGAAAAATGCAATCATCTTCGTAACACTTATATCGATGCAATTACAAATTTAAATGCTTGTGTTCCGGTATGGTTTGATACTCCAAATGATTTAGGAATTGGCTATAGCTTTATTTTAGAAGATAAAGCCCTTATGGTCATCTGCAACACCAATGTTGCCAATACATCTAATCTTCACATCCATACCGAAAACTTATATGCAGAACTACCCTTCCATGTAGATTCTATTTATCAAATTTTCTCAACAAATGATCCTTATATTCATGATGTTACACAAGATGAATTTAGAAATTTACCTTTAACATTTGAACCAGGAGAAGTAAAATTTATTGAGTTTAAAACAAAATAACATAGTTTATATCATTTAAAAAGTTATACATTCTAGTATAACTTTTTTCTATATAGAATCATCTTTTTTTCTTCATACAAGTAAGATATAATACTTATGGTGATAAAGATGTATAGATTAAAAGAAGATCATGAATATGAAATAGAAATTAAAAAAAGTCGATTTATTTGTTATCTTCATCGTACGACAAGTGAAGATGATGCAAAAGATTTTATTTTAGAAATAAAAAAAGAACATCCTAACGCAACCCATCATTGTTATGCTTTTGTGATTGGAGAACATAATGAAATCCAAAGAAGCAATGATGATGGAGAACCTGCAGGTACTGCAGGAGTTCCAATGTTAGAATGTTTGATGAAACATCAAATGCAAGATATTGTAGCCGTTGTTGTACGCTATTTTGGTGGCATTAAACTTGGCGCTGGAGGATTAATTCGTGCCTATGCAAAAAGTGTGTCTAGTGGCTTACAAAGTGCGCATATTACGCAAAAACAAAAAATGTTAGAATACTTTATCCAATTCCCATATCATTATATTGGAAAAATGGATTATTTATTTCGTTCTAACAATATTGAAATCTTAGATAAACATTACGGAGAAGAAGTTGCATATACGTTTTTAACAAAAACACCTCTTGATAATGAAATATCTGAAATTACCAATGGTTCCAATCTTCCAGAATTTCAAAAAGAATGCATTGTAGATGTGGACATTACCATTGAAGATGATGAAATATAACGAAAGTTATATTTTTTTATTTAAAAAGTGCACCATTACAGTGATTATATACTTCAATAAAATGTAATAAAAACTTCTGTGCTAAAGAACCTTGTGCAATCGCTGCCTGTGCTTCTTCAAACGTGTACCATTGTGCATGATCAACTTCCCAATCAGACATATTTTCTAATGAATCATCATCTAATCGAACTACAAAATTTAACATTAATGTATTCGACTTTTCATAATACTCACTCATTAAAAATTGATATTGTTCTACTTTTCTTCCTATTTCCTCCATCATTTCACGATGAATCGTTTCTTCTACACTTTCTTTTTGATTTACATAACCTGCAACTAAAATATTTCGTTGCTTTCCATATTGTTGAATTAATAAAATATGTTTTTCATCTGGAGACAGTGCAATCAATGATACAGCAACATTGAAATTAGGAAAAATATATTTTTGACATTTTTGACAAAATGGTACTTGTCCTTCATGTTCTAATTCTTTTAAAATTAACTTTGTTCCACATGTACTACAATAACTCATACTGATTCCTTCTTTCCATATGTACCATTATATAACAAAAGA
>JAHHST010000015.1 GCA_020025055.1 Longicatena sp.
GAAGCAGGAAAACCAGTTTTAGAACAAGCACAAGCTTTAAAAGTAGAATTTGAAAAATTACAACAAGCAGCTAAAGATTATCGTGAATTTACAGGTAATAAGAGAACTTTAAATCAAATTATTTATTGGATTGATTGTTGGGATGATACAACAAGTGCAATTTTATCTTTCTTAGATTCTGTGATTGCGATAGAAAATGGAAAAGAAAATTCATTCGTAGTGGAATCTTATTTAAAAGGACAAGAAAGTGTTGAAAAATCAGTTAGTCATAAATTTAAATATGTAGATCATTTCGAAAAAGCAGTTGTTGGAAGATTATATATTACTCCATTTATGAATAAGATGGATCAACTTTTATCTGAAAAAGTTAGTTTGTTAATTAATCCTAATAAACAATTTGTAAAATATATTACAAATCGAGATGATGATCCAGAAGGAAGTATTAAAAATGTAATGGATAATGATCCAAATACAGAAATTATCTATAAGCATCCTGCAGAAATTAAACAAGGTACTTATGTTGGAATTTCCTATGCAAAGCCAATAAACATTAATAAAGTGATCTTTAGAATGGGACAAAAAGGTAATGCTTTAGATACTTTCACAAAAGGTAAACTTGAATATACAGAAGATGGTAAGGAATGGAAAGCTGTTAATGATAAAATTTATTCACCTACTGCAAATGTAGAAGAATCTAATTTAAATTTAAAAAATGTTAGAGGCATCCGTTTAATAGCAACAGAAGCTGTTCCTGACAAATGGCTAGGTGTGAAAGATATCGTAATTAATCCAGAAGAAGAAAATGATGTTGAAAACAAAACAACAATTTCAGTAGATAAAATAGGAGTTCAACAAGGAGAATTATCAAATGTAACTGATAAAAATATGAATTCATATGCACATTTCGCGGAAAATCCATATAAAGCACAAGGAGCAGAACATGAAGACTATATTCCTAAAGATGCGACTGTTACTTTAACTTTTAATCGTCCTAAAGTACTAGAATCAGTACATATAAAACAAGATACTGGAGATAAATTAACAAAATATGCATTAGAATATAGCGAAGATGGAAATACATGGGAAAAATTAAAGGAATACAATGGAGATGCGGATGCTACATATAAAGTGAAAGACAATATTAAAGCAAAAGCTGTTCGTATTCGTAATTTAGAATTACATCTTCAAAGTAATAAGAAACAAGGTTATTGGTGGAAGTTGTTTGATTTTAATGTTGTTGAAAAAGCAGGATCATTAAAACCAGCAACAACAAAAAATATTTATACAAATACAAATGCACCTATTAAATCAAGATATGAAGAAGCTCGTTGTGAATTAGTTGCAAATAAAGATATTACTTTAGAAAAAGATCAATATATTGGTTTAGATTTAAAACGTATTAAAGACTTAAATTCAATTGAAGCAGACGTTGTAAAAGATGATACGATTCAATTACAAGTTTCTAAAAATGCGTTAGATTGGATCGATGTTAAAGATCTTCAAGAAGTAAGCAAATTAGATGCACGTTATGTTCGTTATGTGAATAAAGGCACTTCTGCAACTATTCATGTTAAAAAATTTGTAGTGAATTCAAATGAAATTAGTGGACCATTCTTGCATGATTCAACAATAGGTATTAACTCAAGTTGGGGTGTAAAAGAAGATTCTAGAAATAATGGTGCTGCATTTGATGGCAATGTAGAAACAACTACAGAATTTGCTGATTTACCTCAAAAAGGACAATTTATTATATACGATTTAGGACAAGTACGTACGATTAAAAAATTAGAATTATTTGCACAGGATAAAGCAAAAAACTATATTCGTGATGCAAAAATTCAAATATCTTCTGATTTAAATAACTGGACTGATGTTGTTACTATCGGAGATGGAGAAGAAAATAAAAATGATTCAGAAACCACATGTATTAACTCTGGTGCAGGATATATAGCAAGTAGTAAATATCCTAACAAAGTATCAGTTTCAGGTACAATTGAACCTACAAAAGCACATTATATTAGAATTTATATGACTGCATCAAATAATAATCGTGCTGTATTATTTAATGAAATAATGATTAATGATGGAGAATATGTTCCTGTAATTAATGATCCAACATTCCATGCTACAGAATTAGAACAACAAGGACATACTCCTCAAAAAATGTTTGATGGAAGTTTAACAACATCTTATAAACCTTCTACAAATAAAGCTGGAAATATTACATATACACTTTCTGAAAATCTAAATATTAATCGTCTTAATATTTTACAAAAATCAATTAGTAATGCAGAAGTTGAAGCGTTTGTGGAAAAAGACGGAAATAGAAAATGGGTAAATATCGGTACATTAAATAAAGCATTAAATGAATTAGCTATTGATGCAGATTATGTATTAGAAATTAAAATTTCTTGGGAAAATGGAGAGAAAGTTAATCTTTCTGAAATCATTCCATTTAGAGATGATAAATTAGTATTTGCAAATAAAGATGCATTACAGGCAGCAATTGCTAAAAAACCTGCAAAAGAAGAAAATGCATATACAAGCGAAAGCTGGAATGCTTATAAAGAAGCATTGTTAAATGCTAAAAACATTAATTCAAAAATGACTGCAACACAAGAAGAAGTAGATCAAGCTACAAAAGCTTTAGTTAATGCTTTTGGTAAGTTAGAAGAAAATCCAGATGTTACTCCAGTTGAACCTAGTAAACCAACAATTAATAAAGATCAATTAAATGATGCAATTGCAAAAGAACCTGCAAAAGGTGAAAATGCATATACAAGTGAAAGCTGGAAAGCATACTTAGAAGCATTAGAAAATGCAAAAGAAGTAAGTGCTAAAAAAGATGCAACTCAAAAAGAAGTTGATTCTGCAAAAGATGCATTGATTTCTGCTATGAATGCATTAAAGGAAAAGGAAGATTCAACTCCAAATAAACCAGAAGTTCCAACAAAACCTAATACAGACCAATCAGATAATGGACAAGTGGAAGAAGAAACACCAGCAACTGGTGTATCAACAAACACAGCATTATTATGGAGTGTAATGTTTGGAGCAGGTGCTTTAGCACTAGTATCAAAGAAACGTCGTAAATTGATGAAATAATTTTTTGATAAAGTCTTTTATAGATAGTTAATTATATTTAATAGATGAATTATAAAGTGAATTTTCAAGTTTGGATATTCCAAAGGATGAAAGTTCACTTTTTTCTATGGGAGAATTTATTATTAAACATATAAAAATAAACTTCATGTGATGATTGTAATTATTTATAGAAAAATACATAATTAGGAACTATAAATACAGTAAGTTTAATAAAGTAAAAAATTCACAAATATTAATTGCAAGAGTAGTAAACGCTTGCATTTGGTGATATAATTAAAGTGAGATAGGAGGGAAATTATGAAATTAAATATTTCAAAATGCATGAAAATGTTAGTGGCATGTGCAATGTTAGTTACAACTTGCATTAATGGGTCATTAACTTTGAATGCGCAAACAAAGGCTAATGCTGAAAATGTACTGGGAGAAAATTTGGCTTTACACAAAACAGCAGTAGCAAGTGGTGAAGAAGCACCTAGCGTTACATCTAGAAATGCAACCGATGGTAATACGAAGGATGGTAATTCTAGATGGGGGAGTGCTAGAGGTAAGGGTCCACATTGGATTTATGTTGATTTAGAGGCAGAAAAAGAAGTAAAAACTGTTAGGCTATTTTGGGAAAATAGAAAAGCAACTGCTTATAAAATTCAAATTGCTAATACAACTAATGCACCTAAAGACAATGAATGGAAAACTGTAAAAGAGTTTAAAGGTAGACCTGCTTCAGTGAATGATGTAATAACGTTTGATAAAGCTGAAAAAGCACGTTATGTACGTTTGTATGTAGATAGTTTTACTGAAGTTGATCCTGATGGAGCAACAGCTACATGGAATACAGTTTCTATTTATGAAATGGAAGTGTACGGAAATAGTTTTCAAGATCCAAAGGAAAATGTAGCCTTAAGAAAAACAGCAACATCAGATTCAAATGAAATTGCATCTTTAAATGCATCTAAAGCTGTTGATGGAGATAAAACAAACAAAGACTCAAGATGGTCAAGTGCCGTGAATCATAATGAACACTGGATAGCTGTAGATTTAGGACAAACAAGAACAATCAAAACAGTACGCATTTACTGGGAAACTAGAAAAGCGAAGAATTATAAAATTCAAACATCAAGTGATGGAAAAACATGGGATGATCAAGCTTTATTTAAAACATATCCAAAAGATAAAACGCAAGATATTGTGCTAAAAAACGCAGTGAATGCGCAACATGTGCGTTTACTTATTAGTGAATTCGATGGTAAAGATCCAGATAGTGGTTCAAGTTGGGATACAATTTCTATTTATGAAATGGAAGTGTATGGTGGAGAATTAAAACCAGAAGTTTCAATGGATAGTATTTTACAAGGTATTAAAGTAACAAATCCTGAAAAAGGAGATCAAAAGTTAAATGTTACATTACCTAAAGTTGAAGGATATGAAGTTAAATATAACGGAACAGATTTAGAACAAGTAATTGATGATAAATTAAATATTCATCAACCAATCGTTGATAAAACAGTAAAAGCTTCATTTAAAGTAACTAAAACATCAACTAAAGAGTATAAATTTAGAGAAATTGATGTAAAAGTTCCAGGAGAATATACTGTTGCAGAAAATGATAACAAAGCTCCAAATATTTTACCTGAACTTCAAGAATGGAAGGGAAATACAGGAGTATTCACATTTGAAGGAACTAGTAAAGTTATTTATACTAATGATGCTTTAAAAGCAGCGGCTACTGCATTAGTAAATGATTATAAAGTCATTACTGGAAAAACTATTACTGCTGTAAAAGGAGATGTTTCAAGCGCAGTTAATGGAGATGTAGTATTATCATTAACTACAGATAAAACAAAAGGATTAATGGATGAGGGGTATTTATTAACTGTTAATAATAAAGTTTTAGTTGAAGCAGAAACTGCGCAAGGTGCATATTTTGCAACTCGTACAATTTTACAAAGTATTAAAACAACTGATAATATTCCTTGTGGTGTAGCAAGAGATTATCCATTATATAAAGTTCGTGGATTTATTCTTGATGTTGGACGTAAAACATTTACTATGGATTTCTTAGAAGATGTTGTTCAAGAGATGGCTTGGTATAAAATGAATGATTTACAAGTACATTTAAATGACAACTACATTTTCTTGGAAAACTATACTAAAACTGGAAGAGATCCAATGACAGCTTATTCTGGATTCCGTTTAGAATCTGATATCAAAAAAGGCGGAAATAATGGATTAAATCAAGCAGATTTAACTAGTAAAGATGTATTCTATACAAAAGATGAATTTAGAACATTTATTAAAGACTCAAGAAACTATGGTGTTAATATTGTTCCTGAATTTGATACACCTGCTCACTCATTAGCATTAACTAAAGTTCGTCCTGATTTACGTACTGGAACAAATGGTAGAGAAAATGACCATTTAGATTTAAGAAATCAGTATGACAAATGTATTGAATTTGTTCAAAGTATTTTCAATGAATACATGGGTAAAGATTTAGCTAATCCTGTATTTGATAGTGAAACTATAATCCATATTGGTGCTGATGAATATACTGCAGATAAAGAAGCTTATCGTAAATTTACTGATGAAATGTTAAAATATGTACAAGCTAGTGGTAGAACAGCACGTGTTTGGGGAAGTTTGAGTAGTTTAACAGGTACAACTCCAGTATTAGCAAAAGATGTTCAAATGAACTTATGGAATACTGGTTGGGCTAACATGGATAAAATGTATGAACAAGGATTTGATTTAATCAACTGTGATGATGGACAATATTATGTAGTTCCTAATGCTGGTTATTATTATGATTACTTAAATGATAATACATTATATAATAATGCTATAAATAAACAAAATACTACTATTCCAAATGGTGACAAACAAATGGCTGGTGGAGCTATTGCAGTATGGAATGATATGATTGATGAAAAAGATAACGGAATTAGTGAATATGATGTATATGATCGTATTCGTAATGCAATTCCATTATTCGGTGCAAAAACTTGGGGTAAAAACCAAAAAGATTTAAATGCTGCAAAAGAAACTAGAAAACTACTAGGAGATGCTCCTCAAACAGATTTTGGTTATCGTTTTGATAGTGTTAATGATGAGTATTTAAATTTATCAATGGATGAATTAAAAGATTCATCAGCTAATAAAGTTGAAATTATGAATGGAAAAAATAGTTCAGTTGTAAATGTCGATGGAAGAAAGGCTTTAAAATTGAATGGAAAAGAAAGCTATATCAATACATCTTTAAAAACAATTGGATTAGGAAATGATTTAAGAGTAAAAGTTAAGAGAACTAGTGATTCAAAAGACGAACAAATTTTATTTGAAAGTCCTTATGGAACAATTAAAGCAGTTCAAAAAGGAACTGGAAAAGTTGGATTCACAAGAGAAAATCATGATTATTCATTTGATTATACTTTACCTGTAAATGAATGGGTAGAATTAGAATTCAAGAATGTTTTAAATAGAACTACATTACTTGTAAATGGTGAAGTGGCAGATGTTTTAGGGGATAATGATAAAGCAGCAGGACGACCATTACTTGCTACAACAATGATCCCAATGCAAACAATTGGTAGTAAAACTAATGCTTTCATTGGTTATGTTGATGATATTCGTCTTGGAAAAGATAATACATACAATTCAACAATGGAATTAGATTATGAAGTATTAAAAGCAAATGCTATTTTAAATAAAAATAACGAAGCTATACTAAATCCACTTATTAAAAAAGCAGATAAAGTATTTGAAAAATTTAATCCAACAAAAGCTGAAATTGATGCTTTAGTAAAAGAATTTAAATCAGCACTTCAAGAAATTGAATGTGAAAAAGCAGATTATTCAAGAGTAGATGCTTATGTAGCATTAACAAAAGATTTAAGTAAATTCACAGATGAAACAGCAAAAGATGTTAATAAAGCATTAAAAGGAATTCGTAGAGAATTGCCTAAACAAAATCAAAATATTGTTGATAGTTATGAAAAAGCATTAAGAGCAGCTTTAGATAACCTAAAGGCAAAAGAAGATATCGATAAAAATTATGTAGATAATTCATTAATTAAAGCAACTGCATCAAGTTCTCATCCTGATGGATCTTCACCAGATAAAGCATTTGATAATGATCCTAATACTATGTGGCATTCAGAATGGAGTCAAAAGTGTCCACACTGGATTAATATGGAATTTGCAGAAGCACAAACAGTTGATGGAATTACATATTTACCACGTCGTTCAGGTTTAAATGGAAATCTTACAAAATATGAAATTTTAACAAGTAATGATGGAAAAACATTTACTAAAATTAAAGAAGGTACATTAAAAAATACTAATGAGGAAAAACAAATTACTTTTGACAAAGTAACAACAAAACATTTACGTATTAAATATGTTGAAGCACCTAATAATAATGGTTCTGCTGCTGAAATTAAAGTTCATTTAGCAAGAGTGATTCCTGATATTGAAGGATTAACTTCAGCTATTAATGATGAAAAATTAATTCACAATGTTGGATATACTAAAGAAACATGGGATAAATTTAGTAAAACTTTAAATGATGCAATCGCATTGTCAAAAGAAGAAAATGCAGATGTAAATGCTGTTGAAATGATGAAAGTTCAATTACAGGTTGATCGTGTTGCATTAACATTAAATAGTAAAGATGCAGATAAAGCAATGATTGAAGAAGCAATTAAAAAGGCTGAAGATAAATTAAGTAAAGTTACTACAAGTAGTGCAAAAGATTTAATTAGTGCAATCAATAATGCTAAAAAATATTTAGAAAGCGGTACAACAGAAGTTAGTTTAAAAGCTGTAGAAGAATTAAATAAAGAAATGAATTCTTCAAAACTTGTTTTACGTGGAAATGTTGCTGCATTAAAAGATGTAGTTGATGCTAATGCTAATCGTAAACAAAATGATTATAACGTTAGTGAAGAACAATGGAATAAGTTTGTAGAAGCATTAAATAATGCAAAAGCAATTGTTGCAGACAATAGCGATAAATCACAAGCAGAAGTAGATGCAGCTAAAGCAGAATTAGAAAAAGCAATTGCAGTATTAGATGATAATAAAGGACAAACTGATCCAACAAATCCAGATACAGTTAATCCTGGAAATCCAGGTACTGATCAAAAACCAATGGATCCAACTCCAGAAAAACCTGTAATTCCTACAAAACCAAATAACGATACAGCGGAAGTAGAAACACCAACAACAGGTGTATCAACAAATTCTGCAGTGTTGTGGAGTGTGTTATTAGGAGCTGGTGCACTTGCAATGTTATCTATTAGACGTCGTAAAATGTATAGATAAAATATAATATAATTAATATTTCAAATTAGATTATATAATTAAAAGACTAAGGTCCAATTAGGTATAAATTAAGTAAATTTATATCTGTTGGATCTTTTCTTTTTTTTGATGATATAACAACTTGACACCAATTGATGTATGCGGTATCATTGATTTATGCAATCAATTAAATTGAAGTATATTTTTACTATAAAGGAGTGATTTTTTACTATAAATATAGAAAATGTTTTGTGATTTGTAAGTACAATGTTGAATAATTAATAGTAAAAATTATAAATGTTATTCATGCGAAATCTATTTGTTATAGATATTTTTGTACACTAGTGGAGTACATGATTTTTAATATAATAGAAAATATGTTTTTTATATTAGAATTATGTGACTTTTTTTAAGTTTTAATCTAATTTAGGAGAGATAATGTTATGAAAAAAATTAAAAAAATACTTGTGAGTTTAATAGCATTATTTATGGTTATTTGTTCAGTTGACTTTTCTTTTAATGTAGAAGCATCTGAAGCTAATAATGAAAATGTTGTTATTATGAATGATAGTGAATTTAATTATCACGGAGATGCTGGTGAATACGGTGGATGGGGGACTGATTCAGGACAATCAGCTTTACATAATGGAGATTCCCATTGGAGCAATCTGCAAGCCGCACCAAAAGATGATAGCATTTATTATGAATTTACATTTACTGGTAACAAAGTAGAGTTATATGGTAATAAGGAAAATAAATTTGGAAAAGTTAAAGTGTTTATTGATAATGTTGAAAAAGGGACATTTGATGGATATGCTGCAAATAAAATTCATAAACAGAAGTTATGGGAAAGTGAAAAATTAAGTAATGATGTACATACTTTAAAGGCAGTATTAACAAAAGAAAAAAATTCTGCTTCTGCAGGATATAATACATTGGTTGATTATGCGAAAGTGTACAAATCAGTTGAAACATTGCATGAAGTTACGTTAGAAAAAGGACAACAATTTACTTTACCAATGTTAACTTCATTAGATTCATTTGAATGGACAAGTGAAAAAAATAATATTGCTACTGTAAAACAAGGTATTGTTACAGCCGTAGCGGAAGGTGAAACAAAAGTTCTTGCGAAAAATAAGCAAACAAACGTTACAGAAGAATTTGTTATTACTGTTATTCCTGTTTTAAAAGGAACTGATACTGGCGATTCATATTATGATGAAGTTTCTATTAACGACAGTGTAAAAGGAACTGGAGAATTACAATTTAACTATCATGGTAATTGGGGTACAGATCAAGGAATAGATGGTTTATACCAAGGAGATGCTCATTGGAGCGATGTGTCTCAATGGAATAGTAATCCACGTAATCACTATTATACATTTAAGTTTACTGGTAGAAAAATCGATATTTACGGAAGTTTACAGCCAAAACTAGGAATTTATGATGTTTATATTGATAACATCTTCATGGGAAAAATTGATGCATATGGAAGTACACAAAAGAAACAGCATGTGTACTATTCATCACCTGTTTTAGCGGATAAACAACATGAATTAAAAGTAGTTATGACTGGTGAAAAAAATAATAAATCAGAAGCACCAAGTGGTTTTGTTGACTATGTAAAGGTAACAAAAAATGTACAAAGAATTTATCCTACAGAGGTATCATTGAAAAATAATAATATCGTGTGGGAAAAAAATATGACGATTACTCCTGAAGTAAGCTATATCCCAGAAAATACAAATCAAAGAAATATTACATGGGAAGTTGACGAAAAAATGATCAAGGTCAATGAAGATGGAAGTTTAACACCTATTAAAAGTGGAGAGACTTCAATCGTTGCCGTAGCTAAAGGAAAAGCAAATAAAATAATTAAATCTGAACCATTCAAGATTACAATTATTGAAGGTTCTAGTTTAGGAAAAGCTGATTTTATTTCAAAAAATAGAAGAGTTGCGGTTGAACGATATGATGAGTATTCAAAACTTGTAAACAAGGAATCATCAATGACTGTATGGCAAAACGATGCAGCAAACAATGCAGCAATCTTATTGACAAAAGATCAAGATGTTAAAGCACAAATTTCTGTATCTGATTTTACAAATGAATTGGGAGATGTTTTATCAAAAGAAAACGTTGAAGCCAATTTCCAAAAATATGTTAGTACATATGCAGGAAGTAACTGGATTCCAACAAATCCACGTCCATTTGACCCACCTATGCCACCTAAAGGACATAGAGTAGATGCACCAGATGTGATTTTTGGAAATGAATTAGATATTCCAGCACATACGGCACAACCTATTTGGATTAAAGTAAAAACACCAATGGGTACAAAACCTGGTATCTATGAAGGAACAATTACTATTTCATTAAATGATGATGAAAAAATTGAATTAAAACAAGTTGTAGAAGTTTTAGAAGTATCATTGGATTCAAAAAATGATTATTATTTGAATTTGTGGCAATATCCATATTCAAGTTCTGAATATTATAATGTAGAAACATTCTCAGAAGAACACTTAGCTATCGTTAAAAACCAAATGAAACCTTATATGGAAGCAGGAGGAAAAACAGGAACTGCTTCAATTATTGAAGAACCATGGTATCATCAAACATATTGTGATTATCCATCAATGGTAAAATGGCATAAAAATAATGGTAAGTGGGAATTTGATTATACTGATTTTGATAAATGGGTATCATTCTTATTGAATGAAATTAAAGTTTCTTATGTAGAATGTTATTCTATTGTTCCATGGGAAAATAGATTACAATTTACAGAAGATGGAGAAGTTAAAGTACAAACTGCAGCACCTGGAACGGATGAATGGAATGATGCATGGGGACATTTCTTAAAAGACTTTGCGAAACATTTAGATCAAAAAGGGTGGTTCGATAAGATTATCATCGCAATGGATGAAAGACCAATGGATCAAATGAATGCAGCGCTAAATTTAATTGAAAGTATTCCAAATAAGGATGGACATACATTTAAAGTAGGTGGAGCAGTAGGAAGTTATAATAAAGATGTATGGGATCGATTATTTACAGTAACACCTCATATTGGAAATATTAATGGTGGAAATATTCCATTAGAAAAAATGCGTCAGCTTGCAGATGAAAGACGTAAAGAAGGGAAATTAACATCAATCTATACAATGATTCATGACTATCCAGGTATGTTCTCATTAAGTGATCCAGCAGAATCTGCTTGGACAATTTGGTTTGCAGAATACTGTAATACAGATGGATTCTTACGCTGGGCATACGATGCTTGGGTTGAAAATCCATTAGAAGATAATGCACACCCTTATTTTGAATCAGGAGATATGTTCTTCGTATATCCTGGAGATTATAAAGGTAAAGATACACAAACAAGAACATCACCTCGTTTTGAAATGATGTCTGAAGCAATTAAGGATGTACGTAAATTACGTCAAATGAGTGAATCAAGTGAAGAAATGAATAAGAAAGTCACAAAATTAATTGATAGTGTGAAATCATTCTATGGAAAAGGTTATAGTAATGGAATTGGAAGTGCAGGATTTATAACAGCAAGCGAAAAAACAAAATCTAGTTTAGCAGCAGAAGTAGATAGATTACATCAAGAAACTGTGAAATTGTCTCGTGAATATGAAGCAACTTTATTGAAAAAAGCAGATTATAGTGAATTGAATAAACAAGTTGAAGCTGCTAATCAAATTGATCGAAATTTATATACACAAGATAGTTTATCTATCATGGATAAAGCTATAGATGCTATTATTTATGATTTAACAAGTGCTAACCAAGACAAAGTAGATGCAATGGTAAATCAATTAACTAAAGCAATCAATGGTTTAGTTTATAAGAAAGCGGATTATAGTAAAGTAGATGCTGCAATTGAAAAAGCGGAAACATTGAACAAAGCAGACTATAAAGATTTCTCAAAAGTAGAAGCAACTATAAATGCTGTGGTAAAAGATAAAGATATCACAAAACAAGCAGAAGTAGATGCAATGGCAGAAGCAATCGAAAAAGCAATTGCAGAGTTAGAAAAAAATCCAAATCTAACTCCAGTTGAGCCAAACAAACCTAGTGTTCCAATGACACCATTAAAACCATCTACGCCGGTAGATACAACAAAACCAGAAAAACCAAATCATGTTGATAAAGAAGAAACACCAGCAACGGGAACTTCAACGAATACAGCATTATTATGGAGCGTAATGTTAGCTGCAGGTGGAATTTTATTGGGATTTGTTGGAAATAGAAAAAAAACAATATAAACTATAAGTAAGAGATAAAAGGTTATTGTTTGAAAGGACAATAGCCTTTTACTAATTTTAATGTATTGATTTTGGATTGTTGATAAATGCTAAGATATAGATTGAAAGATATACAGTGTGGTGCTATACTTTCAATGGTAATTTAAAAAAGAAAGAAGGACATGATTATATGATAAAAATAGATATTATTTCAGGTTTTTTAGGAGCAGGAAAAACAACTTTAATTAAAAAATTAATTAAAGATGAATTACATAAAGAAAAAGTAGTGTTAATTGAAAATGAGTTTGGAGAAATTGGAATTGATGGTGGATTTTTACAAGATGCAGGTATCGAAATTCGCGAAATGAATTCAGGATGTATTTGCTGCTCATTAGTTGGTGATTTTAGAGAGTCATTAATAAAGGTGATTGATGAATATGAACCAGAAAGAATTATTATTGAACCAAGTGGAGTTGGTAAATTATCTGATGTAATTGCTGCAGTAAAAGATGTTGCGGTTGAAAAACATGCAAAAATGAATAGTTTTACAACTGTTGCAGATGCAATGAAATGTAATATGTATATGAAAAATTTTGGAGAATTCTTTAACAATCAAATTGAAAATGCAAATACGATTGTATTGAGTCGCACACAAAAATTAAATGAAGATAAATTACATGCTGTTGTACATGCAATCAAACATCATAATGCAGATGCAACAATTATTACAACTCCATGGGATCAACTAGATGGAAAAGATATTTTAGAAGCAATGGAACAATCTGATATTCTTGAAAAAGAAATGCTTGAAGAAAGTGGAGTTTGTGATGTATGCGGTCATCAGCATCATCATGATGAACATGAACATTGCCATCATGAACATGAACATTGCCATCATGAACATCATCACGAACATGAACACTGTCATCATGAACATCATGATGAACATGAGTGTTGTTGTGGACATGATCATCACCATCATCACCACGCAGATGATGTATTTACTAGCATGGGAATGGAAACAGTAAATAAATTTAGTGAAGAAGAGTTAAAAGATATTTTAGAACAATTATCTAACAAAGATAAATTTGGAACTATTTTACGCGCAAAAGGAATGTTAGAAAGTATTGATGGAGAATGGTTATATTTTGATATGGTTCCTGAAGAATGTGAAATACGTAAAGGAAAACCAACATATACAGGAAGATTCTGTGTAATTGGTTCTAGTATGAATGAAGACGCAATTAAAGAAGCGTTTCATATAGCATAGGAGTTAATATATGAGAACAGTACCTGTTTATTTATTTACTGGATTTTTAGAAAGTGGAAAAACTTCTTTTATTCGTGATACTTTAAGAGATCCAGGTTTTCGTGAAAATGACAAGACATTGTTGATTGTTTGTGAAGAAGGAATGGAAGAATATGATGAACAATTCCAACATGAAACAAACACTGCAATTGTCAGTGTTGATTGTATGGAAGATTTGACATATGATTTTTTGAAAACTTGTCATAAAGTGACTAAACCAGATCGTGTTATGATTGAATTTAATGGTATGTGGAATTTGACAAATTTTTTAGATACCGTTGAATTTCCAAGTTCTTGGTTATTAGTTCAAATTTTATCTACTGTAGATGCATCTACATTTGAAATGTATTTAACAAATATGCGTTCAATCTTATTTGAACAGTTGATTCATTCAGAAACAATTGTGTTTAATCGTTGTGATGAAAATACAGATAAGCTGTATTTAAGAAATAACATAAAAGCAATGAATAAAGGTGCACAACTTATTTATGAAACAGTAGATGGTGAAATTGTTGATTTAGGTGATGATGAGATGCCTTTTGATATGAATGCAGAAGTAATTGAAATTCAGGATGATGATTATGGATTGTGGTATATGGATGCAACAGAACATCCTGAAAAATATGATGGAAAAACAATTGAAATAAAGGGTAAGGTAATTGCAAATAAGATTGATGGAATGAAACATGCATTTATTGTTGGAAGATATGCAATGGTGTGTTGTGCAGATGATACTTCTTTAATTGGATTGTTAGTACATTATGATGATTCTAATAGTTTGAATGTAAATGATTGGGTTCATGTAAAAGCAAAGGTACGTGTTGAATTTGATGAAGAGTATAATGGAAATGTACCGATTTTATATGCTGAAAATGTAGCATTAACAGATGCTTTAGACGATGAACTTGTATATTTTAATTAAATATTAGAAATCTAATTGTTATTTTCTTATTTTGTAGTATATTTATAATGGTTGTGTATCGTAAATAGGGAAGGAGATGTTTTTGTGGTAAGAAAAATAGGAATTGATTTAGGTACAACAAATTTATTGATTTGTGTAGATAATAAAGGAGTTATTGTTGATGAACCAGCTGTGATTACTGTAGATGCGGCTACGAAGAAATGTATTGCAGCAGGTGCAAATGCGAGAGATATGTTAGGACGTACTCCAAAAAATTTGATTTGTGTTCGTCCGTTAAAAGATGGTGTAGTAGCTGATTTTGAAGCAACAGAAATGATGCTGAATTATTTCTTTAAAGAATGTGATTTAAAAGGAATGTTTAAAAAACCAGTAATTTTAATTTGTCATCCAACAAAGATTACTTCTGTAGAGAAGAATGCAATTCGTGATTGTGCATATCGTGCTGGAGCTAAAAAAGTATATTTAGAGGAAGAACCAAAAGTGGCTGCATTAGGTGCAGGTCTTGAAATTGGTAAAGCTAGTGGAAACATGGTTTTAGATATCGGTGGTGGAACAAGTGATATTGCGGTGCTATCTTTAGGTGATATAGTATGTTCTACTTCAATTAAAACAGCAGGTAATCGCTTTACACATGACATTATTGAAAACGTGCGTTCTCAACGTAAAATGTATATTGGTGAACAAACTGCTGAGGAAATTAAGAAAAAAATTGGAAATGCATTAGTTTTAGATGAACCAGAAACAATTACGGTTAGTGGACGTGATGTAGAAACAGGTTTACCTCATGCAATTGAAATTAATAGTAATGAAGTTGAGAGTTATATACATAACAGTTTACGTGAAATTGTTCATGCAACAAAAACAATTTTAGAAGTGACACCACCAGAACTTGCTGCAGATATTGTGCAACATGGTTTAGTTATGACAGGTGGAGGATCTTTGTTGAAAAATATCGATGTATTAATGCGTGAAGAATTACAAATACCAGTATATGTAGCAGATAATGCATTACGCTGTGTAGTTGATGGGTGTACGGCAATGTTAGAAAACTTATAAAGTTTAAAGGGGAGATTCTCCTCTTTTTTAGTTATTATAATTGCGAACTTTAGATAAAATGATATATACTATACCTATGAAAAATTATATACATAATAAAGAACAAGTCGTAAAAGATTTATTAAATTGGTATGATGAAAATGCACGTGTATTACCATGGAGAACAAATCCTACACCATATGAAGTGTGGGTTAGTGAAATCATGTTACAACAAACTAGAGTAGAGGCAGTAAAACCATATTTTGAACGTTTTATAAATCGGATTCCTTCAATTGAAGATTTAGCAAATATGCCAGATGATGAGCTAGCTAAACTATGGGAAGGATTAGGATATTATAATCGTGTACGAAATATGAAAAAATGCGCACAATATTGTGTGGAAAACTATGATAAAGAATTACCAGCATCGTATGAAAAATTAAAAGAACTTCCAGGAATTGGCGATTATACAGCAGGTGCTATTTCAAGTATTGCTTTCAAAATTTCAGAACCAGCAGTTGATGGAAATGTATTACGCGTTTTTTCAAGACTTTTGATAAGTGAAGATGATATTTTGAAAGAATCCACAAAGAAAAAATTTCAAACTATTATAAGAAGTTATATACCTCATGAGCGATGTGATGCATTTACGCAAGCATTAATGGAAATAGGAGCTATGGTTTGTGTTCCTAATGCTGCACCCCGGTG
The DNA here is from genome assembly GCA_020025055.1 of Longicatena sp. Classification (GTDB taxonomy): domain Bacteria; phylum Bacillota_I; class Bacilli_A; order Erysipelotrichales; family Erysipelotrichaceae; genus Longicatena_A. The sequence goes on from JAHHST010000015.1 coordinate 16,631, forward strand.
TAATATTTGTCCATTAGCATCAAATTGCATGGGATATCAAAGTGGAAAGGCTTCACTTTTGCCCAATAAAACAAAGAAAAAAAAGCGAAAAATTGAGAAAAAAATGATTTTAGTTATAGTGCATGGTGAGGAAGTTTTACTAATACAGCGACCAAATCAAGGCTTACTTGCGAATTTGTATGAATTTAAAGTATATGATCAATATCTTAAAGTAAAGGAAATAAAAGATATTTTTGGAAAAGAACATATCTTAAAGATGATGAAGTTAGAAGATGCAAAACATATCTTTTCACATATAGAATGGCATATGAAAGGATATTTGATTGTAGTAGATCAAAAAATAGATGGATTATGGTGTGATAAAAAAGATATAGAAGAAAGCTATGCAATACCAACAGCATATAAAAAATATAAAGAAGCTCTTTATGCTTGGTGGAATATAAACTAGGCAAGTGATGATACGTTGATGAAATACTTACATATTCTATAAATGAACGTGAGGGATTTTATGGATATAAAAGTTATGAAATTTGGAGGTACATCGCTTCGAAATGAGTCAACGCGTAAGTATGTATATGAACATATTATAAGTAATTTACCAATGTATAAGATTGTGTTGGTAGTTTCTGCGATGGGTAGATACCCAGATGTTTATGCAACGGATACACTTCTTTCCTTAGGTAGTAATCGTTTGAGTGAAGAAGAAAAGGCAAGATTAGTATCTATAGGAGAACAATTATCTTCTCTTAAAATATGCAGTGAATTGTTAGATATGGGGATAAAAGCACGAGCTATATCTTTTCATGATGCAGGAATTATTAGTGATTCTTGTTATGAATACGCTAAAATAGAAAAATTAGATGGTAAAAATATAAAGGATGCATTAAAAAAATATGATGTAGTTGTTGTAGGAGGATTTGTTGCTGTAACATCTCAAGGAAAAGTAACAACACTTGGAAGAGGCGGTAGTGATTATAGTGCAACATTATTTGCTAAAATGTTACATGTAAAAGATGTAGAAATATATACCGATGTTGATGGTATATATACGAAAGATCCTAAGTTAAATCTTCCTAAACAAAAATATCAAAAATTAACATATGATGAGACTCTTCATTTAAATTGTAAAGTACTTCATGATCGTTGTGTTAAGTATGCAAAAGAACATGGAATACGAATACATTTAAGAGGCACATTCTCTAAAAATGAAGGGACTATAATTGAAAATTAAATTCGATAAAAATAATATACTAAAAAATAAAATATGATATAATGTTAGAAAGAGGTGAGTAACTTGAAGAGTATACTATTAATTAAAAATTTAGATAATAAAGAAAGTGCCAATAAAATAAGAGAAGTGTTAGCGGAAACAAGAGTTGACTATGATATTAATTTAGAAAAACAATGTATAATTATATATGGAAACAGCGATATGGTTGCTGTTGCAAGAAATGCGATTAGCGGATTAGGATTTTCGATATTATAAAAAAGGCAGATGCCTTTTTTTCTTTATGAATATTATTAGAGAGAGGAAATTTTATGGTAACAGTTAAATATAATCATAATTATGAAGATGCAAAGAAAGTAAGAACAGAAGTGTTTATCCAAGAACAAGGATTTCAAGAAGAATTTGATGATATTGATCAAAAATCTGTACATGTTACAATTTACGTTGATAAAGAAATTGCAGGATGTGCAAGAATGTTTTATGACGATGATGATACAATCATACATATAGGAAGAATTGCTTTACGAAAAAAATTTCGTAATCAAGGATTAGGAAGATGGTTAGTGGAACATTGTGAAAAATATTATGAGAATTCAAATATAATCAGATTTACTTTAGGCGCACAGTGCCGTAAACAAGGATTTTATGAAAAATTAGGATATCACTGTGTTGGGGATGTTTACGATGAGGAAGGTGTACCACATATTAATATGATTAAAAACATTTAATTTTTATGAAATAATAAAATATTAATAAATCCACTTAACCCTACAATAAATGCATAAATAAATTCAATATGATTGTGAAAAGACAGCCAGTCAATAAAAAAATGGACATGAAATAAAACTGAGAAAGCGTAGTGTACACATTCAAAAATGGAAATTGTTAAAAATACTTTTTGCCATTTATTCATTTTATCACCTGTTTTAATTTATGAATATAAATAAGAAATATGAATGTTTTTTATTTTTGTTGCATAAATTAAGATGACAGGAAGGAGAATTACAATGAAGGCAAAAGTCATTACAAGCATTGGCGTCGTTATATTGGTAATAGCATTAGTTTTTGCATTAAAGCCAAAATCATTTCCTAAAGAGTTAAAACGCACGATGGAAAATATGGATTCTTACATCTTACAAGGAAATATGGAAGTGAATAAGGGTGAAGAAGTCAAATCATATGCAGTCGAAGTGGGATATGAAAATAAAGAAAAAGGTTTTTTTAAAGTTTCGATTGTAGATAAAGAAATTAATCAAGAACAAATTATAATACGTAATAATCAGGGGGTATATGTGGTAACACCAAGTTTAAATCAAGTATTTAAATTTGAAGGAGATTGGCCAATGAATTCTCCAAAACCTTATCTACTACAAACTATTGTTGATATTGTAAATCAAGAAAAAACAGAAATTGAAAAAAAGAAAGATGGATATTTGATTCATGCGAAAGTAAATTATCCGAATAATAAAAATTTTGATCATGAAGAAATTATGTTTGATAAAAAAGGACAAATAAAATGGTTACAAATTTTTAACAAAGATAATCAAAATGAAGTAAAAATTGTATTTCAAAAAGTTCGATATAATGTCAATTTGAAAAAAGATTATTTTAAAGTACCAAAAGAACTAGAGAAGAAAGTAAGCAAAACAAGAATAAAAGAAGATGATTTACCATTATATCCAGTGCAAATTTTTTCCTCTGAGTTACAAAATGTAAATAAAGTCAATACAGGCAGAGAAGTAAAACATATATTAGAATATAGCGGGAATAAGAATTTTACAATCGTAGAAACAAAAAAACATAGTGTAAAAGATACACAAACAGTGATTATGCCAGGGGAAATGGTTGATGCAATGGAAATTGTTGGCTTTTATGATGGAAATCATATGAGTGTTATTCGAGATGATGTTGAATTCTCAGTGTTTTCAGAAGAATTATCACCAGAAGAAATGATGATGGTGATTCAAAGTATGCAGGTGGCTGTGATGAAATAATGATTAAAAGAGGCGATGTATACTATGCAGATTTATCTCCAGTTGTTGGAAGTGAACAAGGAGGAGTTAGACCGGTTGTAGTAGTCCAAAATGATAAGGGAAATCGATATTCAAAAACAGTCATTGTTGCACCAATTTCAAAAAAAATGTCAAAACCACCAATTCCAACGCATGTTGTTTTTAGTGATCATGCACTAAGTTATGTTTCTATGATTTTATGTGAACAATTAAGGACCATTGATAAGCAACGTTTAAATCAATGGATATGTACATTGGATTATAAAACAATTGAGAAAATAGATCGAGCAATTCGAGTTAGTTTAGCGCTATAGGAGTGAATATCACTCCTTTTTTTAAAAAAATAAAAAAAGTGGTTGACAGATATTAAATCTAATGATATTATATACGAGCGTTAAGGAAAAACAAATAAGTATGGTCCAGTGGTGTAGTGGTTAACATGCCTCCCTGTCACGGAGGAGATCGTGGGTTCGAGTCCCATCTGGACCGCCATTTTTTTATAAAAATGCAGATGTAGTTCAATGGTAGAACACAGCCTTGCCAAGGCTGATACGGGGGTTCAATTCCCCTCATCTGCTCCAGAAAAAAGTGTTGACATATTGAAAAATGTGTGTTAATATAAATGTGTATTAATGGTCCAGTGGTGTAGTGGTTAACATGCCTCCCTGTCACGGAGGAGATCGTGGG
>JAHHST010000016.1 GCA_020025055.1 Longicatena sp.
ACAAAAAATAAAAAAAGCAATAGTAAATTTGCTTTTTTTGAAAAAATGATGATTTTTAACTAAACAAGTAGTCTAATGGATAATTTATTGAATTGTTTATTAAAAGATAATTTGGATAATGATAAGTAATATGAAGTGGACTTTTATAATATGATTTAAATAAAGAATATAACTTCTTGACTTCTATATTCGTTTCAAGATATTGATGTACATGAAAAATCGACGATAGTGTTATTTTCTTTTTTATGGATTGAAAGTAAGATGTTAAACTTTTCATTGTTTGGAATGTGTTTTTGGTGTATGGTTCTTGAAAGTCTTGTTGAATAGCATGCATATTTAGGTACATGTATTTTTTTATATTAAAGTTATAGTATTGATTTAATACATTTTTTATATTTTGAAATTCAGATGGAGAATTATAGAAATTAAGTGTTTGATAGGAAGCTGGATCATTCGCTTTTGGAAGAGCTAAGGAGGTTGTAATCATATAAAGATCAATGTGTTGATTGTTTTTTATTCTTGCAACCATTACATATGGGATATCATCGCTGTAAATTAAAATATCATCTACCGTTTTTGTTTGTATAGGAGTTATATAGGATAGCAAAATGGTTATGATGAGAAGTATGTGGATATATTTTTTCATAATATATTCTCCTTTCTTAAGTAATATTAGTATGAGAAAAGTCCATGCTTGTATACAAATATATATTTCTAATTTTTATATTTTTATAAGAAAGTCATATTTTGTTTTTTCACATTCTAAACTCATGTTATAATACTACCTATAGCAAGGAGGAATACCATATGATGCTTGTTCATGTGTTTGTGGAACATCCAATTTTACATTTAGATCATACATTTACATACTTATGTGGGGATGATACTATTCAAAAAGGTGTACGTGTACAAGTTCCATTTGGGAATACTTCCATTATTGGTTTTGTTGAAAAAGTAGAAATTGCAACTCCTGAAGCTATTTCAAGTTTTTCATATCCATTGAAAGAAGTAGAATCTATTCTTGATCAAGAGCCTTTGTTAAATGAAGAGTTATTTGAGCTTGCGGATTGGATGGCAAAAACATATATTGCTCCACGTATTAGTTGTTTTCAGTGTATGTTACCTGCAAAATTAAAGCCAAGTTCTACGCATGGTTCTATAAAAATGGAAGCTTATGTAAGAGTTGTGCATGAAGCCAAAATGCCATTAACAAAGAAACAATTACTTGCATATGAAACGCTAAAAGAACATGATAAGATGTTACGATCTATTTATTATCAGCAATTTAAATCACCTGGAAAAAAATTGATTGAATTAGGATTGGTAGAAGTGTTCGAGTTACCTGCAACTGCAGCTTTAGAAGAAGAAACAATAGAAGCGGAAAAAGAACTTACCAAAGATCAAAAAAATGCGATGCAGCGTATACTGGGTACAACAAAATCTATATCATTATTACACGGAGTTACAGGGAGTGGAAAAACAGAAGTGTTTTTGCAATTATCTAGACAAATATTAAATCAGGGAAAGCAGGTAGTTGTATTAGTTCCTGAAATTAGTTTGACACCACAAATGGTGCAACGGGTAAAATCTAGATTTGGAAAAAGGGTTGCTATCTATCATTCTGCATTAAATAATCAAGAAAAATATGAGCAATATCAATTAGTAAAAAATCATGAAGTAAATATAGTTGTAGGAACTAGAAGTGCTGTTTTTATGCCTTTTGATCATTTAGGTTTAATAATTATAGATGAGGAGCATGATACAAGTTATAAACAAGATAGTAAACCTCAATATCATTGTCGGGATGTTGCGATTTGGAGAAGTAAGTATCATCATGCAAAACTAGTATTAGCAAGTGCTACTCCGTCATTAGAATCTTATGCAAGGGCGTATAAAGGAAATTATGAATTGATTACGATGCCACATCGAATTAATGAGAATTTTCCTAAAGTCACATTGGTAGAAATGAAAAAGGCAGTAGCAAATAAAGAAAGTTATATGTTATCTAATATATTACTTGATGGTATTTATCAACGGTTACAAAAAAAAGAACAAGTTATATTATTATTAAATCGTAGAGGATATACACCAATTTTACGATGTATATCTTGTGGACATGTGCAAATGTGTCCACATTGTGATGTTGCAATGTCTTTTCATAAGGAAGAACAACTTTTAAAATGTCATACATGTGGATGCTCGATGCCTGTGCCAACACATTGTCCAGAGTGTGGACAAGCAAGTTGGACATATTTAGGACTTGGAACACAAAAATTAGAAGAGTTTGTTCAAATAAAATTTCCAAATGCGAAAATACTTAGAATGGATGCAGATACGACTGGAAAAAAACATTCTCATGAACAAATTTTAAAAGCATTTGGAGAGAAACAAGCAGATATTTTATTAGGAACACAGATGATTGCGAAAGGTTTAGATTTTGAAAATGTTACTCTTGTTGGAATTGTAAATGGTGATGCAATGTTGAATCGTAGTGACTATCGTAGCACAGAAATGACATATGATTTATTAGAGCAGGCAAGTGGTAGAAGTGGTAGAGGAGATAAACCAGGTGAAGTGATTATTCAAGCGTATGATCCAAGTCACTATGCAATACAATGTGCAGCTCATCATGATTATCTTTCCTTTTTTAAAAATGAAATGCAATTTCGTCATTTGGCAGGTTACCCGCCATATCGTTATTTAGTTTCTTTTATCTTTTCTCATAAAAAAGAAGATGTAGTAAAACACGATGTAGCCATTGCAATGAGTATTTTGAAAATGAAAGAAAACTGTAAGGTTTTAGGACCGGCATCTTTACAAAAAAGAAAAGATGAATATCGTATGCGTATTTTAATTAAAGGAAAAGATGATATATTATTAAATCATTATGCAAGAGAAGTGTATCAAAAATTTTTACAAGTAAAAGCAAAGTCAAGGTTAGACATTGATGTTTCACCAATAGTTATGGAGTGATCTATATGAGACAATATATAAAAATGGGGATTCCTTATATAATCGTAGGAATTATGTTACTTATTGGGAGTTTTTATGATTACCCAATTACAAATGCATTGTATGGAAAGTTACCAATGATTAGTGATATTTTTGAAAGATTGTTATTAGCCCCAATTATAACAGTACCAATTATTACTTTTTTATCCTTGTATATTTTATATGAAAAATGGTATTTTATAGGTATTTCAAGCATAATATCATTTTATGTTGTGTGGGATACCTTGCATTATAAAAATGACACGATTACGCTTTATTTTGTTGTTATTACGATTGTATTAGCCATCTTATATATGGGATTTCTTTTGTTTTTGTTATCACGAATAGATAGCGGAGTAATTGAAAAGTGGATGCCTCATTTGATGTTTTTTACCCTTGTCCTTTTCACAAGTATTCTTATTGTGACCATATTAAAAATGGGATGGGGTCGAATTCGATATCGCCAATTAGTTGGAACGAACGGATTTACTGCATGGTATGAACCTCAAGGATTTAATGGATTTCATTCATTTCCAAGTGGTCACACGGCAGTATTTTCTACAATTTTATGTTTACTAGAAACAGATTCAGTAAAGTATGGAGAAAAATCAGTTTGGTTAAAAATTTTAATTTGGATGGGAATTATATTTATGCCACTTACAAGAATGATGTGTGGTGCACATTTTTTAAGTGATACAGCAGTTGGATTTATGATTACTTATACATGTTATTTGAAATATCGAAATTGGTTTAGAAAGAGAGGAATTTTATGAAAGCTAGGATGTTTGTGTATCAAGCATTATGCAAAATATGTTTAGAAAAAACATATAGCAATTTATATTTAAGAAATGAATTGGATCGAGTAGATCCAAAAGACAAAGCATTATGTACACAGATTATTTATGGTACATTACAAAATTATCGTTTATGTCGTTATCAGTGGGAAGATTTCGTTCATAAAAAACCTAAAGATTCGATGTGTGTCTTATTAGATATGTGTATGTATCAGTTGTTTTTTATGGATCATTTACCAGCTTATGCAGTCGTGAATGAAGCAGTAGAGATTGCCAAAAAACAAGGGGGAAATAAGCAAGGTGCATTTATCAATGCAATATTACATAAAGTGATTAAACGACAACAAAGAAAACTTCCTAGTGATGATGTAGAGAAACTTGCGATTGAAACGTCACATCCAGAATGGCTAGTTAAAATGTGGAGTGCACAATATAGTTTTGAAACATGTAGAAAAATTTGTGAGAGTAATATGAATACACCAAATGTTTGTGCTCGAGTAAATAGAATGAAAATAAGTAGAGAAGAATTGATGGAAAAGGATTCTTTATTTGAATTAGGAAAATCATGTCCATCTGTTTTGTATTATCATGGATCTAATTTAGCGAAAACTTCTTATTATCAAGATGGATTACTTTCTATTCAAGATGAAGCAAGTCAAATGGTAGCATATTTTTTAGATCCTAAACCTAAGGAAAAAATTTTAGATGTGTGTGCAGCTCCTGGGACAAAAACTTGTCATATTGCTGAATTGATGAAAGATCGTGGAGAAATCATTTGTGGAGATATTCATCCACATAGAGTTGAATTAATTAAGCAAGGAGTAAATCGATTGCATTTAACATCCATCACACCAAAAGTTATGGATGCGACAAGCTTAGAAGGATTAGAAGAAGAAAGCTTTGATCGTGTTTTATGTGATGTTCCATGTAGTGGATATGGGGTATTAGGTAGAAAAAGTGATATTAAGTATCATATGCAAAGTAGTGATATGGATGAAATTATTCCAATCCAAGCCGCAATTTTAAATAAGGCAAGTCAAATGGTAAAGAAAGGTGGAATAGTTGTATATTCAACATGTACACTTAATAAAAAAGAAAATGAAAAACAAATCGAAAAATTTATCAAAAATCATGAAAATTTTACTCTTTTACAACAAGAAACTGTATTTCCATACACATATGATTCGGACGGATTCTTTATGGCAAAATTAAAAAGAATAAAATAAAAATTGTAAATTTAATTGAATTTTTTAGTAGATAGAATGGGTATATTGATATACTCATTTTTTTATTCATTTAAATTGACGATATTCTTTTTTTTCGATATGATAGTGAAAAATAGAAAAGGAGATTTTATGCAGTATTTTATTTCATTTTTAGAAGGTATTATTACATTTATATCCCCATGTTTATTGCCAATGTTGCCGGTATATATATCTTTTTTTATGGGTGAACAGGAGCAAAATAAGTATCGTACAATAAAAAATGCATTTGGTTTTGTGTTTGGTTTTACAATTATATTTTTATTGTTAGGTGTATTTGCAGGTTCTATTGGTAAATTATTAATTCAACATCAGACGATGGTGAATCTCATTACTGGTGGAATCGTTATTGTTTTTGGATTAAATTTTATGAATTTAATTCGCATTGATTTCTTGAATAGAACAAAAAAAGCAAATGTTTGTGTTAAAGAACATACGTTTTTTTCAAGCATGTTATTTGGAATGATTTTTTCAATTGGATGGACTCCTTGTGTAGGTGCTTTTTTAGGATCTGCATTAATGCTTGCAGCACAGCAAGGATCAGTATTACAAGGGGCAATCTTATTGCTTTTTTATGCCCTAGGTTTAGGAATTCCATTTATGGTTAGTGCGGTTTTAATCCATCAATTAAAAGGAATGTTTACATGGATTAAACAACACTATGATACTATTACCAAAATATCAGGAGTATTTTTAATTATCATTGGAATCAGTATGATGAGTGGATTATTTCAACGATTTTTAGCAATGTTAACATTTTAAGTGAGGTAGTATATGAATAAAAAAGTAAAATTAGGAATTTCTGTTGCGGTATTTGTTGTATTTTTATTAGGTGCTGGTGTGTTGTATAAGCAATTAAGTTCAAATTATGAAAAAGAGAATCCGCAGATGACAAGTCAAAATGAAACAAGTGAGGAAAAGACAGAAACAATTCAAGCCCCTAATGTAAGTTTTTATGATGCAGATGGTACAAAACATTCATTATCAGATATGAGAGGAAAACCAGTTATTTTAAACTTTTGGGCTAGTTGGTGTCCACCATGTAAAATGGAAATGCCTGAATTTGAAAAAATGTATCAAAAATATGGTGATGAAGTATTGTTTTTAATGGTAAATATGACCGATGGAGAACGTGAAACGAAAGAAAATGCATTAGCATTTATAAAGGAACAAGGATATACGTTCCCAATTTATTTTGATTTAGATTTTGATGTTGCATATACCTATGGAGTAAGGTCATTACCTATGACATTCTTTATTGATCCAGATGGAAATGTTGTACGAGGATATAGTGGAATGATCAATGAATCTGTGATTCATGATATGATTAAAATGATAAAAAAATAAGTATTAATTTTATATTTTAGAAAAGATTAAATGCAGGATATTTCGTTGCATGGAATATAAAATAAGAGTATAATTCAACTAAGTTGAGGTGAAAATATGCTAGAAATAAAAGTTTTAGAAAAAGTATTAAAAGAAGCATTATCTACAGGTGGAGATTTTGCAGAAATTTTTGAAGAAAAGACATATAAAAATAATATTTCTATGTTAAATGGAAAAGTAGAAAATGTGAATAGTGGAGTACGTAGTGGAATTGGTTTAAGAATTTATCATAAATTAGAATCTGTTTATGCATATACAAATGATTTGACATTAGAAAATTTATTAAAAATGGCAAAACAATTAGCGGCAGCTATTGATGATGAAGTAACAGTTACAGATGTTCAGTTAAAAGAAGTTACTTATGAAAATGCACACCCAATTCGCTTATATCCAAGAAGCTATTCCATGGATCAAAAAGTTGATTTATTAAAGAGAGCAAATGATGCAGCATTAGCGTATGATGAACATATTCAAAAAGCTATGTCGTTTTTATTAGATGAAGAACAACATGTTGCAATTGCGAATAGTAATGGAAAATATATTCAAGACACTCGTGTTCATACACGATTAGGAATGAACGTGATTGCGGAGGATCAAGATTTACATGAAACTGGAAGTTGTTCTCCAGGGGCAAGTAAAGGTATGGAATTTTATGAAGAAGAAGCGATTCCGGAAGAAATTGGTAAGGAAGCATCTCGTACGGCGATGAAAATGCTATATGCGGATAATTGTCCAAGTGGAACAATGCCTGTTGTTATTGATAATGGATTTGGTGGAGTTATTTTCCATGAAGCTTGCGGACATGCTTTAGAAGCGGCAGCTGTAGCAAAAGGACAATCTGTTTTCTGTGGGAAATTAGGTAAAAAGATTGCGAATGAGTGTGTAAGTGCTGTAGATGATGGAACGATTCCAAATGCTTGGGGTTCACAAAATATTGATGATGAAGGAAATTTCCAAAAATGTCGTGTGTTAATTGAAAATGGAATTTTAAAAAGCTATATAGTGGATACATTAAATGGACGTCGTATGGGTATGGAAAGTACAAGCAGTTCAAGAAGAGAGTCTTATAAATATGAAACAACTTCTCGAATGACGAATACGTTTATTTTGGAAGGAAAAGATACATTAGAAGATATGATTGCAAAGACAAATTATGGTTTATATGCAAAATCTTTAGGTGGAGGAAGTGTAGATCCAAGTACTGGAGATTTTAACTTTTCTGTACGTGAAGGTTATTTAATTAAAGATGGAAAAATTGATAAACCAGTAAAAGGTGCTACATTAATTGGAAATGGTGCTGATGTATTAATGAAAATTGATATGGTTGGTAATAATTTGAAACGTTCTCAAGGAATGTGTGGCGCAAGTAGTGGAAGTATTCCAACAGATGTTGGACAGCCACCGATTCATGTAAGTTCAATGATTGTTGGTGGAAAAGATGGAGGTAGTGATCATGAATAAACAATTATGGATGGATGCTGCCAAAGCAAAAGGATTTTCTGAATTTGAAATATATGAACAAAGAAATACATCGACTTCTATTTCTATTTATGAACAAAAAGTAGATTCTTATAGCATTAGTGACTGTGATGGTGTTGCGTTACGAGGAATTTATCAAGGTAAAATGGGAAGTTATTTTTTAGAAGAAGTAGAAGATAGCCAAATGGATGATATTTTAAATCAAATGATTCAAAATACTAAAATTATCACATCGGATGATGAAGTAAAAATCTTAGCTCCAGCTAAGGAATATCCAGTTATAAATAGACAAGAAACGACATTGTTAGAAACGGATAATAGTTTAAAAATACAAAAATTAAAAGAAATAGAAGATTGTTTGCAACATATGGATTCACGTATTTCCCAGGTAATGGCAACAAGTTATGGTGAAGCTAAAGGAATACGAAGTATTGTAAATACAAAAGGTATGAATTTATGTGATGAAGATAGTAATGCTTATATTATAGTAGAAGTATTAGCAAAAGATGGCGAAGATGCAAAAAGTGGATATGATTGGATGTATTTAAAAGATTTACAGGAATTAGATGTAAAATCTTTTGCGTCTAAATTATGTAATAAGGTTGTATCAAAATTACACGCGGATGCGATTGAAAGTGGAAATTATCCAGTAGTAATGGAACGCGATGCTATGACATCACTTCTTGAAGCACTATGTGGATTATTTGATGGAGAAAATGCATATAAAGGTATTTCTATTTTGAAAAATCAGTTAAATCATCAAATTTTTGATGAAAAAATTAGTATTCACGACAATCCTTTAATGGAAAATGGAATGAATAGCGTTGCATTTGATGATGAAGGTGTTGCTTGCTTTAGTAAAGATGTAGTGAAAGATGGTATTTTGAAAACATATTTGCATAATACAAAATCTGCAGATTTAATGAACACAACATCTACTGGAAACGGATTTAAAAATGGATACGGAGGAATTGTTGGAATTTCCCCTACAAACTTTTATATTGAAAATGGACAAACATCTTATGATGATATGATTAAAAGTATGGAGCGTGGAATTATCGTAACTGGAATTACTGGTTTACATGCAGGATTAAATCCTGTTTCTACTGAATTTTCTTTACAATCAGAAGGATTTTATGTGGAAAAGGGACATATTGTTAAACCAATCAATTTATTTACGATTGCAGGTAATTTCATGGATGTTATGAAACATATTAAATATGTTGGTAATGATTTAAAAATGGGTATGAGTGGAATTGGTACTCCAAGTATTTTGTTTGAAAAAATCGCAATTAGTGGAAAATAAGAAAAAAGGCAGCGTTTTAAAATGCTGCTTTTTCTATAAATTAAAAAAATAGATATAAAATATCAAATCTTACATAATTTTAAGGATAAACTCATAGGAGGAAAGGCGTTTCTATGATAAAATAAAATACGGTGATAAAATGAAAAGTTTATATGATTTTAATTATGATCAAATGAGTGAAATGGCCCTAGAACACGGTTGGAAAAAATTTAGAGGTCATCAAATATTTCAATGGTTATACCGTAAACGTGTAACATCCATTGATGAAATGAGCGATTTGTCAAAAGATACTAGAGAAGTATTAAAACAAAATTATGATTTAAAGCCACTGACTTTAAGAGATAAACAAGTATCAAGTGATGGAACAACAAAATATTTATTTGCATTAGAGGACGGTTCTTTAATAGAAAGTGTGTTAATGCAATTTGATTATGGAAAAAGCATTTGTGTAACTAGTCAAGTTGGATGTAATATGTCATGTGCATTTTGTGCAAGTGGTTTAACGAAGAAGAAAAGAAATCTTACAAGTGGAGAAATGGTTTCTCAGGTATTGTATGTACAAAAAGATTTAGATGAAAAAAATGATCGTTTAAGTCATATTGTGGTAATGGGAACTGGAGAGCCATTTGATAACTATGAAAATGTTATGAATTTTTTGAGTACGGTAAATCATGATCGAGGTCTAGGAATTGGAGCTCGTCATATTACAATTTCTACATGTGGTGTAGTGCCAAAAATTATGGAATTTTCAAAAGAACATACACAATATAATTTGGCAATATCATTACATGCACCAAACAATGAATTACGTGATAAATTAATGCCAATTAATCATGCATATCCACTAGAAGAATTAATGAAAGCTGTTCATTATTACGCATCTGAAAATAATCGTCGATTAACATTTGAATATATTTTATTAAAAGGTGTCAATGATAAAAAAGAGCATGTAAAACAACTGGCAAAATTACTAAAAGGAATCAATGCTTATGTTAATTTAATTCCATATAATTCAGTAGATGAAAAAGGATTTAAAGGCGTTGATCATGAACAAGCTATGGTATTCTATGATGCATTAATGAAAGAGGGCGTACGTTGTACGATCCGTAAAGAACATGGGGCAGATATTGATGCAGCATGTGGACAATTACGTGTGAAACATTTACGTAAAGAAAGGAAGGGAAACTAACTTGAAAAGTTATGGGAAAAGTCATATAGGACTTCGTCGTAAGAACAATCAAGATAGTATTTGCTTAGCTGAAAATAAAGGTGCATTGATTGCATTTGTGTGTGATGGAATAGGTGGAGGAAAAGCTGGAGATATTGCAAGTCAACTTGCAGTATCTTCTATGAAAGAACAATTTTTAAATTCAAACATCGAAAATATGTGTGAAGAAGAAGTGAAAAATTGGATTTTTACAGCTATTCAAAAAGCAAATGATGATGTGCATGAAAAAGCCCAAACAAATGAAGTATATAAAGGTATGGGCACGACAATAGTAGGAATTTTGCATTGTCAAAATGTTACTTATGTTTTTAATGTAGGGGATTCTCGTGCATATGCGATTTATAAGGATGAGTTTAGTTGCTTAACACAAGATCATTCTTATGTAGCGGATTTAGTGAAACGTGGAGAGTTAACTGCTGAAGAAGCAAGGAGTCATCCAAATCGTAATGTATTAACAAATGCTTTAGGAATTTGGGAAACATTAAAAATTGATGTAAATAAAATAAAAGAAGAGTATCAATCGATTCTAATTTGTAGTGATGGACTTCATGGTTATGTTGATGAAAAATTTATTCATCACATTTTAGAAAGCAACAGTAGTGTTGAAAAAAAAGTTGATTTATTAATTCAGTCTGCTTTAGATGCAGGTGGATTTGATAATGTAAGTGTCATTGTACTAGAGAAGGAGAATTGCGATAATGAATAGAGGAAACAATATGATTGCAGATCGCTATTTAATTAAAACAAGTCTTGGTGAAGGTGGAATGGCGGATGTTTATTTAGCTGAGGACGTAATATTAAATCGAGAGGTAGCGATTAAAATATTACGTGGTGAATTAAGTAAGGATCCTGTTACTTTACTGCGTTTTCAAAGAGAAGCAAGTGCTGCAAGTAAATTAAATCATCCAAATGTTGTAGATGTCTATGATGTTGGTGAATATGAAGGGCATCATTATATTGTTATGGAGTATGTACGTGGAAGAACGCTAAAGCAATTAATAAGTCAGCGTGGTGCATTACATAAAGAAGAAAGTATTAATATTATGATTCAATTAACAAGTGCAGTTCAACAAGCTCATGAACATAATATTATACATCGAGATATTAAGCCACAAAACGTTTTGGTAAAAGATGATGGAACAGTAAAAATTACGGACTTTGGTATTTCATTAGCACATGATGCAGTACAATTAACACAAACAGATGCGGTTTTAGGAAGTGCACATTATCTTGCACCAGAAACTACGCGTGGAGAATCTCCGACAAATCAAGTAGATATTTATGCGTTAGGAATTGTGTTTTATGAATTATTGACAGGAAGTGTTCCATTTAAAGGAGATAATCCAGTGCAAATTGCGATGAAGCATTTGCATGAAGAAATTCCAAGTGTACGTGAATTTAATCCGACTCTTCCTCAGTCAATTGAAAATATTATTATTCGGGCAACTGCGAAAAATCGTAAATTAAGATATCAAAGTACAAAAGAAATGTTATATGATTTAGAACATTGTCTTAATCCAAATATGGCACATGTAAAAAAACTCGTTTTTGAAGAAGAACAAACAGATCCGACTTTAGTAATGGAAGATTGTAAACCAAAGGAGCAAAAACAAGTAAATAGTTCCAAGGTAGAAAAGAAAAAAGAAAATAAAAAAGGTAAGAAAAATAAAAAACCATTTATTTATGTAGGTATAGGAGTTCTTGTACTTGCCACAATAGTTATATTATTAAGTGTATTTTCTGTAAAAGAGTCCATTGTTCCAAAACTTGTTGGTTTAAATGAGAATGAAGCAATGCAGATGTTAAATGATGCAAAATTTAAGGATATAGATATTGAACGGAAGTATTGTGAAAATGTCGCAGAAGGAATTGTTGCTGAAGTTTATCCAAAAGAAGGTCAAAAGGTAAAACGAACACATGGAATTAAACTTGTGGTTTCGAAAGGTGTATTTTATACAGTTGAAGATTTTACAAATCCAAATAGATATTATGAGGATGTAGAAAAAGAATTACGTACGAAAGCACCAAATATTAAATTAGTGGTAAAAGAAGTAGAAAGTACAGCATATCAACCAGGAGTTATTATTGAACAAAGCGGATTGGATGTTGGTGAAAAAATAGATCCACAACAAGAAGTAAAATTGTATTTAACAGTAACGAAACGAGTAGAATTTATGGTTGATTTTGTAGGGCGACCAGTGGATGAAGTAAAAGAAGAATTAGAAGCAAAAGGTATTTATCCAGTATTGGACAAATTAGATATTCCTGAGGGTGAAGAAGATGTAGAAGAAGGAGTTGTGATCAAGTGTAATCCTGCAGAAGGAACGCTTTATAAACAAGAAGGCGGAAATACGATCACATTGTATTATTATTAATGGAAACGGCAAGAATTATAAAAATTATTTCAAATCAATATGAAGTTTTAAAAGAAAATGGAGAACATGTGCAGTGTGTTGCAATGGGAAAATTACGAAAACATAAAGCTCCTGTTGTAGGGGATATTGTACAGATTCAAAAGTTTGATTCGCAGGTAGGAATTCAAAAAATATTGCCTCGTAAAAACGAATTGATTCGTCCTTCTATCGCAAATGTAGATCAGGCGATTATTGTGATGTCATGTAAAGATCCTGATTTTTCTACAGTGTTAGTAGACCGATTAATCTTTTCGGTTTGTTATGCGAATATTAAACCGATTCTATGCTTTACAAAAATGGATTTAATTGAAGATGACGATGAAATTCATCAAAAAATTCAAGATTATAGAGAAAGTGGATATGAAGTTTATGAAAGTGGAAAAGGATATGCAAGCGATGAGTTAATTGAAGCATTAAAAGGGAAAATTAGTGTTTTAACTGGACAAAGTGGTGCTGGAAAAAGCTCATTGCTAAATCGTATTGATCCAACATTCCATTTACAAACACAGCAGATTAGTAAGGCACTAGGTCGAGGAAAGCATACGACTAGACATTGTGAATTACATGAAATTGCAGGTGGATGGGTAGCAGATACACCAGGTTTTTCATCTATGGATTTTACCCATATGGACGGATTACGTTTACAGTCATGTATTCCTGATTTTTATCCTTATCTTCAACAATGCAAGTTTAATGATTGTATTCATATTGCAGAACCGAATTGTGTTATAAGACAAGCAGTGGAAGATGGAAAAATCAATCAAGAAAGATATGAGCACTATAAAGAAATTATTACTATGATAAAGAATGCAAAACCAAAATACTAAATGAATCTAGGAGGTAAATTATGAAACAAGAATTAGTTATTTCACCATCAGTATTATCATTAGATTATGGGAATGTTAGTGAACAATTGAATATGTTAAATGCAACTCGTGCAAAATGGATGCATTTTGATGTAATGGATGGACATTTTGTGCCTAATCTAACATTTGGACCAGATATTTTAAAAGGTTTTAAAAAAGCAGTAGATATGTTTATGGATGTGCACTTAATGATTACAGATCCTAAAAAATACGCACCAATTTTTATTAAAGCAGGTGCAGATTTAGTTACTTTCCATTTAGAGGCTGTCAAAGATGTAGAAGAATGTGTAGAACTATGCAAAGAAATTCGTGCTTTAGGTGCAAAAGCAGGGGTTAGTGTAAAACCAAAAACTCCTGTAGAATCATTGTTGCCTTATTTAAATGAAATGGATTTAGTTTTAATTATGAGTGTAGAGCCAGGGTTTGGTGGGCAATCATTTATGGAAGATCAATTAGAAAAAGTACGCACATTACGTAAATATATTGATGAACATAATTTACAAGTACGTATTGAAATTGATGGAGGAATTAATCAAAATACTGCAAAACTAGCAAAAAAAGCAGGTTGCGATACATTAGTTGCAGGTAGCTATGTATTCAAAAATAATATTCATGAGGCAGTAGAGTCATTGTTATGCGAGGAGTAGTTTTAGTTTCAGGATTAGCAAAAGAAGTATATAGTAAAGAGGGTTATGATATAATTGGTATAGATTATGGAGCTTTTGTATGTGCAAAAGAGAATATACGTATGAAAGCTGCCATTGGTGATTTTGATAGTGTTAATGAAGAACAGTTTGAAATGATAAAAACCATGTCAGATGAAGTGGAAAAGCTATCTGTACACAAAGATGAAACGGATACAGAAAAAGCAATATTGTATGCAATAGAGAAGGGATATGAAGATATTATTTTATGCGGTGCCCTTGGCGGTCGTATGGATCATGAATTAGCTAATCTCTATTTGATGATGTATCGAGGCTATCCAATTACGATCGTTAATCAAAATAATCGTATGCGAGTATTAACAAAAGGGGTATACCAAATTCATAAAGAATATACATATTTATCAATACTTCCAATAGAACCATCATGTATAAGCGAAGAAGGAGTTGCTTATCCGTTGGAAAAAAGAACTATAACTTGTGAAAATATTTATACAATTAGTAATGAAATTTTAAATGAAACGGCAATTATAACGGTTCATGATGGAAAAGTTTTATTAATTGAATCAAAAGATTAAAGCGATAGTAAAATCGCTTTTTTTATATATAACAAGAATATTACAAAAGAATTATAAGAACTTTACAAAATATATTATAATAAAATTGAAAGATACATATCCTTTGAAAGGAGTGAGTGAATATGGAAATTAAATTTGAAAATGAAAGTAGAACGATTGAAAAAGGAAAAAAAATATATGACTTATTAGATTGTGATCAAAAGAAGAGTACATATGCATATACGTGTAATGGGAAATTATGTGCATTAACTAAACCTTTAGAAGAAGGAAATATTGAATTAATAACTAAAGATAGTAATGTAGGAAAACAAATTTATGATCGTAGTTTAAACTTCTTATTTATCGCAGCTGTCCATAGACTATATCCAAAAGCTCATGTTCATGTGGAACATGCTTTAGGAAATGGCGTTTTTTGTGAGATAGAAGAAGTGAATTTTTTAACACCTAAGGATGTAGAAACTATTGAAAATGAAATGAAAAAAATGGTGTTAGAAGGCATTGATATTAAGCATATTCAAGTAAAAACAGAAGAAGCAGTTGCTTATTTCTTTGAAAATGGAATGGAGAATAAGGCAAATTTATTGAAGAATCGTAAGAAAGCAATGAGCAGTATTTATGAATTAGATGGAGTAAAAGATTATTTTTATGGAATTATGTTACCTAATACTTCATATTTAACATCATTTAAACTACGATATTACGCACCAGGAGTTTTAGTTTCTAGTCAAGATAAATTTGTAAATCAAACAAAATTATTTGAAGTTTTTCAAGCTTTTGAAGAATGGGGGAATTTAATAGGTGTCTCCAATATTTCACAATTGAATCAAAAGATTATTGATGGAAAAATGGATGAACTTGTTTTGATGAGCGAAACAATGGCTGAAAAGCAGTTAGAAGATATTGCTTCAAATATAGTACATGAGCATTCGAATACAAAATTTATTATGATTGCAGGACCGAGTTCTGCTGGAAAAACTACTTTTTCAAAACGTTTAGCAATACATTTACGAATTCATGGAAAAGAGCCGATTACAATTTCTATGGATGATTTTTATATTAATCGTGAAAATTGTAAGATTCTACCTGATGGGAATTATGATTTTGATTCTATTGATGCAATAGACTTAACTTTGTTTAATGAAACATTGTTAAAATTATTGAGTGGCGAAGAAGTAAGAATGCCAAGATATAATTTTAAAAAGGGAAAACGAGAATGGAAAGACCAATCTTTGAAGATGAATCAGAATCAAATATTAATTATCGAAGGAATCCATGGACTAAATCCTGCAAGTAGTATGTATATACCAGAAAAAGTAAAATATCGTATTTATATTAATGCATTAACTCATTTAAATTTAGATGATCATAATCGTTTCCCTACAAGTGATTATCGTTTGTTGAGAAGAATTACACGTGATAATCAATTTCGTGGCTGGACGGCAGCGGACACGATTAAATTTTGGGGAAATGTAAGAGATGCAGAAGATCGGTTTATTTATCCATATCAAGAAGAAGCAAATGCTATTTTTAATTCTTCTATGATTTATGAATTAGCTGTTCTAAAGCCATTAGTAAAACCATTATTAGAAAAGATAACCCCAGATAAAAAAGAATATTTAGAAGCCAATAGACTCTGTAAATTATTAGATTATATTGTAGAAGGAACAACAGAAGCAATTCCAAGAACTTCGATTTTATCAGAATTTATTGGAAATAGCATATTTGAATTATAAAGTAAAATATAAAAATGCCCTAAAAGTTTCAAATATCACAAACTTTCAGGGCATTTTTTAATACATAATAAAAAAACAGGTTTCCCTGTTTTAACTCTATTAGATAGCACCTTTATTTTTTAAAGTTTTCAATGCACGAGCACTAATACGGATTGTTTGAGGTTTCCCATCAACAACTACCCTAACCTTCTGTAAGTTTACATTCCAGTTACGACGAGATGCACGCATAGAGTGAGAGCGTTTATTACCTGATAAAGGACCTTTACCTGTAATTTCACAGACTTTTGACATACCGTTTTCCTCCTTCCGTATAATACTATACATAATTTGCTTGTATATCATATCATTTAAGAATGAAAAATGCAAGGAAAAAATAAATATTATTATTTAAATTTTGTATTTTTTTTTATTTACATTATTTATATCGAAAATAATGTGCTTTCAAGCATAAAAGGGGATTGTTTTTTTAATAACATGGTATAATAAAATAAAGAAAACTGTATATGAATTGAGGTAGAAATATGAATATTAAAATTGAAAATTGGAAATTATTTATCTTATCAATATTTTATGTGATATTTGCAGTGTTGTCTTATCGAATCACGCGTGAGCAATTTTTACATTTTTTTATGATTGCGGGAATTGTTGTTGCATTGGTTGGTTTGTTTCAAATTTTGGTTTATTTTTTTAAAAAAGATTATTTAAAACCAAATGAATTTAGCTTTTCTTTTGGTGTTTTATATTTACTTGCAGGAATCACTATTGCATGTAAACCAGAAGTTATTGTTAATAACTATCCATTAGTTGTAAGTGGACTAGTTGTATTAGATTGTGTTTTGCGTTTGCAGTATTCTATGAATTTGTTTCGATTAGATGATCGACAATGGAAATTACACTTAGTACTTGCATTAATTCCTTTGATTGCAGGTATGTGCTTAATTTTAATTCCTATGCAAGAAAAGGTATTACATAATTATTTTAGTTTCTTGTTGATTTTTGATGCAATTGCGATCATGTATACAGTTATATATTACAAAAGAATTGTTCGCATATATGAAAAACGAGGACAAGAATATATTGAAGAAAAAGAAGAATAGATTTGTATCTTTGTTTAATAAAAAAACACCTAATATTTGATGACTAGTGGATTCAAATAAGTAGGTGTTTTTTAGTTCATGATAAAGTTTTTTATTTATAGTAATAAATAGATTGTTTTACTTCTTCTGATTTTTCTTTTCCTAATACTCTTTCGATGATTAAAAAAGAGAAATCAATAACGGCAGCTGCGCTTCTACCTGTGATTAAGTTACCATCACTTACAGCATATTCATCAATATAAGTACCACCAAAGTCCTCATTCATACTTGTATAGCATGTATATTTTCTGTTTTTTAAGTATCCTTTACGACCTAGAATTGTTGGTGCTGCACAAATGCAAGATACAAGTTTATTTGCATTCATGAAGGAAGCTAAAATATCCATTACTTGCTTGCTTTCTTCAAGTTTTTGATAATGTGGACCACCTGGTAAAAAAAGTACATCGTAGTCATTACTATTAATATTGTTAAGATTTTTTAAGTTGTTTAATGAAATTTGGAATCTACCACAAGCAGATGTTGCATCAATTGCACATACATCAATTTCAATGCCTGCTCTTCTTAATAGAGCAATTGTTCCAACGGCTTCTAATTCTTCAAAACCATCTGTTAGTATACATAAGACTTTCATATTATTTATTCCTTCTTTCTATGGATTATTATACGATATTTTATTTGAAAAGGGAATATACTTAAATGGGGGAATATAGGTGTAGCAACTTGTTTATATATAGTATCTAGTGATGTTTTGGAACGAATTGAAGCATTTATAAATGTTTTAAATTTATATGTAGTAATGCCAAATTTGATTTCTGTAGTATTTTTATCCTAAGATGTGGTAAAATTATCAAGTAGATATTTATTACACCATGGGAGTGATTATATGAAAGTTGTAATAGCGTGTGATTCGTATAAAGGATGTATGAGTTCACAAACCGTTGCGAAACAAATAGAATTAGGTATTCATCAAGTAGATTTTAAAATCGAAACAATGTCTTATGTGATTGGCGATGGTGGAGAAGGAACGGTGGATGCGTTTCATGAAACTTGTCATGGGGTAAAACAGAAAGTACAGACAACAGATGCGTATGGAAAGCGTATTGAAACGGAATATACAATTATCGAGGATGGAATTTGTGCAGTAATTGAAGTTGCGAATATTATTGGTTTAAGCATGCATGCACGTGAACAAAGAGCACCTTTGTTTGGTAGTAGTTATGGTGTTGGAACAGTGATATTAGATGCTGTAGAAAAAGGTTGTAAAAAAATTATTATTGGTCTTGGTGGTAGTGCTACAAATGATGGTGGTATGGGACTATTACAAAGCTTTGGAGCTCGGTTTTATGATGAAAATCATAAATACTTATCACCACAAACAATTAATTTAGAAAAAATTAGATATATTGATTTTAATCGATTCCGTAAATTAGAAGGAATTGAATTGATTGCAGCATGTGATGTTAAAAACTATTTATTAGGAGAAAATGGTGCAACTTACGTATTTGGAAAACAAAAAGGATTGTATCCAAATCAAATCAAAAAAATTGATTTAGGAATGGAGAATTATCGTAATCAAATTCAAAGATATTTACATGTAGATATTAATGAATATGAAGGTGGAGGTGCTGCTGGAGGAATTGGAGCAGTTTTGATTGGTGTTTTACAAGCAAAAATGATTCCAGGAATTGAATTATTACTAAAGTATAGTGATATGAGAGAAGCGATTAAATCATGTGATTTGGTGATTACAGGAGAAGGACAAAGTGATCATCAAACAATGTATGGAAAGGTTCCAGTTGGTATTTTAAAAGTTGCTAATGAATATAATAAGCCAACATTGTGTATTAGTGGAGCTTTAGGAATAGGATATATGGATTTATATGATTTAGGATTTATTGGAATTTACAGTATTGCAGATCGTGCAATGTCATTTCAGCAAGCACTAGAAAATGCTCCAGAAAAATTAAGGGCAGCAACTTATACAATTATGAAAACAATTTTATATTTTAAAGACATTTCGTAAAAAAAATGTCTTTTTTATTTACAGGAAGAAGAAGTTTGATTATAATAAAAGTGAACATATGAATAATTGTTCATATGTAGAATGGAGGAAGTAATGAACAATTCGAAATTTGAATGCGAAGAACTACAAATTCATGACGAAGTTGTAGGTAGAATAAAAAAAGATATGTTGTCGGTAGAAAGAAGTAATGAACTTTCTACATTGTTTAAAATGTTTGCAGATCCAACAAGATTAAAAATTTTGGGTATGCTATTTCATGAAGAATTATGTGTATGTGATATTGCATGTTTATTAAATATGACACATTCTGCCGTGTCACATCAATTATCTGTATTACGTCAAAATCATATTATAAAATATCGACGTAGTGGAAAAAATGTGTTTTATTCATTGGATGATGAACATATTCAGATGATTTATGATGCAGGACTTGCACATATATTAGAACGTTCATAAAGGAGAAAAGGTATGAAAGCAATTTATCTATTAGAAGGTCTTGATTGTGCACATTGTGCTATGAAAATTGAAAAACATGTATCAAAAATACCGGGAATTGATAAAGCAAGTGTTGATTTTGTATCAAAACGGTTATTTACAGAAATGCAAAGTGATGATTTAGATGCAGAAATAATAAAGATAATTCGTCAAATAGAACCAGAAGTAGAAGTGAAGAAAGTAGAAAATTCACATCATAGTCATACATGTTCATGTGAAGGTCATCATGAT
>JAHHST010000017.1 GCA_020025055.1 Longicatena sp.
TTATTTTACTTTAGCATCAATTGTATTATCTTTTACAACTACATCATGTGCTCCACCTTCTACGATACTTGTAGAAGACACTAATGTAATTTTTGCTTTTTCTTGTAATTCAGGAATTGTTAAAGCTCCACAGTTACACATTGTATGTTTTACTTTACTTAAAGTTAAATCAACATTATCTTTTAATGCTCCAGCATATGGTACATAAGAGTCAACACCTTCAACAAATGAAAGTTTTTTGCTTCCACCCATGTCATAACGTTGCCAGTTACGTGCTCTTGCACTACCTTCACCCCAGTACTCTTTCATGTAAGTACCGTTAATTGTAACTTTTTTTGTTGGAGATTCTTCAAAACGAGAGAAGTAACGTCCTAACATTACGAAGTCAGCTCCCATTGCTAAAGCCAATGTAATATGGTAATCATGAACGATACCACCATCACTACAAATTGGGATGTAAATACCTGTTTCTTTATAATATTCATCACGTGCTTTTGCTACTTCAATTGTTGCAGTTGCTTGTCCACGTCCAATACCTTTTTGTTCACGAGTGATACAGATACTTCCTCCACCGATTCCGATTTTAATGAAATCAGCTCCAGCTTCTGCTAAGAAACGGAATCCTTCTGCATCAACAACGTTACCAGCACCTACTTTAACAGAATCCCCATATTTTTCGTGAATCCATTTTAATGTAATAGCTTGCCATTCACTAAATCCTTCACTAGAGTCAATACATAATACATCAGCTCCAGCTTCTACTAATGCAGGTACACGAGTTTCAAAGTCTCTTGTATTAATACCAGCACCTACTAAATAACGTTTTTGATCATCTAATAATTCATTTGGATGTTCTTTATGTGAATCGTAATCTTTACGGAATACGAATGCTTTTAAATGTTGTTCATCATCAATAATAGGTAATTGATTTAATTTATGATCCCAAATTAAATCATTTGCTTCTTTTAAATTAATTCCATCTTTACCAACGATTAATTTTTCAAATGGTGTCATGAACTCACTTACTTTTGTAGCTGGATCCATACGAGTTACACGATAATCGCGGCTAGTGATAATCCCTAATAATTTTCCTTCTGCAGTTCCATCTTCTGTAACTGCCATAGTTGCATGTCCTGTTTCTTCTTTTAATGCTAACACTTCTTCTAATGTAGCATCTGGACGAATATTAGAATCGCTATATACAAAACCTGCTTTTGTCATTTTAACACGTCTTACCATTGCTGCTTCATCTTCAACAGTTTGAGATCCATAAATAAATGATAGACCTCCTTCTCTAGCTAAAGCACATGCCATTCTTTCTCCTGATACAGATTGCATGATTGCAGATACCATTGGAATATTCAATGATAATGCAGGTTCTTCCCCTTTTTTATATTTCACAAGTGGAGTCTTTAGTGAAACTTTTGTTGGAATACATTCAGAACTAGAATATCCAGGTACTAAAAGATATTCGCTAAATGTACGAGAAGGTTCTTCAAAAAAATATGCCATAATTTACATCTCCTTTTCTAATTGTCAATCAATAAACTTTTACTCTTCCTCAAAATTTATGGTTGATTTCTACCTATTATAATGATAATACATTTTGAAGTCAATATACAGATGAAAATATTTTCATTTTCACATTAATTTTATAGTTTAATATTACATCCTACATCTTTACGATTAAAATCTTGATAAAGTGCATAACTTAAACACTTCAATCCACCATGACACATATAAGAATGTTCACACTTGCTGCATTCTGTAGGAATCTTTTTTTCTCTAAGTTCTTTCAACTTTGGATGATGCATATATAATTCATACATATCTTCATTCAACAAATTTCCAATATAAATTGGCATCCTACGACATGGTACTAAATCTGCATTCTCCATTACCGTTAATAACAAATCCCCAGCACTACATCCATACGCAAAATCATTGGTCATTAAAAATTGTAATGCACGATTCATCGAAACAGTTGTGTGACTATGCTGTTTTATTAGCATCATTTTTTCTTTATACATCATCTGTAAATATTCTTGTGTTTCTTCTAAACTCAATACATTTTCTCGATCTTCCCCTCCACCTAAAGGAATATATCGATCTGACCACACATTATCCACATGATGTTTTCTTGCATACCAAACAACCTTACGAAACTCTTTATAGTTCATTTTACTTGCAGTAAACGATATTGATGTATAAATCCCATTTTTCTTTAAATAATGAATTCCCTTTGCGATTTTTCGATAGGTTCCTTTTCCACGGATGAGATCATTTACTTTTTTTCCACCTTCTAAACTAACTTGAACATAATAAGGATTATAACTTTTAATCTTTTTTGCAATCTCATCTGTAATTAAAGTTCCATTCGTTAATATCGAAAATGAAATATTCTCTTCATCTTGTTTAATTAAATCTAATATTTTAAATAAATAAGGATTACATAATGGTTCTCCACCTGTTATATTAATATGTCCTTTCATATTTAGTTTTTTTAATAAAATTTTATATTGTTCATAAATCATCTCTAGCTTTTTATATGGTAACTGGACTGGTATATGATTTTCTTGATAACAATGAAGGCACTTTAAATTACAAGTCTCACTTAAATGCCATTGCATAATAAATCTCTTTACCAAGATCCTCCACCTCCACAAGAGGAGCAACCTCCACCACAGGATGAACATCCACCACCACAAGAAGAACATCCACTTGAAGAACTTCCACTGCTAGATGCATGAGGATGCTCAACACTACTATACATCAAATAATAAGAACGATCATTACTGTAATCAAAGGTTCCCATATCTTTTTTCGGCATTTGAATATTCTCAAATTTAGAAATCCATTTTTTTGAAATATTTAACACATACGTATATGGCAAAATATCATAAAAGTAAGAAGGATTTTCCATCACCATTTGTTCTAATTTTGGTTTCTCTGCTTTTTCTAAAAATTCTTTGAATCCTTTAATTCTTGCGACGATTTCTTGTCCATATTTTGTTCTTCTCTTCATAAAAATCGTAAATATTACATTAATAAAGATACAAATAAATGAAATCCAATATAATATACTCCAATTAGGACTCATATCCTCTATAATAAAGAAACTTATAACATCCAATACAATAACAAGAATGGTAATCACAATAGATGTATACATTTTCTTTGTAGAAACACGATCAACTACCAAATCTTTTACCTTTGATTTCAATCGTTCTTCTACTTTATCAAATGCTTGATAAAGTGTTTTATGTTCACTAATAATAATACAATCATCATTCACAAACAATTTACTATATACAATTTCTTCTAACTCACTCAATGGTTTTAATAACGATTTTTTATGTTCGTATTCTTCCCATTTTTCTTGATATGTCTTCTTTTCTTCCTCACGATTGATTCGTGAATTTTCAAGATTCTCATATCTAGTATCATTGTTATCTTTTACTATTTTAATATATCCACCATTTACTAATTCATCGGATACTTTTAAAAACTTACTAATATTTGTCTTTAAGATTTTATAATCTTCTTTACTAAACAAATACTGCATCATAGTCTTTGCATCTTTTGATAATAAATGATCCATATCTTTTAATTTTTTTATTTCGATTTCTCTTCTTGCCACATGATCATTAAAAGCTTTTGGAACTTTCGGTACACAACATAAATTAGTAATTTGAATTTTTTTATCTTCTAATTCATCAATTTTTATATATCCTTTAGATGCAATTTGAATAATCAATGCAATCGTTAATTTATTAATTGAATGATTTCCATAAATATATCCAATTTCTGCTGCATTTAAATGATCCATTGGATAAAATTCTACTGTCGTAGCTCTCTTTGGATAATCTCTTCCATATTTATACCATTTAAATATAGTATATATCGTTAATAATATAACAACTATAATCATCCCAAAAGAAATCCATCCATAATTCCAACTACCACCTACAAAATAGTCATCTGGTAATTCAATATCCACAGTTAAAGCTTTTGTTAGTTTTTTATGATATAACAAAGAATTCTCAGGAAATTCACAAACTCCATTTTCCCAATGATAATCTGCTTTACAATATTCCGCCTTTTGCGCTTTGGTATATTTTTCTTGATTAAACTTTGCGCTAATTACATTTCCATTTACTGTATAATCTACATAATCTGTTACATTATTATATCTATATTTATCTAAATAAAATTGAATTTTACAATCATCAATTGCTTTTGGCATAAGAATTTTTATAGATGCATTTTTAATTTCTGTTCCCCAGTAATCACCATAAGTATGGAAAATAAATTCATCAAACTTTTTAAATGGATCTTTTCCCATATCATACGTATATTGAATCTTATATTCTTTATTTCCTAAAGGAACATACTTATCCTTATCTCCAAGCCGAATACGATCCTTCTTTTTTACAGTATCTACAGTATAAGGATCACTTGTAGATTGTAAATCTAATACTTTGGATTTTCGTTTAATTGTTTCTCCATCTTTACCTGTGTATTCTAACCAGCTTGGAATAAATCTTACGAGTCCATGATGATAATCTTCATTCCAATTTACTAAGATTTTTTCACTAACATTTACTTTATTATCTTCTTTTACATCTAATACAACTTCATATTCTTCAATTGTAAAACCATCAGCAGCTCTAACTGGTTCATCATTTGTCCCAAAATGAGATTCTAGAAATGTAAAAATCACTCCTATAACCATAAATGTAAAATATACATAAAAACAAAAGCGGATAACTTTAGCAAGCGCTTTAAACATCTTTTTCATTAAAAGGTTACCTTAACATTTTCTCTTTCTTCTTCATCTACAATAAACATTTCTTTTCGTGTAAAGTGCATAAGTTTTGCGACAATATTACTAGGAAACATTTCTACTCGATCATTGTATTCGCGAACAACAGCATTATAATATTTTCTTGATTGTAAAATATCATTTTCAATTTTGGATAATTCTGTTTGAAGTTCGATAAAATTTGTATTTGCTTTTAAGTTCGGATATGCTTCAGCTACTGCCATAAGTTGATGAATCTGCTTTCCAAGCAAACTATTTTGATTGATTTTATCATCCATTGACATCTTGTCATAAGAATCATTTCTTAGCTTTATGATTTCTTTTAATGTTGTCTGCTCATGTGTAGCATAACCTTTTACTGTCTCAACTAAATTAGGTATTAAATTCCAACGTTTTTTCAAGTAAACATCCATCGTACTAAAAGCTTCTTCAATTGCATTTTTTGCCTTTACAAAACGATTATACGTAACAAAAACATAAATTAAAACAATTGCTAATACACTAATAATTATAATTCCTATTAAACTCATAAATACACTCTCCTTTTTTATTATCATACCTTTTTTTTATATTTTTTTCTATACATATTTCATATAAAAAAACAGCAAATTTTTGCTGCTTTTTTATATAAATTATGGATGTAATTGTGCATAAAGTTGACAATAAGTTTCTGCACTCTTTTCCCAACTTACATCTGTATTCATCGCATTACGAACAAGAATTTTCCAATCCTCTGGACGATTATAGTATACATCAATTGCATTATGCATTACTTGAATCATTTCATCGGAATTGTAGTTTGCAAAACTGAATCCATTTCCTGTTTTATCAAATTCATTGTATGGAGTAACTGTATCGCCTAAACCACCTGTTTCACGAACAAGAGGTAATGTTCCATAACGCATAGAAATCAATTGTGAAATACCACATGGTTCAAATAATGAAGGCATTAAAAATAAATCAGATGCTGCATAAATACGATGTGCTAAAGAATCATTGTATCCACGATAGAATGCAATTTTTCCTTTGTTTCCATCTTCTAATTGACGCATCTTATCTTCAATGCTACTTTCTCCACTACCTAATACAGCTAATTGAATTGGCATACCACAAATTTCAGATAATTTTTCCATCATCAAATAGAATCCTTTTTGCCATGTTAAACGAGAAACAACTCCCACTAACATAACATCTGGATCAACTTTTAATCCTAATTCTTTTTGAAGCGCCATTTTATTTTCTTTCTTTTCTTTCTTCACATTCACCTTGTTATAGTGATAAGGTACATCTGGATCTGTCATTGGATTCCACATTTCAATATCAATTCCATTTGTGATTCCCCACAAATCATATTTACGCATATTCAATACCATTTCCATATGTTCCCCATATTGTGGAGTAAGAATTTCTTTTGCATATGTTGGAGATACTGTAGTTACTTTATCTGCATATAAAATACCAGATTTCATAAAACTAATACCACCATCATATCTTACATTTCCGTTATCAAAGATACGGTAATCTAATCCTAAACAACTATCTAACATTTCAGGTCCAAAGTTTCCTTGAAATGCTAAATTATGAATTGTATAAACAAAACGAATATTACGATAACGTTCATCAAAACTATGTCCTTCTTTACACATTGCAGGTAACATACCTGTATGCCAATCATGGCAATGGATAATTTCAGGGAAATAGTTTAATTGATTTAATAATTCTAACACTGCTTTTTGGAAATAAGCAAAGCGTTCTCCATCATCAACGTAACCATATAATCCATCACGTTCAAAATATCCTTGGTGTTCAATAAAATAGAATTTTACATTTTTACGCATTGTAGACCAAACATTCACTGGAACTTCACGATAAGAAATAGATACACTATATTGTGCTTCTAATTGCATTTCTTCATGAAACTTCTGTGCAATTTTTAAATACATTGGCATTACAACACGAACCTCATGTCCTTTGTTTACTAATTCCTGAGGTAGAGAACCTACAACATCTGCTAATCCACCACTTTTAATAAATGGTAAACCTTCAGATGCAACCATTAATATTCTTGCCATTATATTTTATCATTCCTTTTCACGTACAGTGGAGTATCACTTGTACCTTTTAATTCTTTTTTGCGAATAATACGTGCTTTTTTATCCACTACTACATTTTCAATATGAACATCTTCTCCAATAAATGCACCTGGAAGAATCACACTGTTCTTAATTACTGCACCTTTTTTAATATTTACACCACGACCAATAATACTGTTATAAATATCTCCTTCTACTTCACATCCGTTTGAAACCATACTATTTTGTACTGTTACATCACTATGATATTTTGTTGGACAAGAATCATTTGTACGTGTGTAGAATGGCCAATCACGAGCAAATAAATCTTTCGCTTTCTCTAAGTCTAATAATCCAATATTAGAGTTATAGTAGCTTTTAAAATCATTAATACAGGCAACAAAGCCTTTATGTTCATAACCACGAATATCTAACTCTGTACATAAATCATTTAATATATCACGGAACCAATATAAAGAAGATACATTAGAAGCTTTCTTTACTAAAGAAATAAATAATTCTTTACTCATAACATAAGTTTCTAATGAAATTGATTTATGTTCTCCATTTCCACGATTTTTTTGGATTGAAAGTACACCATGTTGTTTGTTTAACTCAATTGCATCACAATTAATAAAACTATCTTTTGCATGATCTACTTCTTGATATAACATTGTAACATCTGCTCCACTTTCAATATGAGCATCTAACAATGCAGAAAAGTCTTGTCGGTAAACAATATGAGATGGAGCTAAAATTACATAAGGTTGATTAACTTCTTCAATAGACTGCATATTAAACATGTAAGAATTAATATCATTGTTATAGAAGTCTGATTCATCCATGTTTTTTGCAGGTAAAATATGAAGTTTTCCACGTTTTGAATTAATATTATAATGACGTCCTGTTCCTAGATGCTCAATCAAAGAACGTGGATTTGATTTTACAAATACTTTAATATGATTTACACCACTATTACTCATATTAGAAATTGGAAAGTCTACTAAACGATATCTTCCTAAAAATGAAAATGCAGCTACTGGTCGATAATCTCCCATTCCTTTTACATTTACATTAGGTCCTTCATAATTAATAATCCCAAATGCATTACACATATTATTCACCCCTCACATTCTTGCTGACAAGTTCAATGCTTTCACTATCAGCACTACCAACTACTGCTCCAGCAGCAATACTTACACCCTCCGCAACAATTGCACGATTAATGATTGCGCCTTCCCCAACTTCAACATTAGGCATCAATACAGAATCGTTAACTTGAGCTTTTTCAAAAACTTTTAC
The DNA here is from genome assembly GCA_020025055.1 of Longicatena sp. Classification (GTDB taxonomy): domain Bacteria; phylum Bacillota_I; class Bacilli_A; order Erysipelotrichales; family Erysipelotrichaceae; genus Longicatena_A. Next base: position 8,200 of record JAHHST010000017.1, read on the forward strand.
ATTTGTGAAAAGTACTGAATTATTAATTTCACCATTAATCAAACATCCCTGATTAATATAAGCATTATTTACTTTTGCTTCTGGTCCCACAAAATGTGGTACGGTTGCGACATCTTCTGTATAAATTTTCCAGTTTGGATCATTTAAATTTAATTCGTTTTTAGAACTTAATAAATCCATGTTTGCTTCCCACAATGAATCTACTGTTCCAACATCTTTCCAATACCCCTTAAATTGATAAGCAAATAAACGTTTTTCACTGTTTAACATAGCTGGAATAATATCTTTTCCAAAATCGTGATTACTATTTGGATCATCCATATCAGCTACTAACATTTTACGTAATAATTTCCAATTAAAAATATAAATTCCCATAGATGCTAAATTACTCTTTGGCTCTTCTGGTTTTTCCTCAAACTCAATAATTCGTCCAGTATCATCTGTATTCATAATTCCAAATCGACTAGCTTCTTTCATTGGAACAGGCAATACTGCGATTGTAGCATCGGCATTACATGACTTATGAAAAGATAACATTTTTGAATAATCCATTTTATAAATATGATCCCCTGATAAAACAAGTACATATTCTGGATCTTGATTATCAATAAAGTCAATGTTTTGTGTAATTGCATCCGCTGTCCCTCTATACACATCGAATTCTGCTCCGTCTTTTTCACGTGGAGGTAATACATAAACACCGCTATCTTTCGCATCTAATCCCCATCGTTGTCCTGCGGCAGCGTATGAATTAAGTAAAACGCTCTCATATTGCGTTAATACACCAACAACATTAATGTTGGAATTTGCACAGTTACTTAACGGAAAGTCAATAATACGATATTTACCTCCAAAGTAAACTGCAGGTTTTGCAATTTTTTTTGTCAAAGCATATAATCTTGTACCTCGACCACCAGCTAAGATCATAGCTAGCATGTTGTTTTGTCTCATGTTGAACCCTCCCTTAGGATCTATTACATATTAAGTATATATGTTTTAAATATAAATTTCCAGTTTTTTAACGCGATTTTAATGGAAATCATAATAATTTGTATGCGTTTACAGAATTTTCGACATTTTCATTCATTTTTTTATTTTTTTATACAAGATCATACAACGAAAGTAATTTATCAAATGTCATTTCTTCTCTTTCTTTACCTTCTAAAATTTTAACAATTTTTCCTTCTTGCATAATGATTGTTTTATTTCCATAAGCAAGTGCTTGTTTTAAATTATGAGTAATCATAAATGTAGTTATGTTATTTTTATCAATAATCGTTTTTGTAATCTGCATCATTTGTTTTTCGGTCTTTGGATCTAAAGCCGCAGTATGTTCATCAAGCAATAATAATTTTGGAGTTACAATGGTTGCCATTAATAAAGTAAGTGCTTGTCGTTGCCCTCCAGATAACAATCCAACTTTTTGATCTAAGCGGTTTTCTAATCCTATTCCTAAGGTTTTTAACTGTTCGATAAAAAAGTCTTTATCCTCTTTTTTTATTGCCCTACTTAATGTTTTTCGCTTACCACGACTATATGCAAGACCAAGATTTTCTTCAACGCTCATATTCGGAGCAGTCCCCTTCATTGGATCTTGAAATAAGCGTCCAATTTCTTTTGCCCGTTTATATTCAGGTAAGTTTTGAATTTCTTTTCCATCTAATATAATCTTTCCACTATCCACCTGAAGAGCTCCACTGATGGCATTTAACAATGTGCTTTTTCCTGCTCCATTACTTCCTAATACAGTGATAAAATCTCCTTTTTCCACATGCAAAGATACGTGTTGAAGTGCCATTCTTTCATTTACTGTATTAGGATAAAAAGTGATACTAATATCGTTTAAATCAAGCATTTTGTTTCCTCCTGTTCTTTCTTCGAAGCTGTGGCAATGAAATTGCAACAACAACAAGAATTGTTGATAATAAATTTAAATCACTTGCCTTTACTCCAAACTGTAGTGCAAATGTCAGTAATAATCGATAACAGATAGCACCAACGATTACCGCAACTAATTGATATAAAATTTTAGAGTTACGAATAAACGCTTCTCCAACGATAATACTTGCAAGCCCTACAACCATCATTCCAACTCCACCACTAATATCCGCAAAATTTTGATATTGTGTAAAGATACCTCCAGCAAATGCTACAATCGCATTTGCTAATGCAATTCCTATTAATTTCATGCAATTTGAATTAATACTTGAAGCTCGTACCATTGCTTCATTATCTCCTGTAGCACGAATACTCATTCCTAATTGTGATTTTAAGAAAGAATATAAAATAATAACTAATAAAATAGCTAACAATGTAACAACAATTCCTTTTGCATAGACTGGTAAAACCTCTTTTAATGGAGTAAAAATTGTTGCTTTCCCAAAGATAGAAATATTTGGTTGCCCACTCATAATCTTTAAATTAATCGAATAAAGCGCTGTCATTGTTAAGATTCCAGCTAGTAGTGGTTGAATTTTACATTTTGTCATCAACCATCCTGTAACCATTCCTGCAAGTCCTCCTGCTAAAAAAGCAAAGATAATTCCAAGAAACGGATGCCCCATCATACAACAAACTGCAGAAACTGCACAACCTGTTGTAAAACTACCATCCACAGTCAAATCCGGTATATTTAAAACTCGAAATGATAGAAATACTCCAAATGACATAATTGAAAAGATAATTCCAAGTTCGATAGCATCTTGTATAATTGCGATTGACATAGTATTCCTCCTTATTTCATCATTACAACTTGTTCTTTTAATTGTTTTGGAATCGTTCTTCCAATTGCTTGTAAAGTATCTTCATTCACATAAATATTTAAATCATCTTTAAAAACTTTTACAGGTATTTCAGATACGTCTTTTCCTTTTAAAATTTGATTCACCATACGTGCTGTTTCTTTTCCAAGCTCGGTATAATTAATCCCTACAGTTGCAAAACAACCATCACTTACCATTGAATCAGCGCCTGCATACACTGGCACTTTTTTCTTATTTGCTAATTCTACTAAAGCAGAAATAGAACTTGCTACGGTATTATCATTGGGTGCAAAAATAGCATCACATTTATTTAATAAAACGGAAAATGCACTCTGCATTTCACTAATATTTGTTCCACTTGCTTCAATTAATGTAAGATTATGTTCTTTACAAAAAACTTTTGCTTTTTCTAGATTTGATACAGAATTTGCTTCTCCACTATTATAGATAAACCCTAATTTTTTCATATTTGGATCCATTTCTAATGCTAACGATAAAATTTTATCCACCTGAATTTCATCGCTTGTTCCAGTAATATTTTTATTAGGATGTTGCAAATCATCAATCAATCCTGATTGAATTGGATCACTTACTGCTGAAAAAACAATTGGAATATCTTCACTATAATTAGCTGCTGCGATTGCAGTAGGAGTTGCAATTGCCACAATGACATCACTTTGATTTCCTGCAAACGTAGACAAGATGGAATTCAAAGTATTTCTTTGATTTCCTGCATCTTTAAATTCTAATTGAATATTCTCGCCATCTTTATATCCCAATGCTTTCATTTCCTCATGAAAACTATCTCTTATTTCATTTAATGATTTATGTTCCACAATTTGAGCAACAGATACTTTTGGAACATCATTTTTTCCCTGACATCCTGTAAGAATTCCTACCATCATACATGCAATCATAATTAGAGTTAATATTTTTTTCATACCTTTTCCTCCTTTATTAAAAAAAAATCCATCCAAAAGTCTTCCGACTTCAGGACAGATTTGTTCATCTGCGGTACCACCTGATTTGATATTTTCATACCCACTCTTCAAAATGCATTCTACACTTCTAGCTTTTAACGCAAGCATACGTCTTAGATACTTAACTAACTGTCTTTCCCTTCGCCCTTGAAAGTCCATTTATAAAATAGCATTTCTATCCTTTCTCAGCATCCGGACTCTCTGTAAGTGCTCCTTTTTATGTTATCTCTTTCGCATTGGTTTATCTAAAATTACACCAGTTTTCATTATATGTCAAGGGTTTTTCATATATTTTACATGAAACAAATTTTCATTTATGGTAAGGATTATTATTTAAAATCATAAATGAGCGATATATTTGTTCTAATACCAATACTCTTGTCATCTGATGAGTAAATGTTAAATCCGATAATTTCCATCTCCAATTCGCACGATTTAAAATATTTTTCCCAGGCCCTAAAGAACCTGCAATTACAAAAGTAATGTTACTAGACTGATACGTCTGGATATGTTCTATTTTTTTAGCAAAGGATTCGCTATCCACCATTTCTCCCCATAAATCTAATAATATCACAAATTCTTGGTCTTTAATTTTTGCTAATAGACGTTCTCCTTCTTTTTCTTTTACCATTTCATTTTCTGCATCACTATTTGATTGAGGTGCAACTTCATCATTTACTTCTATGATTTCTAATTTAGTAAATGGTTTTAAACGTTTTTCATATTCTGCAATCTGTGCCTTTACAAATTTTTCTTTTATTTTCCCTACCGCAACTACTTTAATCATAATATTCCTTCCTCTTGATGAAAAAGAACGGATTCCCGTTCTTTACTCAAGTATTACTGTTTTTTCTTTTGTTTTTCCATGATGTTCGTAAGTGATAACAATTTCATCTCCTACTTTTTTCGTATATAGATATTGTCGGAATTGTTTCATTGTTTGTATTTCTTTATCGTCTAATTTTAACAATATATCACCTTCACGTATTCCTGCTTTGGCAGCTGGTGAATGTGAAGCAACTTTAACAATATATAAACCTTCCTCTTGTGTTGTATTAATTCCATAATAGAATTTTTCAAGTGCTGTTAAGCCATATAATGGAGTAATGCTGATTCCTAAAATTGGTCGAACAACTCTACCATTATTTTCAAGTTGCGAAACAATTGGCATTACTTCGTTAATTGGTAGTGCAAATCCAAAACCTTCTACTTCTTCGGCTGATATTTTCATAGAATTGATCCCAATTAATTCTCCAGCCATATTAATCAACGGACCACCACTATTTCCTGGATTAATCGCTGCATCTGTTTGAATTACATTTAAATCCCAATCAGAAACACCATCATTATCGGTATCTAGCTCCATACGACGATTTAATCCACTAATCAAACCACCAGAAACACTTCCTTGATACTCAATACCTAATGGACTTCCCATGGCAATTACATACTCTCCTTTCTTACATAAAGAAGAATCTCCTGCAACAAATGCTTTCGCTTCAAAGTCAACATTTACTTTTAAAACGGCTAAGTCAGTTAATACATCCGTACCAACAATCTCAGCTTTTTCACTTTTTCCATTCGCAAATGCTACTGTTGCGGTTTGCGCTTTTTCAACCACATGATTATTTGTAATAATATAAACTACTTTATCTTTTACTTTGTAGATTGCTCCACTTCCTGTACCCTGTAAACGATCATCTCGATATGAAGATATCGTTACTACACTGTTTTCGCTTTTTTCCACAAGTTTTGTTATATCACTTGTAATTTCAACACTTGCATGCTGTACATTTGGATCCACATTCTCCCCTGTTTCAACAAGGGTATTTCGATCTTGTTTTATTTGATATAGTTGAATAGATAATAATGCATTCCATCCAATCAATGCTACTAGAATAAATGCTACAAATCGTTTCATTTTCCCATTCCTCCTACATAAATAGAAAATTGATCTGCTGGATATAATTGCATATTCGTATAATCAATATGCTTATTATCAAATGTTTGTTGCAACGTTGATAACGCTAATTCACGAGTATTTCCCTCTTGTGAAATATGGGCTAATACAATTTCTTTTGTTTTTTCTTGGGAAATGACTTCGCTTAAAATATTTGCGCTATCTTCATTGCACAAATGTCCATAATCATTAATAATACGTTGTTTTATATATACTGGACGAGAGGTCTGCATCAACATTTCGATATTATGATTACTTTCAAATATATAATAATCCGCATCTCGAATATATTCTTTAACATCCTCTTTAATATACCCAGTATCTGTCACATAGACCATTTTTTCATCATCACATTCAATCACATATCCAACCGTTCCTTCACAATCATGACTCATTGGCAATACACGAATATGAAAGTCTTTAATTTCTAAAGTTTCATATGGATTTATATGATGTAAGTGATGTGTATCAATTGTTTGTGTTGCATAAGTTTCAATATCATCAAACATTTTTATCTGAGAAATATGATCGGTATGTGTATGTGTAATCAACAATGCATCGGTAGTTGAAATATCATAATCTAAGCGTTGAAAACATCCTGTTAAATATTTTTTGGTTGTTCCACAATCGATAATGATTCTTGTATCACGATGTTCAATTAAACAACAATTTCCTTTTGAACCACTAGCTAATAAAGCAAACTTCATACACATATTCCCTTCTAATAATTTTTGTCTTTAGCGATATTGAAAAATGCTGAAATTGATTTTTGGAAAGCTAAATCAACTGTTCCTGTTGCACCATTACGATGCTTTGCAAAAATAACTTCTGTCTTATCTGTTGCATTTTTATCCTGCTCATCTTTGTCTTTATTGTAATATTCTTCACGATATAAGAAAACAACAATATCGGCATCCTGTTCAATCGCTCCTGATTCACGCAAATCTGACAACATTGGATGTTTATCTGGTCTGCTTTCTACAGAACGCGATAACTGTGATAATGCAATGACTGGACATTCCATTTCACGTGCTAATTGTTTTAATGAACGACTGATTTCTGAAATTTCTTGTTGACGATTGTCACCATTTCCTTTTCCACTTCCACTAATTAACTGTAAGTAGTCAATGACGATTAAATCAAGTCCATGTTCACTTCTTAACTTTCTACATTTAGAGAATATTTCTCCTACTTTTATATTAGAACTATCATCGATGTATAATTTACTATTCATCAATTCATTGGCAGCTTCATTTAGCTTATTAAATTCATCATCGACAATATTTCCACTTCGTAATTTTCCTGATTCTACCGAGCTCTTTGCACTTAAAATACGTTTCATTAACTGTTCTGCAGGCATTTCTAGTGAAAAGATTGCAATTGCTCCAGGGTTATAAAACGATGCATTTAATGCAATATTTAAGGCAAACGCAGTTTTCCCCATCGCTGGACGGGCTGCAAGAATAATCAAATCTCCACGTTGAAATCCATTCGTCAATCGATCCAAATCTGTATAGCCTGTTTTAATTCCTGTCACATGATTTTCACTAGAACGTAATTTAATCAATTCTTGCATAACCTCAGAAATCACTTTTCGACTACTTTTAAAATCTGTAGCTTTGCGATCTCTTGTTACGTTTAAAATATCACGCTCTGCCTTATCCATAATGTCATCTAGGGAATTTGAAGTATCATATCCTTGTTCTTCAATCATTTGTGCTGTTTCAATTAAACGACGCAAATGAGCCCTGCTTTTAATCATTTCAATATAGTACATACTATTGGTAGCTGAAATTGCAGTATCACTTAATTTAATAATATAATCTGCTCCTCCAACTAAATTTAATTGATTGGTATCCTGTAAGCGGGCAATCAATGTCATAACATCGATTGGTTTTCCAGCATCTGTAATATCCATCATAGCAGAGAAAATACGCTGATGAATATCAGTATAAAAGTCAGTAGCTTCTAATCCTTGATCAAAGACAATACTACCAACATTTGGATACACCATCATTCCGCCAAGAATCGCTTGTTCGGCTTCTGTACTATGCGGTAATTCTCTACTCATTTAGATCTCCTATCCGTTCACGTGTACGCGAACAACACCGATAACTTTATTTTTATATAAATCTACTTTTAAATCTGTATACCCTAATGAAGAAATTGGGTCTTTATCAATAAATTTACGTTTTTCAATTTTAATTCCATATTCATTATGTAATTGGGCAACAATTTGTTTTGTAGAAACACTACCAAACACACGTCCCCCGTTTCCACTCTTTACATGAAATTCCAATACAATATTCGCAAGTTTTTTCTTAACTTCTTCAGCATCTGCTTCTTTTTGTTTTTCTTCTAAGTCATGTTGTAAATTTTGTTCATCTAAAATTTCCATACTTTTTTTCGTTACTAAAACAGCTAATTTTTGTTTTAATAAAAAATTACGTCCGTACCCATCACTAACTTCTACAACATCTCCTTTTTTTCCTACTTTTTTAACATCATCTAACAGAATTACTTTCATCCTGAACTTCCTCCTTTTTCTCTTCGTTATATTCATCTATTTTCATTTTTAATTCTTCATTTAATTGTTGTACTGTAGTATCTTTTCTTTGCAATGCTGCCGCATTAAAATGCCCTCCACCATTCATTTTTTCCATAATGATTTGAACATTTACGTTTCCTTTACTACGTGCAGAGATACCACACTCATATTCATTGATTTGGGCAATGACAAAACTTGCTTCAACACCTTTAATTTCTAACATACTATCCGCAACTTTTGACATCAATGTACGATTAATCAATTGCTGATTATCCACAGCTGCAATAATCATATTTCCGTCATATGTTTTTGAATAATTCATAATTTCAGTTTTTTCCACAAAATCATCAAAATTATCTTTTAACATATTTTCAGCTGCAATCGCATCAATCCCACGTTTTTTCAAATATGCAACCGCTTCAAACGTACGACTTCCCGTACGATTTCTAAATCGGTTTGTATCCACTAAAATACCTGCATACATTAAAGTTGTTTCTTCAATGGATAAATTTAATCGACTAGTTTGATAAGGCAAGAATTCTGTAACTAATTCACAAGCAGAACTTGCACTTGTTTCCACATATACCAATAAAGGATTTCCAATAAAATCTTCACTTCTACGGTGGTGATCAATTACAATGACACGATTGGCATTTGCTAATGTCTCAGGTGCCCCTGTTTGTTTAGGATTGTTATGATCCACAATAATCAATAAATCATCATTGCTAATTTTTTGAGCAGCTTCTTCATCACTAATAAAATGATGCCGTTCTGATAATACTTCACGATACTCTTCAAATGCTTGTTTTAATTGTGGTTCAATTCCACCTGATTCACTCACGACATAATTTTCTTTTCCATATGCACTTGCTAATCTTGACATACATAATGCGCTACCCATACAGTCGAAATCCATATCCCTATGTCCTACAACATATACTTTTTTCGCTTCTGTAATTGCTTCGCGAATAGCTTGTGACATAACACGTACACGTACCTTACTACGCTTTTCACGTGCTTCACTATTTCCGCCATAGTATTTGACACTTTCTCCATACATTTTAACCGCAACTTGATCCCCACCACGGCTCTGTGCTAATTCTAATAAATCATTAATCATTGTATCTAGCACAGTGAAGTCATTTGTCCCTTTTGCAAATGACATACTTAAAGTAATCGCAACATCAATTTCTTCTGCATTTCTACGAATTGTATTTAAGATAGAAAATTTATCTTCTACTAATTGTTGATAAATCTTTTCATTCAACACTACAAAAAAACGATCACTTCTTAAACGACGAATCATCATTCCGCTTTTATCTGCCCATTCTACAAGTGGTTGACGAACAGCCAAATTGATCTGTGCCATCTTAGTTTCATCTTCATACTGTTGAATTTCCATATAATTATCTAATTGTAAAAGACCTGCAACAATTTGATTTTCTTTATAATTTTTATTTAATTTATAAAATTCTGTAATATCTTTTACAAACAATACTTGTCCATCATCTTTTCTAGTAATTTCATATATATAAGACTTATCTGATACAATAATATTATCAATATCTTCACTAAATAATTCATTAATTTTAGGAATCCAACTTGTTAATTTTTTCCCTACAATGGCTATTCCACGATTTGTCAGTAAATCACTAACCCATGTAGCACAATATTGATCATCATAAGTAATAATTCCTGTTTTTCCAATGACTAAAGCATCTTTTGCATCATGCCCTAAAATTCTAGAAATATCAATATCTTTTCTTTCTCGATCATTGCTAAACCAATATACAACCCACAATAAAACTAATGAATTGATAATAACTAACAATAATAATGGGAAGATTCGTACCCCATCAATTTTGGCCATTGCTAAAACAAATACTAAAAGAAATTGAGTTAAAACAACAATTCCTATTTGAACTTTAATGTTTTCTAATCGCTCCATTATTTTCACCTCGTATAATTGCCCGTATCCATAATGTTCGAATATCCATAATCATATCTAATAAACCAATCATACCAATCATTAAATTAATATATGGGATAAATAAACATAGGAATATGATAAAAATTAAAAATCTTTTTCTTAATACCATTGCTACACAAAGAAGTGTTAGAACACCATATCCAACTGCAAATACAGTACATAGAAAAGAAAGTGTCAGCAATATTGTATAAACGTCTTGTTTTAATTTTATCACATTTTGCATCAAAAATAGAACTATTATTCCCAAAATAATGTATCCAACGAACTTAGGAACACGTAATTCTAAAACATTTTTCATTGGGCGTACTTCAATTTTTATACGTTTTAATAATATATTCGCAATCATATGAATACACATCGTCTGTAATACAGTCATTAATATTGCCCCTACAATTACCAAACTAGCCGCAATTTTAGCAATTGGAATATTGATATCAACATTTAAAAAATCAATGACATTTTTAATAATAACGATATCTTCATTAGGATCATATCCAAACATTGCCGCAAACAAAACAGTTGTTACGAAATACGAAACAAATGTGAATACTCCTGTCCACCACAATAAAGAACCATTCTTCCATTTCTTTCTTATTCCAGCTCCATATAAGATTCCCGTAACATCGCAACTAATTAAATAAAAAATAGTTGTAGGTGCTGAAATCATAAAGCTTAAAAGAATCATAGATACCGCAGGAACAAGTGCATCTTTTACCCCATATTTTGCTGTATAGATCAAGATTGGAAATGTCATAATCCAATACATAGCAACTTCTATCATCCCTGCTAGTTGACGATTAATAAATAGCAATAAGCCAACAATCGCAACCATCATCGCCCCTTCAGTAATCTTTCTTGTTTGATTGTTCATGTTTTCATCCTTTCTTATGAGAAAAACCTCCATCTGTAAAACAGTTGGAGGTTTCTAAATACAATTATTCGTTTACGTATGGTAATAAAGCCATTTGGCGTGCACGTTTAATTGCAGTAGCCAACATACGTTGATATTTAGCACGTGTACCAGTTACACGTCTAGGAATAATTTTCCCGTTTGAAGAAATGAATCTTTTTAATAATTCAACATCTTTGTAATCGATGTATTCGATTTTATTTTTTGTAAAGTAGCAAACTTTTTTGCGTCCCATACGTTGTTTTTTGAAAGCCATAGTAATCTCCTTTCTACCACTAGAATGGTAAATCATCACTGGCGATATCTAATGTATCGCTAGATGTAAAATCACTTGAGAATGATTGTGTATTTTGATCTGGTTGATAACCAGCATTGTTTCCATAATCAGGTACATATGCATTTGCAGAGCTTGCAGCTCCTTTAGGTTCTAAAAATTGAACACTATCTGCAACTACTTCTGTAACATATACACGTTTTCCACTTTGGTCATCATAGCTACGTGTTTGAATTCTTCCTTCAACACCAACTAAACTACCTTTATGTGTATATTGTGCAGTATTGTCAGCAACACGATTCCAACACACACAGTTAATATAGTCTGCAGTCGGTTGACCTTCTGTTTTCACTCTACGGTCGCAAGCTACTGTAAAAGATGTTACACTAGTTCCTGATCCAGTTTTACGTAATACAGGGTCTTTCGTTAAACGACCTACTAATACTACACGATTAATCATGGTACTTCTCCTTCTCTATTTTATTCTTCGTCTTGTGTTTTAACGATCATATAACGTACGATGTTGTTGTTGATACGAGCTAAACGATCAAATTCTTGAATTCCTTCGTTATTAGCAGTTACGTTGATTACAACATAGTACCCTTTGTTCATGTGGTTGATTTCATATGCGAATTCTTTTACGCCCCATTCTTCTACCTGATCGATAGAACCTGCATGGTCAGTAATGATTGCGTGTAATCCGTTCATTACTTTAGCGCGTTCAGCATCTTCTAATGATGCATTCACAATGTACATGATTTCGTATTTTTTCATTCTGTACACCTCCTCATGGTCTATGGCCCTGTCTAACACAGAGCGGGGAGTAGAGATTTCTACTCGTCATCAAATTATAGCACTTATCCACTATTAATGTAAAGTATATTTTTTAAGTTTTGATTATTTTATATATTT
>JAHHST010000018.1 GCA_020025055.1 Longicatena sp.
TATCTGGTGGACAAAAACAAAGAGTGGCAATCGCTCGAGCGTTGGCAAAAGAAACCCCAATTATCTTAGCGGACGAGCCAACGGGAAATTTGGATGTGGAGGCAGCAAATGAAATCATGAAGCTTTTACATCAAATTTCCAAGGATAAGTTAGTGATTGTGGTTACCCATAATTATGAGCAAGTAGAACCTTATGCAACAAGAAAAATTCGAATGCATGATGGAAAAATTGTCGAAGATAAAAAATTAAAAGAACAAATAGAAAGAAAGGATGCACCTACGCTAGGCAGATGTGATGCACTGCCATGGATTGAAAAGATTAGACTAGGTATAAGAAATACCTTTCGCTTACCAGCTAAATTCATGTTGTTACTTTTCGTCTTCTTATTCTTATGCTCAAGTGTTTGTGGCAGTTATGTATCCATTACTTCAGCAAAGAATGGCGGATCCAATAATGGTGAAAGGTATAATGCTTTTTTTAAAGATAGTTCACAAGAACGCTTGTTGTTGACAAAAAAAGATAAAAAAGCGTTCACGAAAGAAGATTACAAACAATTAGCATCACTAAATAATGTACAATCAATCATCTATAATGATCTATTACAAGATATTCAATTTTATATGTATGATAAAGATTCAAAAGACTCTACCTTTTTCGTAAATGTTGCATTGCAACCAGTAAAAACATCATACACTCTAACTCGTGGACGAATGCCTAGAAATGAAAACGAAGCCATTTTTCTATACGATCAAGAAAATGATTATGTAACGCAATTTGATTCCTCATTATTAACGAGCGTAAAAATAAATGAAGTGGGAACTGATGCGTTTATGGGAAAAATAAAAATTGTAGGTATTGGACATACAAAAATAGAGAATTATCAAGATGAAGGAATCTTGTATGTCCCACAGGCAAGATTCAATCATATGTTTAATCAGGTGATGAAAGGGTATAGTGAAACAAATGTGAATTTTGCAAATAAACAGATACCAATAGCTGATGATGGAGAATATGCAGTAAGAACAAGTCCTTATGTGGAAAAAGGAAGGGTATACATACCAACGGAACTTGCTACTTTAAAAGAAGGAAATGCACTCAACCAACCATGCACGATCACAAGTAAAACCATGTATGAAAAAAATAAGATTGATTTACGTGTTGGTGCTGTGTATACGAGCGAAAACATGGAATATTATTTAGGAAGTCGAAAGTATGAAGATGTTGCAGGTGGTATTTATATTAGTGAGCAAGATTATCGACAACTATATACATTTGATGATTATCAAGCAAGTGTCTTTGTAAAAGATGTGAAAGAAAAAAATCAAACAATCAAACAATTGCAAGACCTAGGCTATGATGCATTTGATATTTACAAGACAACGTTTGTAGATAATGAGACACAAACCAAAATCAACAACATTCTTTATACTGCATTATTTATTTTGAGCTTGCTTTTGATCTTCTTTGTAAGCTACTTTATTTTAAAATTAATCTTAAAATCAAGAACCGTTTATTATGCAACGATTCGTATGATTGGTGCAACCAAGAAAAATTGTGCATCGATTTTGTGTAATGAATTGTTCTTAGTTTTCCACATCGCCTTTGGCATTGTCTTTATCCTTACTCTTTGTTTGCAGCAACAGGTATTTGGCAGCGAAGATATTCAAATGCTTGCAAGTTATATGCAGGCTAAGCATTGGCTTATCTTATATTTTGTCTTATTAGGTATGTGTATCCTATTAAAACAACGTTATGTCAAACATATGTTTAACCAAGCTGCCATGGATGCTTATTTTGAGGAGGTGTAGGGTATGATTCGATTAGAACATGTGCACAAATATTTCCATCGTCATAAAAAGAACGAAGTACATGCCATTCGTGACACTACCTTTACATTAGAGAATCATGGATTGGTTTGTTTTTTAGGAAATTCTGGTTGTGGAAAAACAACTTTGTTAAATGCAATTGGTGGATTAGATTGCGTTAGTAAAGGTGACGTCTATATTGATGATCAAAAGATTAGTCATGTCCGTAGTGGGAAAGTAGATTCCATACGTAATGCCTATATTGGCTATATCTTTCAGAATTACAATCTAATGGAAGATAGCACAGTATTTGATAATGTTGCAATTGCATTACGCATGATTGGTATAAAAGACAAACAAGAGATTGAAAAACGAGTTTGTTATATCTTAGAACATGTAGGAATGCTACGTTATAAAAATCGTGTTGTAAAAGCTTTATCTGGTGGTGAAAGACAACGAGTGGGAATTGCTCGTGCATTAGTTAAAAATCCAAAAATTATCATTGCGGATGAGCCCACAGGTAATCTAGATAGTCGAAATACAATTGAAATTATGAATATCATCAAAGCAATTTCAAAGACACGTTTAGTGATTCTAGTGACACATGAACAAGAGTTAGCTCATTTCTATGCCACAAGAATTCTAGAAATTATTGATGGAAAAGTTGTATCCGATTATGAAAATAATCCTAGTAAAACACTTAATTATCAAATTGAAAATAAAATTTATCTACAAGATTTACAAACACATTCTCATGTACAAGAACAAGGGTTTGATATTGATGTCTATGCAGATGAACCTTTAGAAGATGTAAAAATAAAACTCGTGATTAAAAACAATCACATTTATTTAGAAACCAACCAACCCTATCATAATGTCGAGGGAGATATTGAATTAATCGATGCACATTATGAAGGGCTTCAAAAAGAAAGTGTGGAAGAGTACTCCTTTGACTATGATACGATGTTTAAACATGCAAAAAACATCAAATATAAGCCAATCTTCCCACTTTACAAAATCCTTTACGAAGGATTTAAAAGAATCTATTCTTACTCAATGCTAAAAAAGATTCTTTTAGTAGGCTTTGCTTTTGCAGCTGCCTTTGTTTTATATGCGTTTAGTAGTTTTGAAGCAAGTCAAACAATTAAAGATGAATATTTCATTACGACACATAAAAATTATCTTACAGTTAGCAAAGGTAAAATAACGCCTGAACAACTCGCATCTTTTAAGAAGATGGATCATGTTGTCTCTGTTGTTCCAGGAAATGCAAATGCTAGTATTATGTTGATGTTAGATCGCTATTTACAAACTAGCACACTGAGTTATGATACAAATGTCAACATTGTAACAAGTTCTGCTTTAGACAAAAATCAAGTCTTATATGGGCATTTGCCAACGAAGAAAACAGAAGTTGTCCTAGATCAATCAGTTGCAAATCAGTTCTATAAAGAGTTTCCAGTTAGTTATCTAGGAATTCGAAAACCTAAAGATTTTATAGGATTACAAATCAAAGATGGATGGAATCGTAGATATACCATCGTTGGTATTGTTGAAAGCCATAGTCCTTGTATGTATTTATATGATGATGAAGTAGCAAGCTTCACTCTCGCAACTTCTAACATTGCTTCTTATGAAACATCAACAGGATTACCACTACAAGATTATAAAGAAGAGGCAGATTACAAGCGTATTAAGCTTGTATCTGGCCATTGGCCGAAAAAGATGTATGAAGTCATCTTACCAGTCAGTCAAAAAGAAAATGTAAAAATCAATCAAGTATTGAAAGATAAAGTACAAAATCATGCTTTAACGGTTGTTGGTTTTTATGAGGATACGATGCTTTATCGTGAATATGGCTTTGTATCACAAGATACTCTACAGGCTTCTTTATTAGAAAATGTAAAAAATGTGACAATTCTTGCGGATGATAAGGAATCATTGAAGCAAATATTGCAAGATAAGCATTATCATGTGAAAGATCCATATCAACTTGAGAAAGATAAATATGTGGAAAACAAACAAAAAGAAACAATGAGCACAATTCTGTTATCTTGCGTGATGTTGTTGATTTCACTTATTGAAATGTATTTGATGTTACGCTCTTCTTTCCTATCTCGCATCAAAGAAGTTGGAATCCTTCGAGCGATTGGTCTTAAGAAAACTGATCTATATAAGATGTTCTTAGGAGAAACACTTGCAATTACATTGATTACAGCTTTACCAGCACAATTGTTGATGGCGTATATTTTACAATCTCTTTCCAGTGTTTCTTATTTTGAAACGAAGTTTGTCATAAATCCTATAATTCTATTGACTAGCTTTATAGTTGTTCTACTTGCAAACTGTATCTTTGGTTTATTACCAGTATGGAAAACCATGCGTAAAACACCAGCTGCAATCTTAAGTAGAAATGATGTAAATTAACAAACAACCTTCTGTAGATTACTTACAGAAGGTTGTTTTATAGGAAAATGATTTTATTTAAAAATTATAAAAATATATAAATAATTTTATAAGAATGGATAAAAAAAGAGTAAAAAAAATGAGAAAAAATAATATACCACAGTCTCTTAGAAAAGTTAAATATGGATAAAAAAGATATGAAAATCTGAAAAAATGATGAAAAAATGTAAGGGATTCCATAAAAAAATATGAAAGAAGCAATCAAACGGTTAGTTTAAGCTAATTTAGTAAGAAAAAAGTGTATTTTAGTTGCATATTTAATTCAAAATTATTATAATTACATCATAAAAATAGGAGGTCAAACCGATGAGTATTGAACGTAAAGAATGGGAAGGTTTTGAAGGTCGTATTTGGAAAGAAGAAGTCAATGTAAGAGATTTCATTCAAAACAACTATAAACCATACGACGGAGATGAATCTTTCTTAGCAGAGCCAACAGAAGCTACTAATAAATTATGGGGAGCTTTACAAAAATTACAGAAAGAAGAAAGAGCTAAAGGTGGAGTCTTAGATATGGAAACTGAGATTGTAACTTCAATGACAGCCTATGGTCCAGGTTACATTTCAGATGAATTAAAAGACTTAGAAACAGTTGTAGGATTACAAACTGACAAACCATTAAAACGTGCATTCATGCCTTATGGTGGAATTAAAATGGCTGAAGAAGCATGTACAACTTATGGATACCAACCAAGTGAAAAATTACATGAAATTTTCCACAAATATCATAAAACACATAATGATGCAGTATATGATGCATATACTCCTGAAATGCGTAAAGCACGTAAAAATAAAATTGTTACAGGATTACCTGATACTTATGGACGTGGACGTATCGTAGGTGACTATCGTCGTGTTGCATTATATGGTGTTGATTTCTTAATCAAAATGAAAGAAAAAGACAAAGCTAATTGTGGATGCGGAACAATGACTGATGATATCATCCGTCAACGTGAAGAATTATCTGAACAAATCAAAGCATTAAAAGAAATGAAAAAAATGGCTGAGATTTATGGATATGATATTAGCTTACCAGCAGCAAATGCTCGTGAAGCTGTACAATGGACATACTTCGCATACTTAGCAGCAATCAAAACACAAAATGGTGCTGCAATGAGTATCGGACGTGTTTCTGCATTCTTAGATATCTACTTCGAAAGAGACTTAGAAAGAGGAATCTTAACAGAATCAGAAGTACAAGAATTAGTTGACCATTTAACAATGAAATTCCGTATGGTTAAATTTGCTCGTATTCCTAGCTACAACCAATTATTCTCTGGTGACCCAGTATGGGCTACATTGGATTTAGCTGGTTTAGGAATGGACGGACGTCATATGGTTACTAAATCAGATTTCCGTTTCTTACATACATTAGAAAATATGGGTCCTTCACCAGAACCAAACTTAACTGTATTATATTCAAGTCGTTTAACAGATGAATTCAAAGATTATGCTGCTAAAATTAGTATTGACACAAGTTCAGTACAATACGAAAACGATGATGTAATGCGTCCAGTATGGGGTGACGATTATGCAGTTTGCTGTTGTGTATCTGCAACTCAAACAGGTAAAGAAATGCAATTCTTTGGTGCACGTGCAAACTTAGCTAAATGTTTATTATATGCAATCAACGGTGGTGTTGATGAAAAAACTAAAGTTCAAGTTGGACCAGAATATACACCAATTACATCTGAATACTTAGATTATGATGAAGTTATGCATAAATATGACAACATGATGGAATGGTTATGTGACTTATATGTTAACATCTTAAACTTAATCCAATATATGCATGACAAATATTACTATGAAGCAAGCCAAATGGCTTTAATTGATACTAACGTACGTAGAACATTTGCTACTGGTATCGCTGGATTCTCTCATGTAGTTGACTCTTTATCAGCAATTAAATATGCTAAAGTTAAAACAATCCGTGATGAAAGTGGATTAGTTGTTGATTACGAAATCGAAGGAGATTTCCCTCGTTATGGTAACGATGATGACCGTGCAGATGATATCGCAGTTTGGTTATTAAAAACATTCATGGAAAAAATTGAAAAACGTCATACATATCGTAATTCAGAACCAACTACTTCTATCTTAACAATCACTTCTAACGTAGTTTATGGTAAAGCTACTGGTGCATTGCCTGATGGAAGAAAAGCTGGTGAACCATTATCACCAGGTGCTAACCCTGCATACGGTGCAGAACAAAATGGTTTATTAGCTTCATTAAACTCTGTAGCTAAATTACCATATGAATATGCATTAGACGGTATTTCAAATACTCAAACAATCAACCCTAATGCATTAGGACACAATGAAGAAGAACGTGTTTCTAACTTAGTATCAGCATTAGACGGATACTTCGATAAAGGGGCTCACCACTTAAACGTAAACGTATTCGGTGTTGAAAAATTAAAAGATGCTATGGAACACCCAGAAAAAGAAGAATATGCAAACTTCACAATCCGTGTTTCAGGATATGCTGTTAAGTTCATTGACTTAACTCGTGAACAACAATTAGATGTTATTTCAAGAACTTGCCACGATCATCTATAAGATTTGAAGATTTATTAAGGTCTGTTTAGTCTTAGGACTGCAGACCTTTCTTTATTTTAAAAAGTAATTTACTGGTGAAAAGTTTAGGAGGAAAACATGAGTAATGCAAAAGGAGCAATTCATTCTATTGAATCATTTGGTTCAGTAGATGGACCAGGTGTAAGATATATCATTTTTATGCAAGGATGTCGTATGCGTTGTCAATTCTGTCATAATGCAGATACATGGGCTATCAAAGATGCTACAGAATCAGCAGAAGACGTTTTAAACAAAGCATTACGTTATAAAGCATATTGGGGTAAAAAAGGTGGAATCACAGTGAGTGGTGGAGAACCTTTACTTCAAATTGATTTCTTAATAGAATTATTTAAATTAGCTAAGAAAAAAGGTGTTCATACAACAATTGATACTTGTGGTAACCCATTTACTAGAGAAGAACCTTTCTTCTCTAAATTCCAAGAATTGATGGAATATACAGATTTATTATTAGTAGATATTAAGCAAATAAATCCAGAACGCCATAAACTATTAACAGGATGGCAAAATGATAATATCATTGATATGATTCATTATCTTGATGAAATCAAGAAGCCAATTTGGATTCGCCATGTATTAGTACCACAACGCACGGCATTTGATGAAGACTTAATCAAGCTAGATGAATTCGTTAAATCATTATCGAATGTAAAACGTTTTGAGGTATTACCGTACCATACACTTGGTGCGTATAAATGGAAAGAACTAGGTATGGAGTATCCACTAGATGGTATTGAACCACCTACAAAAGAGGAAATCCAACATGCAAATGATTTATTACATACAAGTGATTATAAAGGATATTTAAATTCATAGATTATACATAGGTATATGGTAGAAGGTGTAATTATAAATTGCACCTTTTTTGTTTAATTAGAGTATTGATTTTATATTTTTTTATGAGAAAATATAAAACAAATGAGTTATATTAATCGAGGATGGCGTGTGAATATGCAAAGTAATATATATTTAAAAGAACAAAAAGAAGAGCATGTGCAAGTTTTTTTTGAAATGGGTAATGATGAAAAAATTCGAAAATATATGTATCGTTTACCCGATACTTTAGGAGAAGCTCTTGATGAATATAGAAATAGGGATTGTAGTTGTTATCGTTGTGTAATTTATGTAGAAGAACGTTATATAGGTGATATATGGTGTCATGATTTGTTTAAGTTAAATTATGTTGATGCATTACTAAGTTGTTGTATATTTGATATGGCATATTGGAATAAAGGTGTAGCAACCATTGCTTTAGATATGTTTTTAAGTAAAATAAAAGATCAGTTTCATATACAAACAGCAGGAGCATACTTATATGGAGATAATAAAAGGTCTTTGAAGGTATTAGAAAAAAATAATTTTAAAAAAATAGACACATTTGTAGAGCAAAATAAAATAGCGTATTTTTATAAAAAAGAATTATAATTGTGAAATATTTGTAATTCTTATATAATTATAGAAATAGAAAGAGGGATGAATATGAGATTTTCAAAACGAATGGAGCGTTTAGATACTTCCGTATTTTCTAAGTTAGATGAAGAGAAAAGTAAATATATTGAGGAAGGAAAAGAAGTATTTGATTTTACAATTGGTAGCCCAAATATAGCACCATCAGATGAAATTATTCATACTTTAATTAAAGCAGCAAAAGATCCAAAAAGTTATATGTACGCTTTGCATGATATAGAAGAATTACGTCTTGCGGTAAAGCAATGGTATAAAGAAAGATATCTTGTTGATTTAGATCCAAATACAGAAATTCTTTCTTTACAAGGATCACAGGAAGGATTAGCACATATCGCTTTAGCAATTTGCGATGAAGGTGATATTGTAATGATACCAAGTCCAAGTTATCCAGTATTTGCGAATGGACCAAGAATTGCTGGAGCACAAATTTATGAAATGCCAATGAAGGAAGAAAATAATTTTATTATTCAATTACAGGATATTCCAGAAGAGATTGCAAAAAAAGCAAAAATGATGATTGTATCCTATCCTAATAATCCAACAGGTGTTACTGCACCGGATTCATTTTATGAGGAATTAATTCGTTTTGCTAAAAAATATGACATTATTGTTTTACATGATACTGCATATAGCAATTTGGTATTTGATGGTGAAGAAGGAAAAAGCTTTTTATATTATAAAGGAGCAAAAGATGTAGGAATTGAATTTAATTCATTTTCTAAAACTTATGGAATGGCAGGAGCTCGCATTGGTATGTGTGTTGGAAATAAAGATATTGTAGCGATGCTTCGTAAGTTAAAAAGTAATATTGATTATGGAATGTTTTTACCAATTCAAAAAGCAGCAATTACTGCTTTGACACAAGATCAAAGTATCGTAGAAAAAACAAGGATAGAGTATCAGAAGCGAAGAGATATGTTGGTAAAAGGATTACGTGATTTAGGGTGGAATGTAGAACCATGCCAAGCCACAATGTTCATGTGGGCTAAAATACCTGATCAATATCAAACTAGTGAACAGTTTTCTATTGAGTTATTAAAACAAACAGGAATTTTAGTAACTCCAGGAAGTACTTTTGGAAAGTATGGAGAGGGATTTGTACGAATTGCACTTGTTCAAAGTGAAGATGTAATTCAGCGCGCATTGCAGAAAATAAAAGAAGTAGGATTCTTTTTATGAGTAGAACGTTAGTGGCTATTGGTGGAGGGAGTTTTCAAAAAAAAGAGACGATTTTAATTGATTCGTATATTGTTGAGCGGACAGGAAAAAGAAATCCAAATGTTATTTTTATTCCTGCTGCATCTAAGGATGATCAAGGGTATTCTAAGCGGTTTAAACAATATTATCGAAGTTTAGGATGCAATGTTGAATCTATTCGTCTATGGCATACAAAACTAGATTATCGATGTATTCAAGAACAAATCTTACAGGCTGATATTATCTATTTTGGTGGTGGAAATACAAATTTGTTAATGCAGGCAATTTTTAATTTTCAATTGCAAGAAACTCTTCGGAAAGCATATGATCAAGGAATAGTAATTTGTGGATTAAGTGCGGGGGCAAACATTTTATTTACATATGGATATAGCGATAGTGGAGATGAAATGAAGTTGGTTAAGGGATGTAATTTAGTAGAAGGATTATTTTGTCCGCATTATCAAAAGGCGGAAAGAAAAGGTTTTGATGAGATATGCAAAATGTATCCAAATTTAAAGTATTATTCATGTGAGGATAATTATGCGATTTGTTTTGAAGAAAATAATGTAAAAAAGATATAAAATGTGAGATATTTATTTATTTTATATCTTTTTTTTATAGATTATTTAAAATACAAAGTATCTAAAAGAAAGATTGTAATAATATTGCTTGATTTAATTTTTTTTTTTATATATAATTAAAACATGTTTGTTCACATTTTATGTTAAAACATGGGAAATTATGTTTAAAATTATACAATGTGAGGAAAGAAAAGAGGATATTATGTTAGAAAGAGTATTTAAACTAAAAGAGAAGAACACAAATGTAAAGACAGAAATTATTGCTGGACTTACAACGTTCTTAGCAATGGCTTATATTTTAGGTCTTAACCCAATTATTTTAGCTGATGCAGGAATGGATAAAGCATCTGTATTCTTGGCAACAGCTATTTCAGCCGGTATTGCATCTATTTTAATGGGGGTAATTGCGAATTATCCAGTATCATTAGCTGCAGGTATGGGTGTTAATGCATTATTTGCTTATACAGTTTGCGGACAGATGGGTATGAGTTGGCAAGCTGGCTTAGCTGCTGTATTTGTTTCTGGTTTAATTTTTGTTGTTATTTCAGTAACAGGAATTAGAAAAGCAATTATTAATGCAATTCCACAACAATTAAAACTTGCAATTGGTGCAGGTATTGGTTTCTTTATTGCTTTTGTTGGTTTAAAAAATGCTGGTATTATTGCAGCAAGCCCTGCAACATTTGTTACTTTGGGAAATTTATCTGAACCAACTGTTTTACTTGCAATATGTGGAATTTTAGTTACGATTGTACTAGTTGTAAAAAAAGTTCCAGCTGGTGTTTTCATTGGTATGGTAATTACAGCTGTTATTGGTATAATTTGTGGTTCAATGGGAATGGAAGGTATGCCTACATTACCTAATTCATTTATTGAAACTAATTTCCATTTAGGTGCTGCTGGAGCCTTTGTTTCTGGATTTGGTGAATTGTTTGCAGATCCATTTAAAGCATTTGTTGCATTATTTTCATTCTTATTTGTAGATTTCTTTGATACTGCAGGTACATTGGTTGCTATTGGAAACCGTATTGGAATTATTAATAAAGAAGGGGAATTAGAAAATGCAGAACAAGCATTACTTGCTGATGCGATTGGTACAGTAGCAGGTGCTGCATTAGGTACTTCAACAGTTACATCATTTGTTGAATCAACATCAGGAGTTGAAGTTGGTGGTAGAACTGGTTTAACTGCATGTACATCTGGTATTTTATTCTTTATTTCTATTTTATTTGCACCTGTTATTTTATCAACAGTTACAAGTGCTGTTACTGCACCTGCATTAGTTGTAGTTGGAATTATGATGGCACAACAATTAAAAGGAATTGATTGGGATGATATCGTATTTGCAGCTTCAGGATTTGTTACTGTAATCGCAATGATCTTAACATATTCAATTTCTAATGGTATTGCATTTGGATTCATCGCTTATGCATTAGCTATGGTTTCAAATAAAAGAACAAAAGATATTCACCCAATTGTATGGGGATTAATTATTATCTTCGTTGCTTATTTCGCATTACCTTATTTCATGTAATAAGATTGTATTATTGTAAACTATAAAAAAGTAGCTATACAGAAAATCTGTATGGCTTTTTTTTAAATAATTAATATTTGGATAAAGTATTTTTTTATGAATAGGACAGTAGAAATTTTCATAAATTATAAAAGGTATGATATAAAGATTAGATGAAATTCATTATGATAAATAATTTTAAATTAAAGAAAAACGGAAATATTGGTATACAATTGGAAAGATTGGTAAGAAAAAAAGTACAAAATTCCAAAGCTATGAAAAAGTTATTCAAAAGCAATGAAATCGCTTGCAAAATATAAAATATACGATACAATATAGCTATAAAAGAAGAAAGTGAAGAAGGGAGCGTGAGTCAAATGAATAGAGTTCAAGGAGTAGACAAAGCGCTTTTAAATGTTCCTACAGCTAGAGGGACTGTTTTAATTAGGTTAAAAGGGATATAAAGTGATTTGCTTTATGTCCGTTTTTTTTATTCACTTATGATTCCATAATAATTGATAATACATAAAGGAGGAATTTAAAATGGATCAAAAATTTAATAAGGTATTTTGGGATGCATGTGCAAGTGGTGATTTTGCAACCGTATGTTCTGAGATAAAAAAAGGTGTTGATATTAATTATCAAAATGGTGATGGAAGAACTGCTTTAATGCGTGCGGCAAAAAGAGATTATAAAGATATTGTTCGTGTTTTATTAGATAATGGTGCAGATGTTAATTTAGAAGATAATAAAGGAAAAACTGCAATTATGGGTGCAGCAAAAAAAGGAAATAAAACGATTTGTAAAAAATTAATCGAAGCAGGGGCAGATGTATCTAAAGCTGATGATCGTGGACGAACAGCATTGATGAGAGCAGCATTTTTAGGACATGATCGTTGTGTAACAGTTTTACTTGACGCAGGAGCAGATATTAATGCACATGATGAAGTTGGAAGAACTGCATTGATGGAAGCATGTGTAGCATTTAAAAAAGATGTTATTCGTTTATTGATTGAACGAGGAGCTGATGTGAATACTTGTGATAATAATGGGTGTACAGCATTGATGAGAGCTGCTTATGGTGGATATGTAAGTTTAGTTGAAGATTTACTTGCGAATGGAGCAGATAAAGACTTAAGTGATAAAGAAGGTCGAAAGGCTATTCATTATGTCAGAGATGATTGCTTGGCTCAATTAAAGCCTATTTTGAAATAGGAGGATGACATTATGAGAGACTATTTATCAAGTGAAGTACGTAATGTAACAGTACTTGGTCATACAGGTGTAGGAAAAACTGCTGTTTTAGAAAGTATGTTATATTTTACAAAAGCAAGTGAACGTTTTGGTGTTACAAGTGAAGGTAGTTCTTTAATCGACTATGATCCAGAAGAAATAAAAAGAGGATTGAGTGTTTATGCAACGCTTGTTCCTATTGAATGGAAAGAGTGTAAAATAAATTTTATTGATACACCAGGTTATTTAGATTTCGTTCGTGGTGCTGAAGCTGGAATTGCTGTAGGAGATAGTGCGTTGATTGTTGTGGATGCAAAAGATGCAGTTCAACCTGGAACACAACGTGCATGGGAAATTGCAGAACAACATGGGATTCCAACAATCTTCTTTATTAATAAATTAGATGAAGAAAATACTTCTTTTGATACGGCATATCACGCTTTACGTGATGAATTTGGTAAAGCAATAATTCCTTTTGAAGTTCCAATTGTTGAAAATGATAAAATTATTGGTTCTATCAATATCTTAAGAAATAAAGCATGGTATTATGAAGGACCACTTGCAGATCCTAATCATGCACAACCGGTACCTGAAGATATGGAAGATGTAGTTAATGAATATCGTAATCAAATTGCTGAAGCCATTGCGATGAGCGATGATGATTTGATGGAAAAATATTTTAGTGGAGAAGAATTTAGCGAAAGTGAATTAACTCGTGGAGTTCGTCTAGGAGTACGTAATGGAGAAATTCGTCCAGTATTTAGTGGTAGCGCAACCCATACAATTGGAATAGAGCGATTAATGGATTTAATTGTTAAGTATTTTCCAACATACGGAGAACATGGTAGTGTTGTTGTTACTGATGCAGAAACGAATGAATTAGTAGAACTTGAAACAAATGAAAAAGAAAGTTTATGTGCACAAGTTTTTAAAACAATTGTGGATCCATTTGTTGGAAGAATCTCTTATATTAAGGTATTAAGTGGAGTATTAAATAGTGATTCAACTGTTTATAATACAAGAAAAGATCAATTAGAAAAAATTAGTACAATTTTCATCGTAAAAGGAAAACATCAAACTGCAGTTGGTAAATTATTCACTGGAGATATTGGTGCAGTTGTTAAACTTCAATGTACACAAACAAATGATACATTATGTGATAAGGGAAAACATTATTTAGCTGATCCAATTCCATTCTCTGAACCAATGCTGGGTATGGCAGTTTATCCTAAGTCAAAAAATGATGAAGATAAGATGAGTAGTGCATTGGCACGTATGATTGAGGAAGATCCTACTTTACGTTTAGAGAATAATAAGGAAACAAATCAAATTATTTTATATGGTGTAGGAGATCAACATATTGAAGTAGTATTAAATAAATTATTAGCAAAATATAAAGTAGAAGTTCGATTAGAAACGCCAAAAGTACCATATCGTGAAACAATTCGTAAAAAAGCAACAGGAGAAGGAAGACATAAAAAACAATCTGGTGGACATGGACAATTTGGACATGTATTCATCGATTATGAACCAAATCCAGATGAAGATGAAATGGTATTTGAAGAAAAAGTATTTGGTGGTGCAGTTCCACGACAATATTTCCCAGCTGTTGAGACAGGACTTCGTGAATGTATGGAACATGGTATTTTAGCAGGATATAAAGTAGTAAATGTAAAAGCAACTTTATTTGATGGTAAATATCATGATGTTGACTCAAGTGAAATGGCATTTAAACTTGCGGCAAGATTATCTTATAAAGATGGAATGGCCAAAGCACAACCTATTTTATTAGAGCCAATTGTAGATATTAAAGTAAAAGTACCAGATGAATTCACGGGTACAATTATTGGGGATTTTAATAAGCGACGTGGTTCTATCATAGGTATGGATTTAGTAGATGGATATCAAGAAATTACTGCACAAGTACCACTTGCGGAAGTACAAAAATATCCAATTGATTTACGTGCAATGACGCAAGGACGTGGTGTTTATACACAAAAATTCAATCGCTATGATCCAGTACCAGCAAGTCTTGCTGAAAAAATTATTGCACAACATAAACAAGAGGAAGAATAAAATTAATAAAAACGAGTAAATTTACTCGTTTTTATTATGGAAAAAGAGTATGATTGAATGGAAAAATAAAACTGATGGAGGTCAAAATGAAAGAAATTAAGATTACTGATATAAATGGAATCCAAGTAGGTCAAGCAGAAAATCAAGAAGCAGGGACTGGATGTACCGTTATTCTTTGTAAAGAGGGTGCAACTGCAGGTGTTGATGTAAGAGGCGGAGGTCCTGCTACACGAGAGACAGATCTATTAAATCCGATTAACATGGTAGAAAAAATTCATGGGGTAATGCTAAGTGGTGGAAGTGCATATGGACTTGATGCGGCAAGTGGTGCTATGCAGTATTTAGAAGAAAATGATTGTGGTTTTGATATGGATGTTTGCAAAGTACCTATTGTGTGTGGAGCTAGTTTATTTGATTTATCTGTTGGAGATCCACATATTCGTCCAGATAAATCAATGGGATATCAAGCATGTATAGATAGTGAAAATCATCAATTTTTACAAGGAAATCATGGTGCAGGAACAGGGGCTAGTGTAGGAAAATTACTTGGCTTTGATAAGGCTATGAAAAGTGGTATTGGAACTTATGGAGTGCAGGTTGAAGATTTAAAGGTTGCTTGTGTTTGTGCTGTGAATGCTTGTGGTAATGTTGTAGATTATAAAACAAATGAACCTTTAGCAGGTGTTTATCAATCGGAATTAAATACGTTAATAACATATGAAGATTTATTAGCACAACTTCATAAGTTACGTAAATTGCATGATGGAAATACTACCATTGCTTGTGTAGTAACGAATGCAAAACTAAATAAGGCACAATGTACAAAGATTGCAGGAATCGCTCATAATGGATATGCAAGAGCAATTCGTCCAGTTCATACGATGAGTGATGGTGATACAATTTTTTTATTGAGTACAAATGAAGTAGAAGCAACACCAGATGAAGTAGGAATACTTGCAACGGAAGTTATTGCAACCGCTATAAAAAATGCAGTTTTACATGCGGAAAGTGCATATGGATTAAAAGCATATAAAGATTTATAATAGAATGATTCATTTACAATATATGGAAAACTTATTGTTTTTTATTATATTTGTGTTTATAATGAATTTGTTATTCGTTAAAAGAAGATATTTTATGATGATCAAAATGACATCAATAAAATGGGACATTAACGGATACTGCCATGAAAACACTCGTATCTTAAGAAGAACGAAAGTAGGAGGAACATATGAAAAATAATAAAACGCAGTATTTGGCATTTATGGCTTTGTTTTTAGCAATTGAAATTGTTTTAGTAGTGACACCATTAGGGTATATTCAATTAGGGGTCATTAATGCAACAACGATGCATATTCCAGTAATTATCGCAGGAATTGCATTGGGACGTAAAGCAGGAGCACAACTTGGATTTGTATTTGGGTTAACAAGTATGTTAAATGCAACATTTCGACCTGGTCCAACGTCATTTATCTTTTCACCATTTGTTACAGTTGCTGGAATGAGTGGAAATTGGATGAGTTTAATTATTGCTTTTGTGCCACGAATTTTAACTGGATATTTAGCAGGCCTTATTTATGAATTATTACAGAAAAGAAATGTGAATACAAATGCTTGTACCATAGTTGCAAGTATAACAGGAACACTAACAAATACAGTGTTAGTATTAGGCGGAATTTACTTATTCTTTGGACCACAGTATGCACAAATTTTAAATGTTGCTTATCAAGCACTAGTAGGTGTTATACTTACTGTAGTTGCGACAAATGGAATTGGAGAAATAATTCTTGCGGCAATATCAAGTTTATTAATTTGTAAGGCAATTGCCCCAATAACAAATCGAATGAAAATAGAAAAATAATATATGAAAGAATCCTTTTTTAGGATTCTTTTTAATAATTAAGAATATTTCAATAATTTTAATAATTAAATATGATAAAATAAAATAGGTGATTTATAAATGAAAGAATTTTTTACATATTTTACTGATATTCAGTATATGGAACATCCATTTACTACGTTTTCAATTGGACATATAGGTATGTTGCTAATTACTTTTTTAGTAATTTATATGCTTTATAAATATTATGTAGCATTAAGTGAAGATAGAAAAAACAAATTTCAAAAACATATGGCAGTGTATTTTCTTTTAGAAGAACTTTTATATACGATTTGGATTTTGTGGAAATGTCATGATCATGTATTGATTCAATTGTTACCATTGGAATTATGTAGTGTATGTGTATATGTAAATATTGCAAGTGCATTGACACGTAGAAGAACCTTTTGCTTTTTTAGTGCTGTAATTGGAATGATTGCTGGAAGTGTAGCTATGATTTATCCGGCAAATATTTCGGGTTTATATCCAGTGATATCTTATCGTACGATTAATTTTTATATGTTACATGGTTCCTTTATTTTATTTTCATTAATTCAATTAAGAAATAAAGAATTAATAAAAGGATGTTATATGAAAAGAAATTATATTATTTTATGTAGTTTGTTTACAATTGCATTTATTGTCAATCTTATGTTAGATACGCAATATATGTTTGTAGGAATCCCTCCACAAATTAGTATTATCGCAAGTGTATATCAAATAACAGGAATTGCATTTTTTCTTCCTGCTATTTATGTATCGTTATTTGTTATTCAATATCTTATGGTAGGAATTTTTAAGTGTGTTTTTTATATTCAAAATACAAGATCTGTGAAAGAGGAATAGATATATGATAAAAAAATATAAGGGAGTACAATTTCCCAGTACAACAAGAATTATGCATCATGTAATAAGTGATTATCAAAAATATAAACATCAAATTCAAAATGAAAATGTAGAAGATTTATTTACTTTTGCATTGTTAATTAGTGGTGTTTCATCTAGTAGAAAGGCTCCAGGAATTGAAAAGCAAATGGGGTTTGAAAGCTTATATAGATGCAATGAACAAGACGCCTATAAGCTAAAAGAACATTTAAAAGCTACGTATAGTATTGTAGATCGTAAAACATTTTATCAATGCTGCAAGGAATTGTATTCTTCTCATCAAGAATATTTACAATTTATGCAAGTTTGGAAAGGAAACATACAAATTGATACAAGTAAGATGCCAGAAAAAGTAAAGGTAATGTTTAAAAATTGTTGTGCATATGCAAAATTATTTTATCCAATAATTAAAGAAAAAGGATTTTATGCATGGGATGCAAATGAAATAATCGGATTAGCTAGAAAAGCTTATGCTTGTGGTATTTTGGATGAACATGAAACTAGAAATTGTTGTACAGCAGTTGCAAAGTCAGTATCTACATTATTTGATAATTGGTATGAATTTTCATTAAGTTGCCTTTGTGGGGCTTTATATTTTAATTATCGAAATAGTGGGAATGATGAAGATGTAGATGAAATTTATCGATTATATACATCTATCTTTGATAGTTTTTTTAGTAAAAATGGTATATATCATTTAAACGGATGGTACTCTAAAGAAGAAAAGAAATTTATATTATCCAAAAATCAAATAAAGCAAATATTAGATGATTGGCAAGGTGCTGATGGTTGCATTGCATCGGATCGAATTTTAGTTGATGGATGTAAGGTTGGATATATGTATCGTGAAAAATCAAGTAATAAATGGGATAGTGGTTGGCGATTTTTAGCGGGTGATGAAACAAATGAATATTTGAGCAATCCACAAAATTCAGGTATATATAAATTAAATACAGTATGCAATTATGATTACGATATTATACCTTTTCTAAATGATGAAGAGGGTTGTGTATATGCAAGAAAAGAAGATAATTTATTTCATAAAATATAAATGTTAGGGGTGTTTGCTATGATAAAAGTATCACATTTAACAATTTTAGAAAACGAGAGGCATTTGATATCAGATGTCTCTTTTGTGTTGCCAAATACAGGGTTATGTACAATCTGTGCAAATGAAAAAGAAGCAGAGAAGAAAATAGCTTATATTTTATCAGGACTTTTACAAGCAAATCAAGGATATGTTGAATGTAATGGATTTATTGTGGATTCACAAGAAAAACAAGAATTATATAGGCAACAATATGTAGCAAATTTATTAGATGAATTTATTATATTTCCGGAAGCAAGTATTAAAGATAATGTTGTACTACATTATTCATATGCAAGTTATGAAATTAATAATGTATTAAAGCAATGGGATTTGACAGATATTGCATATGAGTCTATAGAAAATCAATCTTTTGAAGTAGTTATTCGCGTTATTTTAGCAAGAATGTGTATACGAAAATATAAAGCAGTTGTATTTTATCCAAACTCAACACCTTATGCAGAGCACGAATTACAACAGATTTTTCAAGCTTTAAATATATGTAGCTCTTTTATGCTTGTAATTGTCGTTGGGTATGAGAATATATATGCAAATCGAAATATTGAACTTCGAAATGGAAAAATTGTAAGTGATAATGGTGTTGAAACAGAAATTTATAGTCAAGTAGAAAATGAAACATGTAGATTATCTCGATTTGCTATTCAACATGCATATAAAATGGTAGAAGAACAATACCGATGGGTATATAAAATCTTTACCTGTTTAATGTGTGTGGCACTTTTCTTTATTAGTATTTTATGGTGCGCTAAAAGTTTAAATACAGTAGATATTGAAATGAGTATGTTGAAGAAAGATAATACGAACTCTTTTTTAATTGAAAAAATTGCTCAAGGAAATAATGGGAAAAGATATCCATTACAACGAGAAGAATTAAATGATGAAGATGTAGAACAATTAAATGACATATTTAAAAATCAGGTCTTTTTTCAATATGAGCCAATTGATAAAGTTTATGCGAATGCATATTTGGAAGGAATTTATAGACAAGAAGATATTTCTGTCTATAATAAATATCCCGTCACAGAATTCAATTCAATTCAATTTAAAAGTATACGAATGATTGGGGAAAAGCCTACCTCATATAATGAGGTAGTTGTTCCACTTAGTATGATGGATCGTTTATTTGTAGCATATGATAGCAACGATATTGAAAAATATTTAGGGGAACAAATTACATGGTATGGTATGAAACTTAAGGTTTCTGGAATTATTACGGATTATGATTATATTCATTTTCATACCTTTTATGTGAAAAAAGGATTTATTAAGCAACATTATTTAAGGTTTATGCAAACGGCACCTATTAGCTATAAAAGAATGCTTATAGATGATAAATATTTTAGTATCCAAAATTTAAAACCACTAGAAGAAATTGAATGTTTTTATGATGGAGAAAAGATTCAATATAATCAACCTTTAAAGGGCAATGAAGTATTATTAAATGTGGGAGCGGCGGTTGTATTAGGATTTCCATATGAATCATATATGAACGATTATAAATTAGAATATAGTGATATATTAGATGAGTATTTAAAATATACACAACAGTGGATAGGTAAAGAGATTCAAATACAGTCATATACGATTGAAAATGAAGCTTTAAATAGTATGAAATATCGTAAGGATTTTGTGATTAAAGGATTTTTAATTAATGGAATGAATATAGTAGATACAAAAAAGGAATCAATGCCTTCGATTG
>JAHHST010000019.1 GCA_020025055.1 Longicatena sp.
TTGTATAGCTTAATTCATAAATCTATGTGTCCAGGATTCTGGGTACATATCATTAACTGATATCATCTTTTTTATTAGTCTTATTCAATACTTTATTTTTGAGCTTTTCTAGTTTTATCAATCATTGAAACAACAGTAGCTCCTGCACCTAACAATACTGTCCATAAGAATGTCATATTCATTGAAACTCCTGTATTAGGATTTTTATCTTCAACGACTTCTTCTGTTGGTTTTGCAGGTTTTTCTGGTTTTGTTGGAACACTTGGTTTTTGATGATTATCCGGTTGTTCAGGATTAGTTTCTTCTGGATTACTAGGATTATTTTCATCAGGATTGCTTGGTTTACTTGGCTCTTCAGTATCTTCTTTTACCAATACAGCTTCTTTTAAACCTTTAATTGCATCATTGATTTCATCCAATGTTGCATTTTCATTATTTAAAACTGCATTTGCTTCATTTAATGCTTCTTTATATGCATTCACTGATTCTTCTGTATATCCTTCAAAATCAGTAGTTGCTTGATCTACTAAATCTTGTAATTCTTGTTTAGCAGCTTCTTCAACTGTTAAATCACCATTTCTAACAAATTTAGCAAGCAATGCTGTATTATCTAATACTGTAAATGTGTATTCAGGATCAGCTGATACTTTTTCATTCAATGAATTATACCATCCATCGAAGTCATATCCTTGGTCTGCAATAGCCTTAACTGTTGCTTTTTCTCCCGATAATGCTTCTTTGCCACCTTCAACTTTTCCACCTTTTGTTGCCTCAACATAGATTACATTAGGTAATGTTGGGGTTTTAATATCAAATTCTGATACAGCAACCCATCCATCATTTGATTGTGTTGCTACAAATTTAACGGCAGATACATTTTGTAAATCAAAATAGAATGTTTTCTTTTTACCATTATTTTCAAATTTTTGATCTTTAGAAATTAATTTCCATTCATCACTTCCTGGATTTTTCACATATAATGATGCACGTGTAACATATCCGCTTGCACTATCTGTACGAGGTGTAAATGAGAATTCGTTAATTCTATACGCTTTATCAAATGTAATTTCAGCAAAAATTTCTTTTTTAGATCCAGCTGTTCCATTAATAGATTCAACTTTATCTTGAGCTCCTTGCCAATTTGAATGCCAACGAGTTACTGAATTATTATCAAATGCTTTTACTAATTCACCTTCATTTGCATCATGTACTGTCTGAGAATTTGTTGTACCTTGCCAAGCAGCTTTATTATATAAATCTTCTGCTGGTTTTTGTTCTGGAGCAGTTGTTACCACAACATTATCAATTGTTGCTTCTAAAGAATTCGTTTTTGATCCAATTCTTTCTAATGGTAATGCAAATGTTGCATTTGAAATGCCACTCTTCTTCACCATATTTTCATGATAGAAACGTCCTGTAGCATCACATACATACTCTCCATCAACATATAATTGTGTTTTTTGTTGAGTAGCCACAATTTGAATATTTACTTGTTTACCAACAGGTAATTCATATTCAAAATAATAATCATATAATTCTCGTGTAAATCCTAATTTACCGTTGTCCATCACACGAATATCATGTGTTCCATATGGCGCATCTTCTTCAAATAAAATATCTCCTGGTTTTGATGGATGATCTAACTTAATATCAAATGATAAAGCATTTCCATTACCCAACTGTTCTATTGGAGACGTTACATAACTTACTTTATCACCTAATTTTAATGCACCGTTTTCAACTTTAGCGTCTTCACCATTTACTAAATCTCTATTATTTTCTGATGAATCCTCAAGATTATTTTCAAAATCATATTTTGCATAATCTTTACCTTTTTTATCTTCTTGATAATAAGGATTTGTATTAGGTCCTGTACCTTTTTTGTTTGCTAAGTCAGATAAATCTTTAGCTGTTCCTTTTT
This sequence comes from Longicatena sp., assembly GCA_020025055.1. Classification (GTDB taxonomy): domain Bacteria; phylum Bacillota_I; class Bacilli_A; order Erysipelotrichales; family Erysipelotrichaceae; genus Longicatena_A. The sequence goes on from JAHHST010000019.1 coordinate 1,922, forward strand.
CTTTACCTGTAGCAGCCCATGTTTTTTCTGCATAGAATGGTAACGCATCAAAGAATCTCCAATATAAATCTGACTCTGTTAAACCAGATGCTCTTTTATCAATATTATCGCTCCAAATAGCATAAGCAGCACCTAATACTTGGTCATCACCTGATGGTAAAGATACATATCCACCGTGTACCCCTACTTTATTAGGTTCAAAACTTTCAAATATTCTGTTAACATTCAACAAATCACCATACGCATTTGCACGACCCAAATTTCCATTAGGAACCATATAACCATAATCATCAATCGTATTAATTAATTTGAATCCTAAATCATACATTTCTTTTCCATTTGCCCAGCTTGAATTCCATAAATTCATTTCAACATTTTCAATTGCATTTTGATTTATTTGTGTTTCTGGATTATCTTTAATCATAGTTAATCCTCCCCACATACGTACTGTATTTGTTTGCTTAATATACGGAACAATTTCATTGATGAAATCACGATATGACTTGTAATTGTATAAAAATTCATCTGCTCCAATATGAATAGTTGTATCTTTATCAAATGTAGGATTATTCCCTTTTGTGTAATCATTAAAAATTTCTTTAATTTTTTCAATTGAATTGCGTTTTGTTAAATCGAAGTGATCAATTAACGGATGACTATTCCTTACTTGATTTTTAATTGCTAATTCTGGCCAAACTTTTGTAAATGAAGTTGCATGTGCTGGAACATCAATTTCTGGAACAACTTTCATTCCTAACGCGCGTTCATCATGGATAAATTTTTGAAAATCTTTCTTTGAAATAAAATAATCTTTCGCTGTTGGAGTTTCCCCTTTATCGTTTTTCAACCCTGATTCAAGACGGAATGCCTCATAAGCTTTAAATGCTTCATTTTCATTTTCATAAGTTCCATAGTCTTCTAACCAAATATAGTTATCTGATAAATGTGCTTGGAAGTCATTCATTTTATAATAACGCATTGTACGTGTAATTTCTTTCATCATTTCTAATGAAACTGGTTTACGTGCAACATCCAACAATAATCCACGAGTTTCAAATCTAGGATAATCTCTCATCTTTCCTAATTTATATCCTGTTTGATCCTCTTTATACATCTGAAGAATTGTTTGCATACCATACATATTTCCCGTAACGCTAGAAGCTTTTACAACGATATTATTTTCATTAATATCCATTGTATATCCCTCTTCACCTAGCATTTTATCTGTAGAATCAATAGCAAAATTGATTGCGCCATTTTGTGCATTTCCTTTTTCTGCCACTAATTTAATTCCTGTAAAATCGTTATAATCTGATACAAATTCTTCAACGATTGGTTTTAATGAATCATCACTATAGACAACCTTTGTTAATTTATCTTTAGAAATTGTACCTTCTTTACTAGAATACCATTCTTGAATTTCTGGGATAACAACTGGTTTTTTGTTTTTATTTTCATTTTCTAAATGAGTTCCTTTAACAGTAAACACTTTATCTCCTGTGTTTTTAACTTTTCCTGTCTTAGTTTCTTTAACATTAAATGAGACTTTAACATCTTTATCTGTTAATGGATGGTGTACTGCGATTTTTCCGTTTTCATCTACTTTACCAATAATTTGTTCAAAATCTGCTCCATTAAATTCAATTGTAAAACCGTTAGGAACCGTTGGTAATTCAAATGTATCTTTATCAACTATACCACCTTTAACATTCGCTACTACTTGATCTAATGTAGGATTCTCAGGTAATGCAGCTTGTTTATTTGAAAAAACACGCATTTCATTAATACTAATATTATTATATGCGCAATTATCTGCAACAAAATTACATAACTTTATACCTCTTGCTTCAATCGTATTCTCTAAAACGATTGAAATATTAGTATTATTTTTTGAATTGTCATATTTTTTTAATAAATGTTCTTGATTATCTGCATCCGTATAATAAATATCAAATGCTTTTACATTTGTTGGTTTAGGATCAACATTTCTCGTAAAAAGATCCACTTGAATTTCTTCTACTTTTTTCAAGCTATCAAAATCTGCTTTTAACCATACATCATCTTTTAGATCACTATTTGCGGAAGCTTGACCTTTATAGTTACTAGCCCATCTTGTATCTGCTCTTCCATCTTTTACTTTAGTTGCATCAAATTCAGCTACTTCCATACTATCTGCACTAACAGTTGCTTCCAACATATGGTTTTTATTTACTGTTTCATCCGCATTTTCTTTAACTTTACTATAAACTTCAATTTCATTGATACCTACATTAATCCAATTTTTTCCACCCTCATCTACATTTGTAGCGGTAATTCTAACTTGTTTTGCTTTCTCTACTTTATCTAAAACAATACATTCATGTTTTTGTACCAAAGAATTAATTTCTTTGACAACTTTAAATTCAGTAGCATTCTCAGCTTTCACTTCAACTTTAATTCCGTGAATATTTTGCTTATTTTGTCCATCATCATATCCACGTTCAAAATAAACATCAATTTGATTTACATCTTTTTCTGTATCAAAATCAATAGTAATGTTTGCACCATTCCCAACATTTTGATTTGTTGCCCAACGCGTTTCCTTATTACCATCTACTGCATTTGCAGCTGGGTTACCATTCTCACTATCTGATGCAGTCACCCTCTGATTCAATGCTAAGTTTTCATTACCTGCTCTTAAAATACTTTCTTCTGCTTTAACTGTACCAATTGAAAATGTAGATACTGTCATTGCACAAGCAAGTACCGAATTAACAAATTTCTTATTCATTGTTTCCCTCCTATTTTATTTTCATTCATAGATTTTAACTAAAAAAACAATTATCGATTTTACAGGATTTTAAGTTGTTTTATCTTAATAAAGCTCTACAAACTTGTGAATATATTAACATATCAAGTAAAGTAATGTCAATTTGTTTGTAAGGGATTTCTTTAATAAAATGTAAGAGATTACTTTTGATTAATAATTAATATATATCCTACTGACTCAGTATAAATAAATCAAAATAAATTTATACATAATAAACTACTTAGATTTTCTTACATTTAGAATTAATTACCATGTATAAGTAAAAATCACATTATACAGCTTATAATTAAACTCATCAATGCATTAAACGAAATTATGATTTCATTAAAAAAAGTAGCACTTTTTTAAGTACTACTTATAATAAAATATTTCTATATTTACTAAGCGTTTTCTGAGTCAAGAGTAAGTTCTTCGTTTTTTGAACATACTAATTTTCCAACTACTAAGCTTAATACCATCACAACTACTGCAACTACAACCCAGCCCATACCATATTGATAGAATGGAAGATGTTTACAAAGTTCAGATACAAATCCCATAGGTACATGTAATTGATCTAAAGAATAAATAACACTAATAACACCTACAAAACCAATTGTGCATGGATAAATTACTTTGTTATTATTAAGTTTTTTATCTAATAAACCTAAAACAATTAATACAATAGAGATTGGATAAATTGCATTTAACACTGGAACAGAAATACTTAAAATCGTATTTAATCCTTGATTACATACCATAAATGAGAATCCAACAATGATGAATACCCATTGACGATAAGATACTTTTTTTGTTAATGTTGAGAAATATTGAGAAATAGACGTAATTAAACCAACACAAGTTGTAAGACATGCAAGAGTAAAGATAAATGCTAATAAAATAGCTCCTGTATTACCAAATAATTGATGAACGATACAACGTAATGTCCATGCCCCGTTTTCTTGAATTGGATACATTCCTGATGATTTCATTCCCATATAAGATAACATTAAATAAATAACTGCTAAGATACTTCCTGCAAATACACCAGCTTTTACTGTATAATGCATAACATCTGACTTTTCTTTCACACGTAAACCACGTAATGTCGTTGCGATTACTAAACCGAAATTCAAAGCAGCGATTGTATCCATTGTCTGATACCCTTCTAAGAATCCTTTAACAACAGGACCATCCGCATATGCAGGTTGTGCAGGAGCAATCCCTGCATTCCCCTTAAATACAAAACTTAAAAATAAGAAACATAACAACGTTAATAATGTTGGAGTTAAAAATTTTCCAATTCTTTCAACTAGTTTATTTGGAGTTAATGCTAACCACAATGCAACTAAGAAGAAGACAGAAGAATATAATAACATAAACCATCCAAAAGATGCTCCTTCTGGTAAATATGGTGCAATTGCCATTTCAAATGGTACCGATGCAGCTCTAGGAATTCCAAGTCCAGGCCCAATTGATAAATAAATTAAAATTGTGAATACCATTGCAAATTTTAAATTTACTTTTGATGCTAATTTATCTAAACCATCAAATTCAGCAACTACGATAACTCCCAATACTGGAAGAACTACTGCAGTCACTAAGAACCCAAGCATTGCTAAAGGTGTTTGACTCCCTGCATTTTGTCCTAAGAATGGAGGGAAAATTAAGTTTCCTGCCCCAAAGAATAGTGAAAATAACATAAAACTTACAAGTAACATTTTTCTCTTTCCTAATTTCATATGAATGTCCTCCTATATGTACTTGTGTATTATAGGTTATCTATAATACGGAAAACATTGATTATGCATAAGAGAGCAAGGGGCTTATAAACAAAAATCGCCCTATATAATAGGACGATTGATTATCGCGGTACCACCTAATTTCCAAATATGTCATTTGGCTCTTACTACATCTAACAATGTATGTCACCGATAACGTGGCTCTACTCCGTCTCGCTTACTTCTATTCAGCTTGCTTCTCAGGGATGATTTCATATTATAGATTACTTAACAATTTTCACCAACCATTGTCTCTCTAGCAAGTATTTCTATAAACTACTTGTTCCCGTCTGTTGAATTTTTCATTTCTTGAAATGATAATAACACCGTTTTTCATTCATGTCAATATATTTTCATTATTTTTCTTTTTTTATCATATTTTTTCAATCCATGATATCTACATCTTCTCCACGAAGAATTTTGTTAATATTTCTTACTGCACACATTTTACCACACATCGTACATGTATCTTCTTTTTCTGGTTTTGATTCTTTTCTATATCGTCTTGCTTTTTCAGAATCTAGTGCTAAATCAAATTGTTGATCCCAATCTAATTCTCGTCTTGCTTGACTCATTTGATGGTCCCAATCTGCTGCTTTTGAAATACCTTTTGCAATATCTGCTGCATGTGCAGCAATTTTTACTGCCATAATTCCTTCTTTTACATCTTCTAATGTTGGTAAACGCAAATGTTCTGCAGGAGTTACATAACATAAAAAACTTGCTCCATATGTTGCGGCAATCGCTCCACCTATAGCTGCTGTAATATGATCATATCCTGGCGCTACATCTGTTACAATTGGTCCTAACACATAAAATGGTGCTCCTTTACAAATTGTTTGTTGAATTTCCATATTCGCTTTAATTTGATTTAATGGCATATGGCCTGGACCTTCTATAATAACTTGTACATTTTTTTGCCATGCTCGTTGAGTTAATTCCCCTAATGTAACCAATTCCTCAATTTGAGGAATATCACCAGCATCTTTAATACTTCCAGGACGACAAGCATCTCCTAAACTTAATGTAACATCGTATTCTTGACAAATATCTAAAATCTCATCATATCGTTCATAAAATGGGTTTTCATTTCCTGTCAACTCCATCCATGCAAATATAATTGATCCACCTCTAGATACAATATTCGTTTGTCGTTTTGCTTGCTTAAATCTTTGTGCTGTTGCTTTATTAATTCCGCAATGAATTGTCATAAAATCAACACCGTCTTGTGCATGCATCCTTACAATATCAATCCACTCATCAGATGTAATTTTTTTCAACGCTTTATTATAGTAAACAACGGCATCATAAATTGGAACAGTCCCGATAATCGCTGGACATTCTTTTGTTAATTTACGACGAAATACTTTCGTATCTCCAAAAGAACTTAAATCCATAATAGATTCTGCACCCATTTTTACAGCTTCCATTACTTTCGCTAATTCAATATCCAAATCCATGCAATCTCTTGATGTTCCTAAATTTACATTCACTTTCGTTTTTAATTCATTTCCAATTCCATAAGGTTTTAAACATTTATGATTTTTATTGGCAGGTATTGCTACTTGTCCTTTTGCAACTAACTCCATAAGTTTTTCTACATCCATATTTTCATAAGCTGCTACTTGCTTCATTTCTTCTGTTATAATATGTTTTCTTGCTGCATCCATTTGTGTCGTATACATCATTTTATCCTCCTATTTTTCTTCCATTTCGCTATATTTACCCGACAAATTAAAATTATGTTTCATTGGTCCACTACCTTTTCCTAAATCTAACATTGCACTTAATGCATCAGAAATATATTCTTTTGCTCGTTGTACCGATTCTTCCAGTGTGTACCCTTTTGCCAAATTTGATGCAATTGCGCTTGATAAAGTACAACCTGTTCCATGTGTATTTGAATTTTGAATTCGTTTTCCATAAAACCACTGTATTTTTCCATCATTATATAATAAATCATTTGCATCATTAATTTGATGACCGCCTTTACACAATACTGCACATCCATATGTATCACCAATAGATCTTGCTGCATCAACCATATCTTGTGCGGTTATAATTTTTCGATTTGCCAATATTTCTGCTTCTGGAATATTAGGCGTAATTACTGTTGCAATTGGCAATAGTTTTTGTTTTAATGTTTCAACTGCTTCTTCATCAATTAATCTTGCGCCACTTGTTGCAACCATAACTGGATCTACGACAATATTCTTCGCATGATATTTCTTTAAACAATCTACAATACTAAGAATTAACGCAGATGAAGATACCATTCCAACCTTAATCGCATCTGGATAAATATCTGTAAAAACTGCATCCATCTGCTTGATTAAAAATTCCTTAGGTACTTCCATAACTGCACTAACTCCTGTTGTATTTTGTGCAGTCAATGCAGTAATAACACTTTCTGCATATACGCCATTCATTGTCATTGTTTTTATATCTGCTTGAATTCCAGCGCCTCCGCTAGAATCACTTCCAGCGATTGTTAATGTTGTTTTCATTTTTCTTCCTCCACACATTATTTTTTATAGCGATAAAGGTGGTGCCCCCAATTACCGCTTTGTTCTAAATTAATTTTTTTACTTTTTCTTTTAATTGTTTTGTTGCTTTTGTTACATCATCAAAACCAAAGATAGCAGATACAACTGCTACTCCTGCAACTTCACAATTCTTGATATAATCTACATTTTCATAAGTAATTCCACCAATTGCTACCACAGGAATTTTTACCCCATTTGAAATGATCTTAAATTCTTCTTTTGTAATACGTTTCGCATTTTTCTTAGTTGGAGATGGAAAAACAGCTCCAACTCCCAAATAATCAGCTCCAGCACGCTCTGCTTTTTGTGCCTGTTCCAATGTTTTAGCAGTTGCGCCAATAATAAACTCATCTCCACATAATTGACGAATCTTTGCGACTTCCATATCCTCTTGTCCAACATGAACCCCATCTGCACCACTTGCAATTGCCACTTCAACATTATCATTGATAATTAATGGAACATGATACTTATGACATAGTTCTTTTATTTCTTTTGCTTCCTTTAACAATTCCTCTTTACTTAAGTTTTTTTCACGCAATTGAATCAGCGTAGCTCCTCCAATCAGCGCTTCTTCTACTTGTTGCATCATTGTTTTATCTTTTAACAATGATCTTTCTGTAATACCATAAATTAATAATTGTTCTTTTTTAAATTTCATTATCGTTTCCTTCTGTAGTTTATTCATATAGGATTTCACATTTTCACATTTCATAAATCCGCTCATAATACATCCACCAACTGCCTTCGTTTGTTTTAAATAAGCAAAATTATCAGAGTTAATACCTCCAATTCCATAAACAGGAAGGTTTGTTTCATTACAAACAGACATAAGAAATGAAATTCCTCTTGGTGCTAATCCCTTTTTACAATCTGTTGGAAAAATATGTCCTGCAATAATATATGTGCATCCTAATGCTTCTGCAACTCTTACATCCTCTATGGAATGACAAGATGTTCCTATCATTTGAAATAAATTTTTATCATCTTTGCTCATTGTTTTTAAAATAGATAAAGGAGTATGAATATATGAATGATGCAATCGTTTCGCTACTTCTATAAATGTATGTAATATACAATGTACATCATATTCATTACATAAAGAAATCACTTTTTTTGCTAAAACTTCATACTCTTCTTCTTGTAAATCCTTTTCTCTTAAAATAATTGCTGTTGGATGTTGTTCACAAATATTTCTTATTTGATCTAAAAAACGATTTTCACATAAATTCCGATTTGTTATACAAATTACTCTACACATATAAATAATCATTCAATACTGGTTGTAATCCTTCATCTTCAATATCTTTATACATTGATTGAATGTTTCTTCCATCTTCAATTTCGAATTGTTCATCCCCAGCTTCTACTTTATTTTCTTTACCAGTATATTTATTTTCATGATCTCCAATTCCTGTAGAAACTCCTGCAGATACTTTTGTAGCCGCAATCTTTACAATTCCATTTCTAAATGAAGCACTTTCTCTTGATGACACAGTAATTCCTGCAAATGGTAAAAAAATACGATACGCACAAATAATCTGGCACAATTGTGTTTCATGTACATCTAATGGATGAATTTTATCATTATTTATAATTGGACGAAGTCGAGGGCAAGACAACGAAATTTCTGCATGTGGATATTTTCGCTGAATGTAATATGCGTGTAATCCTGTTGCTAAAGCATCTTTTCGAAAATTAGAAAGTCCTAATAAAGCGGAAAAAGCAACTCCACGCATGCCACCCATTAAGGCTCTTTCTTGTGCATCAAATCGATATGGCCAAATACGTTTATGTCCCATTAAATGCAAAGTCTCATATTTATCTGTATCATATGTTTCTTGAAATACTGTAACATAATCTACACCACATTCATGTAAATAACGATATTCATCTGAGTTTATTGGATAAATTTCAATTCCTACATTTTTAAAATACTTACGAGCTAATTTACAAGCCTCTCCAATGTACTCCACACTACTTTGTGCCCGACTCTCTCCTGTTAAAATTAAAATTTCTTCCATTCCTGAATCCGCAATTACTTTCATTTCATGTTCTATTTGTTCTCTATTTAATTTCATACGATGAATATGATTGTAACAATTAAAACCACAATATACACAATAATTTTCACAGTAATTCGCAATATACAATGGTGTAAATATATATACGTTATTTCCAAAATGCTTTCTTGTTTCCATTCTTGCTTTTTGAGCCATTTCTTCTAAAAACGGTTGTGCTGCAGGGGATAGTAAAGCTTTAAAATCATCAATCGTACATACATCGTGCTGCAATGCTGCACGAACATCTTTAGCAGTATATTGCTCATAATCATATTCTTCCATTTCTGACATTACTTTTCCACAAATATCTGAATGAATATTTTCCATTCCTGGTAAATATTCCATATGATTTACACGTGATTCTGGATTGGTTTCTAGCTCATGCTTTTTTGCTAAAGCTTTTGGTGTTAAAAATTCTGAATCGATTAAAAATTGATTTTCTTGTTGTTCCATATATCATTCACCTAGTCTCTTAAAAATCCTGTTAATGGATCTGATGCAGAAGCTCCACGTACTAGAACTCTTCCAAGTCCTGACAAATATGCTTTTCTTCCTGCCGCAATGGCATCTTTAAATGCTGAAGCCATTAATGGTAAATCTCCTGCAGTTGCAAGTGCTGTATTTGCCATAATTGCTGCTGCTCCCATTTCCATTGCTTCACATGCTTGTGATGGTGCACCAATTCCTGCATCTACAATAATTGGTAAATCAATTTCATGAATTAAAATTTGAATAAATTCTTTTGTTGCAAGACCTTTGTTAGAGCCAATTGGAGAAGCTAAAGGCATAATTGCTGCTGCTCCTGCCTCTACTAAATCACGCGCAACATTTAAATCTGGATACATATAAGGTAATACAATAAATCCTTCATCTGCTAAGATTTTTGTTGCTTTAATTGTTTCTTCATTATCTGGCAATAAATATTTTGTATCTCGCATAATTTCAACTTTAATAAAATCTCCACATCCAAGTTCTCGTGCAAGTCTTGCAATACGAACTGCTTCCTCTGCATTTCTTGCCCCTGATGTATTTGGAATCAAAGTAACTCCTTCTGGAATATAGTCCAAAATATTTTCATGTTCCTTCGTATTCGCTCTACGAACTGCCAATGTAATCATTTCTGCACCAGCATCTTTTACCACTGCTTCAATTAAATTTAATGAATATTTTCCACTTCCTAAAATAAAACGAGACTGAAATTCATGTCCTCCAATGATTAATTTATCATCATTTGTATTCATATTCTTTTCCTTCTTTCTTTTCTATTATTTGTAATACTTTATGTGCTTGATGCGATGCACACACCATGACTCTTGATGAAACCAATCCAATATCATCATTTACATCACTTACAAAATCCCCACATATATAAAAATAACTTGTAATCTTTTTTGTTTTTACGTCATTTGCATCAAACATTCCCGCCATCCCTGATGCAGCAATCATATATTTATTAGGAAACTTTTCTAAAACCTGATTTACTAACATTGCTTTTGCTTCCGCCCGATCAAATGCTTCGCATATAATCTCATCCTTTTTTAAAATTTCTTCCACATTATGCTCATTTAGCATTACTGGATCTACTGTAATTGTTATAAATGGATTTATTTTTAATAAATTCTCTTTCAATGCAGTTGTTTTCTTCATTCCTATTTGTGATAAATTATACTGTTGTCGATGAATATTCGTAAGATCTACAGCATCATAATCAATAAGATGTAAATATCCAATTCCTGCTCTTGCAAGTGCAATTGCAATGTTAGAACCAAGTCCCCCTAATCCACAAATTGCTACCTTAGATTGTCTCAATTTCTTTTGAAATTCTTTTCCATGTCGCTTTTCTAAAGCACGATAATATGCTTCTTCTGTAATTTTATTATCCTCCTCCAACAAAACTTACAACCTCCAAAGAATCATTTTCTTTTAAAATAAATGTTTCATACTGTGATTTTGGAACGATATTACCATTACACTCAACTGCTACTCTTTGAGTATTATAATTTTCAGATTGTAAATAAGTGAAAATACTCATTCCCTCTACAGCTTTTTGTTCGCCATTAATTTTAACCATAAACTCTCCCTTCTAATAAAACAAAAAAACCGTATGCTACATAAGATAACATTACGGTTTTTATTCCTATTCCATCATCCCTACGTTAGCATTACCTAAATCAGGTTATGGGTCGAAGGTCACACCTTCCTCTCAGCCTGTTTACAAGCTCCCCTTTTTACAAGCAGATTATAACGCCAAATGAAAGCAATTACAATACTATACAATAAATTATAAACAAAACATATCTTAGCATTCAACGATAAAATACACTTACTCTTTTAATGAATTCTGTTTCTAATTCATTCTATCTTTTTTACGATGTTTTCTAAAAGCATGGCCAATGTTTCTGCTCCTATTAGAATATCCCATAATAATGCCATATTCATGAAAACACCAGTATATTTTAGTTTATCCTTTACTCTTTTTTCAAAATAAAACAATTCATTCAAAAAAAACTTTTTTATTTGTGTATTCAATAATCTTTCCTTGCTATAAGCATAATTTAAAAGCTATAAATGGCTCTATTCTATCTTTATTATGATAATATACATTTTATCTTTATGTTATAAGCAAAATTCTTGACACACAAAATTGCAACAATTATTATTATTAAGATATATAGTAATAAAAGGAGAATTGTACAATGAAACCTATTTTACAACTCAAACAAATTACAAAAAGCTTTGGTAATATAGAAGTTTTAAAATCATTTGATATAGATATTTATCCAGGCGAATTCATCACGCTTCTTGGACCTAGTGGTTGTGGAAAAACAACCACTTTAAGAATCATCGCAGGATTAGAACAACCAGATTCAGGACAAGTTATATTAAATGATAAGGATATTACAAATCTTGCTCCAAACAAAAGAGATATTCATACAGTCTTTCAAAACTATGCTTTATTCCCACATATGAATGTGGAAGATAATATTGGATATAGTTTAAAACTAAAAAGATATCCAAAAGCTCAACAAAAAAGTGCAATCCATGATGTATTGGACTTAGTTCAATTAGCAGGCTATGAAAAACGAATGCCTAATGAATTATCCGGTGGTCAAAAACAACGGGTTGCCATTGCAAGGGCACTCATTAATCAACCAAATGTATTATTACTGGATGAACCTTTAGGTGCTCTTGATTTAAAATTACGACGACAAATGCAAAATGAATTAAAAACTTTACAAAAGCAACTAGGAATCACCTTTATATATATTACCCATGATCAAGAAGAAGCATTAAATATGTCTACCCGTATTGCTGTTATGAAAGATGGAAAGATTGAACAAATAGGAACTCCTGATGAAATATATAATCGACCTAAAACAAGCTATGTTGCACAATTCATTGGTGAAGCAAATATTTTAAAAGGAGTTGTCACAAAAAAAGAAGATAATACTTTATCTATTTTAATCCAAAATCATAGTATGAAAATTTCTTCTTTAAATTATCCTATAAAAGAAAATGATACAATCACTTTTACAGTACGAAGTGAGTCTATTCAATTTTTGCAAACCGCAACATCAAATTGTCTACCTGCAAAAATCATATCAAAAAACTTCTTAGGTGGAATGCTTCGAATTACACTTGAATTACATGATGGAACGACGATTATCGCAAGTCAGTATGGTTTTGATTTTAAATATTCTATTCACGATAACGTATATATAACATGGAATCAAGAACATGCGATTCCTATTGATATGGAGAATCATCATGAATAAGAAATATAATATATGGTTTTTATTATTTCCATTCTATCTATTTTCCATTGTCGTCATTGCTTTTCCACTAATTTATATGGTTCTGTTAAGCTTTCAGACAAGAGCTGATATTTGGGGTGTTATAAACGAATTCACATGGAAAAATTATCAAGATATTTTACAACCAACCTACTTACAAACATTTGTACAATCTTTTAAACTTGCATTAACAAGTACCTTTTTGATTAGTATAATTGGATATCCATTTGGATATTTTATGGCAAAGCTTTCAAAAAAATGGAAAAAAAGGATGTTACTTTTATTAATGATTCCATTTTGGACAAGTTCCCTTATACGTCTATATGGATGGATTATTATCTTTCGTACAAATGGACCCCTTGATCAAATTTTAATGTCCCTACATTTGACAAAAGAACCATTACGTATGTTATACACTTATCCAAGTGTTTTGATTGGAATGGTGTATATTTTGCTTCCGTTTATGATTTTAGCAGTCTACTCTAGTGCTGAGAAAATGGATTGGAGTCTTATCGAAGCTGCCAAAGACTTAGGTGCAACCTCTTTTCAAGCATTTTGTACAATCACTATGAAATTAACACTTCCTGGGTTTTTATCTGGGATCATCTTAACTTTTATTCCTTCTATGGGCTTATTCTTTGTAGCTGATTTATTAGGAGGAAATAAAATTGTGTTAGTAGGAAGTATTATTCAAGAACAATTATTAAAAGTTCACAATTGGCCTTTTGCAGCTGCATTAAGTGTGATTCTAATGTTGCTTACAACCATTATGATTACATTATATAAACGAATTTCTCATAGTACAGAATTGGAGGGAGTCTTATGAAAAGTCTAAAGAAACCTTCCCATTGGTTTTTAGCTATTGTTACTTTTATCTTATATATTCCTATCATTGTAGTTGTTGTTTATTCCTTTAATGCTAGTAAATTATCTTCTGTTTGGGATGGATTTTCTCTTACTTGGTATCAAACTTTATTTCACGATTCAGAAATGTTTGAAGCACTAAAAAACAGTCTTATAGTAGCACTCAGCGCAAGTATAAATGCAGCAATTATTTCAACGCTTGCCGCATATGGTTTTACGAAAATAAAACTACGATCAAAATCAACAATGGAGCTTATTTCTATGTTACCAATCATGATTCCAGAAATTATTCTTGGTATCGTATTTATGACTTTCTTTTCTTTGATTGGCTTACCATTTGGTATGACAACCCTTATAATCGCACATACAACATTTTGTATTCCCTATATTTATATGCTTGTAAAAGCACGTTTTGTAGGCATGGATTCAAGTTTAATTGATGCTGCTAAAGACTTAGGTGCAAGTGAAAGTAGAGCCTTTTTCGACATCACTTTACCATTACTTTTCCCCGCTATTATATCCGGGATGTTATTAAGTTTTGCAATGAGCTTCGATGATGTAATCATCAGTATCTTCGTTACAGGAATTAATATCAATACTTTACCAATGAAAATCTATACACAAATAAAAACAGGAGTAACGCCTGAAATAAACGCATTATGTACCCTTATGTTACTCATTACTATCGTTATTATGATTTTAGCAAAACGAATACATCACCATAGTAATAAAAAAATAAAAAATATTTAGGAGGATTTTATGAAAAAATTATTATCGTTAACTTTATGTTCAATTTTTAGTTTATCTGTACTTGCCGGTTGTACAAAGACAAAACCTGTCGCAGAATTAAATCTATATACATGGGATAACCTTTTTCCTAAAGAAGTACTCGACAACTTCACAAAAGAAACAGGAATTAAGATTAATTATTCAACCTTTGATTCTAATGAAGCAATGCTTGCTAAATTAGAATCCACAAAAGGTGGAGATTATGATGTTGTTGTCGCTGACGACTATATCATCGAAATGGCAATTAAAGAAAAATTAGCAAAATCATTAGATAAAACACGCATTCCTAATATTAAAAATGTTAATCCATTGTATCAAGGTCATTACTTTGATCCTAAAGATCAATATAGTGTTCCTTATGGTGCAGGCATTCAAACAATTATATATAATCCTGATTTAGTTAAAATAGATATCACAGGATTTGATGATTTACTAGACCCATCCTTAAAAAATAGCATTGGAATCACAAACAATTTTAGAGTAATTCATGGTATGTCATTAATTGCAGATGGAAAAAGTGTAAATGAAGAAAATATTGAAGCAATTGAAAAAACTGGTAAAAAATTATTAAAAATGGCACCAAACATCCGTTTAATCAAGGAAGAAAATCTTCAAGATGACATTCTTTCTGGTGATATTAGTGTAGGTTTAATGTATACAAGTCAAGTAACGCAAGCATGCGTTGCAAATCCAAAATTAAAAGTTGTTTATCCTAAAGAAGGAGTTGGATTCGGTATCATGGCACAATTTATCCCTGTTCATGCTCCTCATGAAAAAGAAGCATATACATTTATCGACTATATTTTACGACCTGAAGTTTCAAAAACTTGTTTCGAAAATGTTGGATACTATAGCACAAACAAAGAAGCTGATCAATTAATTGATAAAAAATATCGTGAATTTTTAACATTACCTTCTTCATTAAAAATTGACGAAATGGAAGTTATGCGCAATATTTCGAATGAAGCTATGGAAACACATGCACGATTATGGACAGAATTCCGCTCTGCTTGTGGACAATAATATACAGAAAATCTCATAAAGGATTCTCTCATCTTTATGAGATTTTTTTTACAAACAAAAAGTGAAGAAGAACCTATATTTTCTTCTTCACTACGTATGTTATTTTATTCGTTTACAATCTTTTTATCAGCTTTATATCTTTTTCCAATGAAAAATTCATATAAATAATAATATGCCCATGCAAACAAAATACCAATCAATGTATCTATAATACGTATAGCAATTGCGCTATGCACTCCATAAATTCCTGTAGCAAGCATCAATGCACCTAAGCAGTTTGCAGCTGTTTTGTATTTATATTCTGTACAGAATCCTAAGCAGAAGCCTCCTAATGGACCAATGATGAAAAATAAATCACTAGGAACAACTAAATATACAACATAGAAAATCAAAGATCCTAAAATCATTCCAATAAAACGATAAATCAAACGTTCATGAATCTGTGGATTTTCTGAATAATCTGAAAGCAATGATCCACATGCAAATCCTGCCCACATAAACCTTTCAATATTTAAGAATACGCCTAGGGTTAAAATTAAAGCAACACCTAATGACATACGTATAATCCATTGATGTACATGATTATATAAATCAAACTCTTTTACTTTATCAATAAAACGTACATTTTTAAATTTATCTTTATGTTTTACATAAAAAATAATTCCACAAATTAAAAATCCTACCAAAGTAAGTAAGAATCTTCTATAAAGAACTTCACCATATACAGGGTTTCCTGAAAGATAAATATACGCAAAACTAAATAATCCTCCATTTCCCATTTCTGGCTTATCACAAGTCATAAATAAGATGATAAAAAAAGATATAAAATGTATCAGAACCCCAAAAATAGGATTCACTTTATATGCAATCACTGGAGAAAACAATAACATTAAAAATACCAATCCTAAATTCAACATCGAATCTTTAATACAATATCCAAAATCAACAAATCTTACACCTAATAATATACAAAAAATAGCAACCGCCATTGGACTATTTTCATTTCCAAAGATATTGGATAAAGTTGAAATAAATAAAATTGCGAATAAAACAATCAATAATGATCGTAAAAACATTCCCAATTTTAATTTCAATCGTTCCTTCTTATCCGTACTTTTCTTCAACATATTTTTGCTTACTTGAGGATCCCATTGAAGAATATCATAAAATTTCATTTACATCTCTCCTTTTGTATTACAACTATCCATGTATGTGTTTATTAGCTATCGAAATAAGATCAAATAAATTTTCGAACTTCTCTCCCATATCTCTATACAAATCATAAAATGATTGTAGCAGAATTTCATAATCTCTCTTTAAAACTTTTTCGCCTTTTTCGGTTATGAAAAGATAATAACTTCGTTCATCTGTTATCTTCTTCATTTTTTGAATACATGACTTTTCATATAAACCTTTTAAACACCGGCTGACAGCTTCTTTTTTCATTCCACTCATTTCACTTAATGATAAAGGAGTACATTCTGTTTTTTGTAAATAAATCCATGCCAATAACTCTCTTTCACTAGATGTTAAAAACTGCTTTTGTTTTTGAACTAACATAATTCTAGAAAACTGATGTAGTTCTTGATGAAAAGCAAGCATCTTTAGCCAATCTATTTTATCCATAGCTCCTCCTATAGTTAACATTGTTAATTATATGTACAATCATATAGAAGTCAACACTAAATTATAAAAAAAGGAAAATAACATAAATTCACATGATTACTTTTCATTATTACTTTGATAAAATATATGTGTTTTTTTAACCATTATATCCCTATTCAAAAGAAAAGAAGAGATAAAAATGATATAAATCGCTTATCTATATGTATATTACTACTTTATTTCTTTTTTTATAAGCATTGTACTAGCAACAGCTCCTGCACCAATTACTACAACCCATAACAACATACTATTTGTACTTACTCCTGTACTTACATTTTCATTATCTACTGGTTTTGATGGCTCGATTGGTAACAGATTTTCAGCAAATCGAATATCCCCTGAATTTGGTAATTGTGATTTTTTCTCATAACCTACTACAAATATTTCTAAGCGATGTAATATTGTAAAACTTTCTATAAAATATCATATAAATAATCATATACAGAAAAAAGATGATAGTTTAACACTTATTGTGTTGTGGACGATCTTTAACATTTACTGTGTTTATAAATTTCTTTAAACATGTGTGTTTCTTCTTTAACGTTTATTGTGTCAGTCTTTAAACATGCTGTGTTTTCTAAGATTTCTCTTATTTTTTAGTTTATAAAAATATCCCTCTTTCATATAAAATGAATTTGTCACAAAACACATATATGAAGGAGGGATTTTTATGTCCATTAAAAATTTTATCACAGATATGCTTAATGTCAATCCAGTGGATATTGAAAGCATTTCTACTGTCGTTCAGTCCGATAATACTGTAAAAGTAAAGATTCGTTTAAAGTCCGATCCCGCAATCAAATGCCCTTTTTGTAAGCAGCCTGTTATTAAAAAT
>JAHHST010000002.1 GCA_020025055.1 Longicatena sp.
CTTCAGCGGCGACAATATCTAGGCTTGCCCTAGTGAAGATAGCACGTTGCCGGGTAACTGCCCTGCTCATTTGAGTAGGGCTTTTTTTTGTGAAAAAATTAAAAAAATTATTGACAATATTAATTAATTGATTTAATATTAACGGGTAAGTGAAAAATATGTTCCCATGAAAGTGGGAACTTAATTTAAACTACAAAATGACACACCCGGAAATGTGTGTTAGCGAAAGGAGGATATTATGCCAACAATTAACCAATTAATTCGTAAAGGTCGTGAACAAAGCACAAGTTTATCAAAATCACCTGCTTTGAATAGAGGATATAACTCATTGAAAAAACGTCCTACTAATCTGAGCTCACCTCAGAAACGTGGTGTTTGTACTCGTGTTGGGACTATGACACCTAAAAAACCTAACTCAGCATTACGTAAATATGCCCGTGTACGTTTAAGCAATGGGATGGAAGTTACTGCTTATATTCCAGGAATTGGACATAACTTACAAGAACATAGTGTTGTTATGATTCGTGGAGGACGTATTAAAGACTTACCAGGGGTTCGTTACCATATTATTCGTGGTACATTAGACTGCGCTGGTGTTGCTAACCGTTCTCAAAGCCGTTCATTATACGGTGCAAAACGCCCAAAAGCTGGTAAGAAATAGAATCAATTGTGAAAGGAGAAATTAAAAATGCCTAGAAAAGGACATGTAGCAAAACGTGATGTATTGGTAGATCCAATTTACAACTCCAAATTGGTCACTCGTTTGATCAACAAAATCATGATTGATGGAAAAAAAGGGGTTGCTCAGAGAATTCTGTACAACGCGTTTGATATTATTGAAGTAAAAACAAATGAAAAACCAATGGAAGTTTTCGAAAAAGCTTTAGAAAACGTTATGCCATTGTTAGAACTTAAAGTTCGTCGTGTTGGTGGTGCTAACTACCAAGTACCAGTAGAAGTATCTGCTGAAAGAAGATTAACTTTAGGTCTTCGTTGGATTGTAAACTATGCACGTTTACGTAACGAAAAAACTATGGAGCAAAGACTTGCTGCTGAAATTATGGATGCAGCAAATGGAAATGGTGCATCTGTTAAAAAACGTGAAGACACTCACAAAATGGCAGAAGCTAATAAAGCATTTGCTCACTACCGCTGGTAAGAAAGGAGACCCATTATGCCACGTCAGTATTCATTAGAAAAGACTCGTAACATTGGTATCATGGCTCACATCGATGCTGGTAAAACAACAACAACTGAACGTATTTTATATTATACAGGTATTAATCATAAAATTGGTGAAACACATGATGGTGCTTCAACAATGGACTGGATGGCTCAAGAACAAGAACGTGGTATCACAATTACATCTGCTGCTACTACTGCTGCTTGGAAAGGTCATCGTATCAATATTATCGATACTCCAGGTCACGTTGACTTTACTGTAGAAGTTGAACGTTCATTACGTGTATTAGATGGAGCTGTTACTGTATTAGACTCAAAAGCAGGTGTTGAACCTCAAACTGAAACAGTATGGCGTCAAGCAACTACATACGGAGTACCTCGTATCGTATTCTGTAACAAGATGGATGCAACTGGTGCAGATTTCTTAATGGCTTGCGGAACAATCGTTGATCGTTTAGGAGCAAAATCTTGCCCTATTCAATTACCTATTGGAGCTGAATCAACATTTACAGGAATCGTTGATATCATTGAACGTAAAGCTGAAATTTATACAAATGACTTAGGAACAGATATTCAAATCACTGAAATTCCTGAAGATTTAAAAGACTTAACTGAAGAATACCGTGCTAAATTATTAGATTATTTAGCAGATTATGATGAAGATTTCATGATGCAAGTACTTGAAGGTGAAGAACCAAGTATTGAAGAAATTAAACGTGTATTACGTATCGCTGTATGTAAAGGTGATTTCTTCCCTGTATTATGTGGATCTGCATACAAAAACAAAGGTGTTCAGATGGTATTAGATGCTGTAGTAGATTACTTACCTTCACCATTAGATGTTCCTGCAATTAAAGGTACATTAGAAGATGGAACTGAAGTTGAACGTCATTCAAGTGATGAAGAACCATTTGCTGCATTAGCATTCAAAATTGCTGCTGACCCATTTGTTGGAAAATTATCATATTTCCGTGTTTATTCAGGTACTGCTAAATCAGGTAGCTATGTATTAAACTCTTCAAAAGGTAAGAGAGAACGTTTTGGACGTATCGTTCAAATGCATGCCAACTCTCGTAAAGAAATCGATGAAGTTTATGCAGGTGATATCGCTGCAGCAGTTGGATTAAAAGTTACTACAACTGGAGATTCATTATGTGCAGAAGATCATCCAATTATTTTGGAAAGTATGGAATTCCCAGAACCAGTTATCGAATTGAGTTTGGAACCAAAAACAAAAGCTGACCAAGATAAAATGGGATTAGCTCTTGCTAAACTTGCTGAAGAAGATCCTACATTTAAAACATATACTGACCAAGAAACTGGACAGACAATTATTGCTGGTGTAGGTGAATTACACTTAGACATTATCGTAGACCGTTTACGTCGTGAATTTAAGGTAGAAGCTAACGTTGGTCAACCAATGGTTGCTTACCGTGAAACAATCCGTCAAACTGCTGATTGTGAAGGTAAATACATTAAACAATCAGGTGGACGTGGACAATATGGTCACGTTTGGATTAAATTCGAGCCTCAAGAAGAAGGTAAAGGATTTGAATTCGTTGATGCTACAGTTGGTGGAAGTGTTCCTCGTGAATTCATTAAACCTACTGAAGAAGGTTTACGTGATGCATTAGAAAATGGTATCGTTGCTGGATATCCAGTTATCGATGTTAAAGCGACATTATTTGATGGATCATACCATGATGTCGATTCAAGTGAAATGGCATATAAAATTGCCGCTTCAATGGCATTAAAAGCTGCTGCTAAAAAATGTCAACCAGTTATCCTTGAACCAGTTATGATGGTTGAAGTTACTGCACCAAACGAATACTTAGGTAACGTTATGGGGGATGTAAGTTCTCGTCGTGGTTCTATTATTGATCAAGAAGAAAGAGGAAATGCTATTATCGTTAAAGCACATGTACCTTTATCAGAAATGTTTGGATATGTAACAGATCTTCGTTCATTCACTCAAGGACGTGGAAATTACTCTATGAAATTTGATCACTATAGCGAAGTTCCAAAGAGCATCGCAGAAAAAATCATTAAAAACAACAGTTCTGAAAATTAATTGTTGCTTTTATAAATAGTTTGAATTAGAATATACATGAAATCTAAATTTTTAGGAGGAAATTAAAATGGCTAAAGAAAAATTTGACCGTTCCAAAACACATGTTAACATCGGAACTATCGGTCACGTTGACCACGGTAAAACAACTTTAACTGCTGCTATTACTAATGTTTTAGCTGCTGAAGGTAAAGCTAAAGCTCAGGCTTATGACCAAATCGATGGTGCACCTGAAGAAAAAGAACGTGGAATTACAATTAACACTGCTCACGTTGAATACGAAACTGACAAACGTCACTACGCTCACGTTGACTGCCCAGGACATGCTGACTACGTTAAAAACATGATCACTGGTGCTGCACAAATGGATGGTGCTATCTTAGTAGTTGCTGCTACTGATGGACCTATGCCTCAAACTCGTGAACATATCTTACTTGCTCGTCAGGTAGGTGTTCCTTATATCTGCGTATTCTTAAACAAATGCGACTTAGTTGATGATGATGAATTAGTTGACTTAGTTGAAATGGAAGTACGTGAATTATTAAGCGAATACGGATTCGATGGAGACAATGCTCCAGTTATCCGTGGTTCTGCTTACCAAGCATTACAAGGTGATGAAAAATACGTTGCTGCAATCCACGAATTAATGGATGCTGTTGATGAATACATCCCTGACCCAGTTCGTGACACTGACAAACCATTCTTAATGTCAGTAGAAGACGTTATGACTATCACTGGACGTGGTACTGTTGCTACAGGACGTGTTGAACGTGGTATCGTAAAAATGGGTGAAGAAGTTGAAATCGTTGGTATTAAAGAAACTCAAAAAACAGTTATCACTGGATTAGAAATGTTCCGTAAACAATTAGAGTTTGCTGAATCAGGAGATAACATTGGTGCTTTATTACGTGGTATCAACCGTGAACAAATCCAACGTGGACAAGTTCTTGCTAAACCAGGAACTGTACATCCTCACACAAAATTCAAAGCTCAAGTATACGTATTAAGCAAAGAAGAAGGTGGACGTCATACACCATTCGTATCTAACTACCGTCCTCAATTCTACTTCCATACAACTGACGTAACTGGTGTTATTACTTTACCAGAAGGAACTGACATGGTTATGCCTGGAGATAACGTAGAAATGACTGTTGAATTGATTGCTCCAATCGCTATCGAAAACAACACTAAATTCTCTATCCGTGAAGGTGGACGTACAGTAGGTTCAGGTAACGTTACTGAAATCATCGAGTAATAAGAATTTAAGTTAAAATAAAAGAAGTGCTCAGCACTTCTTTTTTTATAGTTTATTTATATAAAAAAATATATGGTATATAAAATTAAAAGCATTATATAAAGAATTTATGAATTAATTATAAAATGTAGTGTGTATAAATAAGGAAATAGTAAATATACAAGAGTGACTATAATTCACTAAATAAAAAATGAAAAACCTTTAAATAAGGGGTTGTAATCATTACTGATATGTGCTAATATATTGTTATGACCGCAAGGACATGCGAGGTTGCCGACCCACTGAGAAACGTTGTCATGGACGGCGAGGCCGGGGAATTCGCATCGAGCGAGTCTATAGTCGATATAGACGAAAGGAGAATATTCATGGCAAAAAATAGCGTAAGAATTCGCTTAAAAGCCTACGAACATAGAATCTTAGATGCATCTGCAGAAAAGATTGTTCAGGCAGCACAAGCTCACGGTGCTAAGAAAATTGTTGGACCAGTACCTCTTCCAACTGAAAAGCAGATCGTTACTGTTCTGCGTGCGGTACACAAATATAAAGATTCTCGTGAACAATTCGAGATCAGAACGCACAAACGTTTAATTGAGATTGTCGGACCTACGGCAGAAACAATCGATTCATTGAGTCGTTTAGAATTGCCAAGTGGTGTTGACATCGAAATTAAGCTGTAATGGAGGTGACAACATGAAAGGTATACTTGGACGTAAACTTGGAATGACACAGGTATTCACGGAAGATGGAGTATTAATTCCGGTTACTGTTGTTGAAGCTACACCAAATGTAGTATTACAGAAAAAAACAGTGGAAAACGATGGATACGAAGCTGTACAATTAGGATTTGAAGATGTAAAAGAATCTCGCAGCAGCAAACCTGCAAAAGGTCATGTTGCAAAAGCAAACACTGCTCCTAAACGTTTTGTTAAAGAAGTTCGTGATTGCGAATTAGACGTTAACTTGGGTGATGAAGTAAAAGTTGATATCTTCTCTGCTGGTGAAACAGTTGATGTTATCGGTACAAGCAAAGGTAGAGGATACAACGGTACAATCGTACGTAACAATGCTCACCAGGGACCTAAATCTCATGGTGGATCTAAAAACATTCGTCACATTGGTTCTTTAGCTACAAACGGTATTACATCTCGCCAAGGTAGAATCATCAAAGGTACTATTATGGCAGGTCAGTTAGGTGGATACAAAACAACTAACCAAAACTTGACAGTAATCAAAGTTGACGTTGAAAACAACTATTTATTAATTAAAGGTAACGTGCCTGGACCTAAACGTGGTTTAGTTATGGTACGCACTGCTAAATGCTCAAAAGGAGATAAAGCTCCTGTGACTTTGGTAGATTACACGAAAGAGGAGGAATAAAAGATGCCTAAGATGGTCGTATTAAGCCAAGCTGGTAAAGAGTTACATGAAATCACTCTTGCTGATACAGTATTTGGCATCGAGCCAAATCAGCAATGTATCTTCGATGCCATTGTTATGCAACGCGCAAGCATGCGCCAAGGAACACATGACACTAAAAACCGTACAGAAGTAAGCGGTGGTGGACGTAAACCTTGGAGACAAAAAGGAACTGGACGTGCTCGTCAAGGTTCTATCCGTGCAACACAGTGGAGAGGTGGAGGAACTGTATTTGGACCAACACCAAGAAGCTACGCATACAAATTAAACAAAAAAGTTAGACGTCTTGCACTTAAATCAGTATTATCTGAAAAAGTG
Source organism: Longicatena sp. (assembly GCA_020025055.1). Lineage (GTDB taxonomy): Bacteria > Bacillota_I > Bacilli_A > Erysipelotrichales > Erysipelotrichaceae > Longicatena_A. The sequence goes on from JAHHST010000002.1 coordinate 6,240, forward strand.
TTAGAAAATGCTATGAGCGTAGTTGATAAATTTGAATTAGAAGCTCCAAAAACAAAAGCTTTTAATGAAATTATCGCTAACTTAAACGCTCCTAAAAAAACATTATTCGTAGTATCTGAAGGAGAAAATTTTGAAAATGCATTCCTAAGCATGAGAAACATTCCATCAATGATGATGTTAACTGCTGATGGTTTAAATGTTTACGATATCGTAAATGCTAACAGAATTATCTTTACAGAAGCTGCTGTTAAAGATGTTGAGGAGGCACTTGCATAATGAGTAACTATAGAGACATTATTATCCGTCCAATCATTACTGAAAAAACAATGAGATATATGGACGAAGACAACAAAGTAACTTTCGAAGTTAAAAAAGGCGCTAACAAAACACTTGTTAAACAAGCTGTTGAAAGTATTTTCGGTGTTGACGTAGTTGCTGTTAATGTTGTTAACGTAAAACCTAAAACAAAAAGAATGGGTAAATACGTTGGTAAAACAAAAGCTGTTCGTAAAGCATATGTAAAAATTGCTGAAGGACAAGATATTAACTTATTTGGCGAAGAAGAAGCTAAATAAAATCAGGAAGAAGAACGCTATTTCCTGAATAAATATTGCGTAAGGAGGAAATTGACAAATGCCAATTAAAAAGTATAAACCGACCACTCCAGGTCGTCGTGGAATGACTAGCTTATCTCGTGAAGAAATTACTGCAAATAAGCCAGAAAGATCATTAGTTGCACCTTTAAATAGCAAAGGTGGAAGAAACAATACTGGACGTACAACAACTCGCCACCAAGGTGGAGGACACAAACGTGCATATCGTATTATCGATTTCAAACGTAATAAAGATGCTATCCCTGCTAAAGTGGCTACTATTGAGTATGATCCAAACCGTTCTGCAAATATTGCTTTATTACACTATGCAGATGGTGAAAAACGTTATATTATCGCTCCAAAAGGATTAACTGTTGGAATGACAGTTGTATCTGGTGCTGGTGCTGATATTAAAGTAGGTAATGCCTTAGAATTGAAAGATATTCCTGAAGGTACATTTATTCACAATATCGAATTAAAACCTGGTAAAGGTGGACAATTAGCTCGTTCAGCTGGTGCATCTGCTCAGATTTTAGGTGTTGAAGAAAAATATGTAACTATCCGTTTAGTATCTGGAGAAGTTCGTAAAATTTTGTCTAATTGTCGTGCAACAATCGGTATGGTTGGAAACGAAGATCATAGCTTAGTAAACTATGGTAAAGCTGGTCGTAACCGTTGGAGAGGTATTCGTCCAACAGTTCGTGGTTCTGTTATGAACCCTAATGATCACCCTCATGGTGGTGGTGAAGGACGTACTCCAGTAGGACGTAAATCACCAATGACTCCTTGGGGTAAAAAAGCTATGGGTGTTAAAACTCGTAAAGATAAAAAACAGTCTACGAAGTTAATCGTTCGTCGTCGTAATGGCAAATAGGCAAAAGGAGGAAATAAACAATGAGTCGTAGTTTGAAAAAAGGCCCATTCTGTGATGACCATTTAATGAAAAAGGTTGAAGCATTGAATGCAGCCGGAAAAAAACAAGTTATTAAAACCTGGTCACGTCGTTCAACAATTTTCCCTCAGTTTGTGGAACATACATTTGCTGTATATAACGGTAAAGAACACATGCCTGTTTATGTTACTGAAGACATGGTAGGACATAAACTTGGAGAATTCGTGCCAACACGTAAATATGCTGATCACGGAAGTGATGACAAGAAAGCTAAGAGATAAGGAGGAAACGTGAGATGGAAGTAAAAGCAACTGCAAAGACATTACGTATCCCACCTAGAAAAGCTCGTCTTGTAATTGATTTAATTCGTGGGAAAAACGTTGACGAAGCTGCAGCAATTTTGAAATTTACACCAAATGTTGCTGCTGAATCTATCGCAAAAGTATTAAAATCAGCTGTAGCAAATGCTGTTAATAACAATGAAATGAATGAAGAAAAATTATACGTGAAAGCATGTTATGCTAACGAAGGTGTTACTTTGAAACGCTTCATGCCACGTGCAAAAGGATCTGCAAGTGCAATCCATAAACGCACCAGCCACATTACTGTAGTGGTTGACGAGCGTAATTAAGGAGGTAGCTCATGGGACAGAAAGTTAGTCCAATCGGAATGCGAGTTGGCGTTATTCGCGACTGGGAGTCAAGATGGTATGCTGACAAAGATTATGCCGATTTATTACTAGAAGATGTTAAAATTCGTGAATTCTTATTCAAAGAATTAAAGGCAGCTTCTGTATCTAGAATTGAAATCGAACGTTCTAAAAACCGTGTTGAGATTATGATCCGTACAGCTCGTCCTGGTGTGATCATTGGTACAAACGGAGAAAGTATCGAAAACTTAAAGAAAAAATTAGAAAAATTAACAGGTGGAAAAAACATCTATGTTAAAGTATTAGAAATTGCAAACCCTGATTTAGATGCTAGATTGGTAGCTCGTAGTATTGCTGACCAATTAGAACAACGTGCAAGTTTCCGTACAGCTCAGAAAAAAGCTATTCAAAGAACTATGCGCGCTGGAGCTAAAGGAATTAAAACTTCAGTATCTGGTCGTTTAGGTGGAGCAGATATGGCACGTGCTGAAGGATATAGTGAAGGTATTGTACCTCTACATACATTACGTGCTGATATTGACTATGCATGGGAAGAAGCTGCTACTCAGTATGGTCGTTTAGGTGTTAAAGTTTGGATCTGCCGTGGTGAAGTATTACCAGGACAAATGGTTCAAGAACCAGAAGCACCTAAAGGAAATGATCGTCGTCGTGGACGTCGTAATAACCGCCGCAATAACAATCAAAGAAGAGCTGCAACAAGCGCTCCTAAATCTGCGGAAGGAGGAAACTAATTATGTTGATGCCTAAAAGAACAAAATATAGAAGACCTCACCGTTTAAGCTATGAAGGACGTGCTAAAGCAGGTCGTGACGTATCTTTTGGTGAATATGGATTAATGGCTGATACTGGAGCTTATATTAGCAACCGTCAAATCGAAGCTGCTCGTATCGCTATGACACGTTACATGAAACGTGGTGGTAAAGTTTGGATTCGTATCTTCCCTCACATGGCAAGAACGAAAAAACCATTAGAAGTACGTATGGGTTCTGGTAAAGGTGCTCCAGAAGGATGGGTAGCTGTAGTAAAACCAGGACGTGTTATGTTTGAAATCGCTGGAGTTCCTGAAGAAGTTGCACGTGAAGCATTCCGTTTAGCTTCTCACAAATTACCAGTTAAAACAAAATTTGTTAGAAAAGGAGAGACAAAATAATGACAGCGAAAGAGATCAGAGAATTAAGCAATACTGAAATTAAACAACAGATCGAAACGCTTAAAGATGAACTTTTTAATCTTCGTTTCCAACAAGCAACAGGACAATTAGCTAACACTGCTCGTATGAAAACAGTGAAAAAAGATATTGCCCGTATGAAAACCGTATTGACTGAGCGTGAGCTTAGCAATCAGGATTAAGGAGGATCACTAAGCTATGGAAAGATCTAACCGTAAAGTTTATCGTGGAACTGTCGTTTCAGATAAAATGGATAAAACAATTACTGTAATTGTTGAAACTAAAAAAACACATCCTTTATATGGAAAACGTGTAAAATATTCTAAAAAATTTAAAGCTCATGACGAAAATAACGAAGCAAGAGTTGGAGATAAAGTAGTTATTATGGAAACTCGTCCATTATCTGCTACTAAACGTTTCCGCTTAGTTGAAATCGTTGAGAAAGCTGTTCAGCTTTAGGCGCTAGGAGGTAGACATTCATGATCCAGAATGAAAGTAGATTACGCGTCGCTGACAACACTGGTGCTAAAGAAGTTTTAGTAATCCGTTGTTTAGGTGGAAGCGTTCGTAAGTTTTCAAACATCGGGGATATCGTTGTCTGTACTGTAAAACAGGCTGCTCCTGGTGGAACTGTTAAAAAAGGTGACGTTGTTAAAGGTGTAATCGTACGTACAAAACGTGGGGTTCGTCGTGAAAACGGAACTTACATTAAATTTGATGACAATGCTGTTGTGTTAATTAAAGATGACAAAACTCCTCGTGGAACACGTATCTTTGGACCAGTAGCAAGAGAATTACGTGACAAAGACTTCATGAAAATTGTGTCTTTGGCACCAGAAGTATTATAAGGAGGTGTCTTTGTGAAAATCAAAAAAGGTGATAAAGTTCAGGTTATTACAGGTGCTTACAAGGGCACTGTTGCTGAAGTAACAAAAGTTTTACCAAAAGAAAATAAAGTTATCGTTGAAGGTGTAAATGTTGCTAAAAAACATTTAAAACCAACTCAAGCAAATCCTGATGGAGGAATTATTGAGAAAGAAATGCCAATTCATGTTAGTAATGTAATGGCATACGATAGCAAAGCTAAAAAAGCAAGTCGTATTGGATTCGAAATGAAAGAAGACAAACAAGGAAATACAACAAAGGTTCGCGTCTACAAAAAAACAGGCGCTGAAGTTAAGTAGGAGGGTTAAAGGATGAACCGCCTAAATCAGAAATATAAAGATGTAGTTGTACCTAACTTAATGAAAAAGTTTAACTACGATTCAGTTATGGAAGTTCCTTATGTTGATAAAATCGTTATCAATATGGGAATTGGTGAAGCAATTGCAAATCCAAAGGTACTAGATGAAGCAATCGCTGAATTAGCACAAATTACTGGACAAGCTCCAGTTGTTACAAGAGCTAAAAAATCAATTGCAAACTTCAAATTACGTGAAGGTATGCCAATTGGATGTAAAGTAACATTACGTAAAGAAAAAATGTATGATTTTATGGATAAATTAATGAATATCTCTTTACCACGTGTACGTGATTTCCGTGGAGTATCTACTACATCATTCGATGGACGTGGAAACTATACATTAGGTATTAAAGAACAATTAATTTTCCCTGAAATTAACTACGATAAAGTAAATCACGTTCGTGGTATGGATATTGTAATTGTTACAACAGCTAAAACAAATGAAGAAGCTAAGGCATTACTTGATGAATTAGGAATGCCTTTCAAGAAATAGGAGGACTTTCAATATGGCAAAGAAAGCAATGATTAATAAATCAAAACGTCCTCAAAAGTTCCAAGTGCGTGAGTACACACGTTGCGAACGTTGTGGTCGTCCTCACTCAGTTTTACGTAAATACAAACTATGCCGTATTTGCTTCCGTGAATTGGCTTATAAAGGTCAAATTCCGGGTGTAAAAAAGGCAAGTTGGTAATCAGATAGGAGGAATATAGTCATGATGATTATGACAGATCCGATTGCAGATATGCTAACTAGAATTCGTAACGGTTTACAAGCTCGTCACGATGTAGTTGAAGTTCCTGCAAATAACGAAAAAATCGCAATCGCAAGAATTTTAAAAGAAGAAGGATTCATTACTGATTATGCAGTAGATGGAGATGTTAAAAAAACTATCACTGTTACATTAAAATATGGTCCAAACAATGAAAAAGTAATCAATGGATTAAAGAGAGTTTCAAAACCAGGATTACGTGTATACGCTAAAGTGGATGAAGTTCCTCGCGTATTAAACGGATTAGGTATTGCAATTATCTCTACATCACATGGTTTAATGACAGATAAAGAAGCTAGAGCTAAACACGTTGGTGGCGAAGTCATCGCTTACGTGTGGTAATCTAGACGGAGGTAAAGAAGAATGTCACGTATCGGTAATAAAGCGATTACCATTCCTGCAGGCGTAGAAGTTACTATCGCTGCTGGGAATGAGGTGACTGTTAAAGGACCTAAAGGAACTTTAACTCGTCAATTTGATCCAAAATATGGAATTACTGTTGAAGAAAATGTATTGAACGTTACTCGTCCAAATGATTTAAAATCAACAAAACAATTACACGGAACAACTCGTGCATTATTAGCTAATATGGTTGAAGGTGTAACAAATGGTTATACAAAAGAATTAGAATTAGTTGGTATCGGTTTCCGTGCTGCTATGAGCGGTAAAAAATTAACATTAAATGTTGGATTCTCACATCCAGTAGAATTTACAGTTCAAGATGATTTAACTGTAGAATGTACTAGTGCAACTGGTATTAAAGTATCAGGTATTGATAAACAGCGTGTTGGTGAATTCGCTGCAAACGTACGTGCTGTAAGAAAACCAGAACCTTACAAAGGCAAAGGTATTCGCTACAAAGGTGAATATGTTCGTCGTAAGGAAGGTAAAACAGCAGGTAAGAAATAGTGGGAAAGGAGAAATTGAACAATGCTTAAGAAAGTATCTAGAAATGATGAGCGCTTACGCCGTCACACGCGTGTTCGTACCAAAATTAGTGGTACTCCTGAATGTCCCCGCCTGAACGTTTTCCGTTCAAATAGTCACATTCACGCGCAAATTATTGATGATGTTAATGGAAAAACATTAGTTTCAGCTAGTAGTGTTGAATTAAAATTAGAAAACGGCGGAAATATTGAAGCTGCTAAAACTGTTGGTGCAGAAGTTGCAAAACGTGCACTTAACAATAATATTACAAATGTAGTATTTGACCGTGGTGGATATGTTTACACAGGTCGTGTAAAAGCTTTAGCAGAAGCGGCTAGAGAAGCCGGCTTGAAATTTTAGGAGGTTATGCGAATGGAACGTAAACCAAGAAGAAATCGCGAAGTAGAAAAAGAATTCGAAGAACGCGTTGTAACCATTAACCGTGTAACAAAAGTAGTAAAAGGTGGACGCCGTTTCCGTTTTGCTGCATTAGTTGTAATCGGTGATAAAAAAGGTCGTGTAGGATTTGGTACAGGAAAAGCTAACGAAGTTCCTGATGCAATCAAAAAAGCTGTTGAAAATGCAAAGAAAAACTTATTCAAAGTTTCAACAGTAGGAACAACAATTCCTCATGCTATCACAGGGCGTTATGGGGCTGGAGAAATTTTCTTACGTCCTGCTACAGAAGGTACCGGAGTTATCGCTGGTGGGCCAGTTCGTGATGTATTAGAACTTGCTGGTATTAGTGATATCCTAACTAAATGTTTAGGAAGCCGTACACCAATCAACATGGTTCGTGCTACGATTGCTGCATTAAAAGATTTAAAAACAATCGAAGATGTTGCATCTCTCCGTGGTAAAAAACCAGAAGAAATTCGCGGTTAACAGGAGGAAATAAAACATGAAATTACATGAAATGAGTTATACAGAAGGTGCTAGAAGCGCTGGATTCCGTGTTGGACGTGGACCTGCTTCTGGTAACGGTAAAACAGCTGGTAAAGGACACAAAGGTCAAAAAGCTAGATCAGGTGGAGGAGTTCGCTTAGGATTCGAAGGTGGACAAACACCACTTGCTAGACGTTTACCTAAACGTGGATTTACTAACTTTAATCGTAAGGAATACGCAATTGTTAATGTTGCATCTTTAAATAAATTTGAAGATGGAACTGAAGTAACACCTGAATTACTTATTGAAAGTGGTTTAGTTAAAAAAGAGTTAGATGGAATTAAAATTTTAGGGGAAGGCGAATTAACTAAAAAATTAACAGTTAAAGCTAACAAATTCTCTAAATCAGCATCTACAGTAATTGAGCAAGCAGGCGGAAAAGCAGAGGTTATCTAATATGCTAAATACGATTTCCAGCATGTTCAAGAATAAAGATATTCGTAAAAGAATTATCTTTACTCTTATTATGTTATTTATCTTTCGATTTGGAACAGCTATTACTGTTCCAATGGTAGATACATCATCTTTAACGAAATCTGGGAATTCGCTGCTTGATATGATTAATCTATTAGGTGGTGGTGGTCTAGAACAAATGTCAATTTTTGCATTAGGTGTTGGACCATACATCACCGCTTCTATTATCATTCAATTATTATCAATGGATGTAATTCCAGCTTTAACTGAATTAGCTAAAGGTGGAGCATCTGGTAGAAAAAAGATTGATCAATATACAAGATACCTGGCAGTAGTTTTAAGCTTCTTCCAGGCTTCTATGCTAATATATGGTTTTTCTAGAACATACCCAAATTTATTAGTAAATGGAAATGGATGGTCTAGTATACTATATGTAGCTACTGTATTAACAGCAGGCAGCATGTTCCTATTATGGATTGGGGATAGTATTACTTCAAAAGGTATTGGAAATGGAGTTTCATTAATCATTGCAGCAGGAATTATTTCAAGACTTCCATTTGAATTTTCAAGTGCATGGAGTACTTTAGTAAATACTTCAAGTAGTTCAGCAACATTCAATGGGTTATTAAGTTTTGGTGGATATATTTTATGCTACTTATTAATTATTGTTTTTGTAGTTTGCATGCAAATTGCTGAACGTAAAATTCCAATTCAATATACTTCAAGTACGGTAACTACACGTCGTAAAGATATGACATATTTACCATTAAAAATAAATTCAGCAAGTGTTATTCCTGTTATTTTTGCATCAGCTATAATGGTTGCTCCATTACAGATTATTAAAATGATAACTGCAGCTGAATGGGTTCATACTGTGGAATATTTCCTTGGTATGCAAACAGCAGTAAGTTTAATTATTTATGTTGTTTTAATTATTTTATTTACATTCTTTTATACTCAGTTACAGGTTGATCCAGAAAAAATTGCTGAAAATCTTGGAAAATCAGGAACATATATTCCTGGTGTTAGACCTGGAACAGAAACTAAAGATTACATCAATAAAGTTTTAAATAGAATTACAGTATTAGGTGCTATTGCATTAGCATTCATTGCCGTTTTACCACATGTACTTCCTTTAGTCACTAGTCTTCCAAGCTCAATGGGAATTGGTGGAACAGGAATTATTATCGTTGTTGGTGTGGCAATGGAAACTGTTAAACAAATTGAAGGACGTTTAACACAAAAATCTTATAATAGATTTCTTAATAGATAGAAGGTGAACCTTTGAATATTTTAATTATGGGTGGACCTGGTGCTGGTAAAGGTACTATGTCTGCAAGAATTGTTGAAAAATTTAATGTTAACCATATTTCAACTGGAGATATCTTTCGTTCAGAAATTGGTAATGGTACAGAACTTGGACTAAAAGCCAAAGATTATATGGACAAAGGAATGTTAGTTCCAGATGAATTAGTAAACAATATGGTAAAAAGTTATTTGGAAAATTTAGAAGATAAGAAAAATGGTTATCTTTTAGATGGCTATCCAAGAACTTTAGATCAAGCAAAAGCATTTGACGAATTATCTAAAAATAGTGATTTAGCTATTGATAAAGTAATTGCTATGGATATCGCTTTTGAAGTGTTAGCCGGAAGAATTACTGGACGTCGTTTATGCAAAAATTGTGGAGAAATTTATCATTTACAATCAAAACCACCAAAAGTTGAAGGTAAATGTGATGTTTGCGGTGGTGAATTATACCAACGTAAAGATGACACAGTTGAAAGCTTAACTGTCAGATTAGATGAATACAGTAAACAAACTGCTCCTGTTCTTGATTATTATGAAGAACAAGGTATTGTTACAAAAATCAATGCTGATCAACCAATTGAAAATGTATGGAATGATGTCTTGAATGCTTTGGAGAAATAATAAATGATTAATCCAAAGTCAAATCAGGAGTTGACATATATGAAAAAAGCAGGTATAATTGTTGCGCTCGCACATCGTGCAGCGCAATCAGTTATACGTGATGGAATAACTACAAATCAGATTAATGAAATTGTTGAAAAAACAATTATAAAAAATGGCGGGACTCCGTCATTTAAGGGTTTGTATGGTTTTCCAACTGCTGCATGTATATCTGTGAATTCTGTCATGGTACATGGTATCCCAGATGATACAGTATTACATGATGGGGACATTGTTTCGGTAGATATTGGTGCCTGTTATAAAGGATATCATGGTGACTCAGCATGGACATATGCTGTCGGTAATGTGAGTGAAGAAGTAAATGCTTTACTTGAAATTGGCGAAAAATCTTTATTTGAAGGTTTAAAAATGGCAAAAGCTGGGAATCATTTAACTGATATATCTCATGTGATAGGAGAGTATGTTTTTGGACATGGATACTCCTTACCTAGAGATTATGCAGGTCATGGTATTGGAACTTCTGTCCATGAAGATCCGACAGTTCCAAATTTTGGACCGGCAGGTCATGGTATTCTGTTAGAAGAAGGCATGACACTTGCGATTGAACCAATGGTTTTAGCAGGTAAGCCGCAGACACGTTTGTTGCCAGATGGATGGGGAGTAATTTCTAAAGATGGTAAATTATCCGCACATTTCGAGCATACAATCGTGATTACAAAAAATGGGTATGAAATACTCACTACAACGAATGAGGAGGAACATCCAACTAATGGGTAAACAAGATGTTATTGAAATGGAAGGAGAAGTCATTGACACACTTCCAAACGCAATGTTCAAAGTGAAATTAGGAAACGGACACGAAATCTTGGCTCACGTTTCTGGTAAAATCCGCATGCATTACATCCGCATTTTACCAGGGGATCGTGTGACTGTTGAAATTTCACCTTATGATTTAACACGTGGGCGAATTACATTCCGACACAAATAAGTCGAGAATAAGGAGGAAGACGCATGAAAGTAAGACCATCTGTCAAACCAATATGCGATAAGTGCCGCATTATTAAACGTAAAGGCCGTGTCATGGTCATTTGCGAAAATCCAAAACACAAACAAAGACAAGGAAACTAATGGAGGTGTAATGTAAAATGGCTCGTATTGCAGGTGTTGACTTACCACGCGATAAACGCGTAGTAGTATCATTAACGTACATTTACGGTATCGGAAGCACAACTGCTAAACAAATTTTAGCAAAAACTGGAATTAGCGAAGATATCCGTGTAAAAGATTTAACAGAAGAACAAGTTAACGCAATCCGTACTGAAATTGACTCAATTAAAGTTGAAGGTGACTTACGCCGTGAAGTTGCTTTAAACATCAAACGTTTAATGGAAGTAGGATGCTACCGTGGAATCCGTCACCGTAAAGGTTTACCGGTTCGCGGACAAAGAACAAAAACAAATGCTCGTACGCGTAAAGGTCCAGTTCGTACAGTAGCAAATAAAAAGAAATAGGACGATAGGAGGAAATTAAAATGGCAAAAAACGTAAAAGCGGGCGCACGTAAACGTAGAGCACGCAAGAATGTTGCTCGTGGATGTGCTCATATTCATTCAACTTTTAACAATACCATCGTTACTATTACTGACGAAAGTGGAAACGCTGTAGCATGGTCTAGCGCTGGTGCATTGGGGTTCAAAGGTTCACGTAAATCTACTCCATTTGCTGCTCAGATGGCAGGCGAAGCTGCAGGTAAAGCAGCAATAGAAAATGGTATGAAAACAGTATCAGTAAACGTAAAAGGTCCAGGACCTGGACGTGAAGCAGCTGTAAGAGCATTACAGGTTGCAGGATTAGAAATTACAATGATTAATGATGTAACTCCTATTCCACACAACGGTTGTCGTCCACCAAAACGACCACGTGGTTAATCATAAGCTAGTCGAGGAGGTATAAGTATGCAAAAATTCGAACGTGCACAATTTGAAGTAAAAGAATACGATGAATCAAAGAACTATGGTAAGTTTGTATTTGGTCCTCTAGAAAGAGGATTCGGAACAACTATTGGGAATGCACTAAGACGTGTTTTGCTTTCCTCTTTACCGGGAGCTGCCGTATTTTCAATAAAAGTTGACGGGGTTTACCACGAATTTACATCTATTCCAGGAATTGTTGAAGACGTAGCTACAATGATTTTAAACATTAAAACATTAGTTATGGAAATTCAAGATGATGAAGTATATACACTTCGTATTTCTAAACAAGGACCTGGTGAGGTGACTGGTGCAGATATTATCTGTCCAGATGGAGTAGAGATTTTAAGTAATGATTTACATATCTGTACTCTTGAAGAAGGCGGAAAGTTAGAAATGGAGTTACAAGCACGCGTTGGACGTGGATACGTCAGTGCAGATGCTAACAAAGAATTATATCAAACTCCTAATCAGCCTTTAGGAATCATTTATACTGATTCAATTTATACACCAATTGAAAAAGTATCTTACTCTGTTGATCCAACTCGTGTTGGTCAAAATGCAAAATATGATAAGGTAACTTTAGAAATTTGGACTGACTCATCTATTGGTCCAGCTGAATCTTTAGCATTATCTTCTAAGATTTTAATTGATCATTTAGATTTATTAACAAATGTTGATCAAACAGTAAATGATATGGAATCTGTTATGAAAGAAGCTCAAGGAGAAGTTCAAAATAAAGGACTTGTAATGCCAATCGAAGATTTAGATTTATCTGTTCGTTCTTATAACTGTTTAAAACGTGCAGGTATTCAGACTGTTGAAGAATTAACTCAACGTACTGAAGACGAAATGATGAGAGTTCGTAACTTAGGTAAAAAATCACTTAAAGAAGTAAAAGATAAATTGTATGATTTAGGCTTAAACTTTAAGTCATACGAATAAGATATTTATTCGCAAAGGAGGTAAACAACCAATGTGGAATCGTAAATTAGGACGTACTGCTGATCACCGTAAAGCTTTATTACGTAACTTAGCTACATCTTTAATCGCTCATGGTCAAGTAGAAACAACTGAAATGAAAGCAAAAGAAATCAGTTCTGTTGTTGATGAATTAGTAACTTTAGCAAAACGTGGAGATTTACATGCTCGTCGTCAAGCTGCTAAATTTGTACGCGATGTTGTAGTTGATGAAGCAACAGGAACTACAGCTTTACAAAAATTGTTCAATGAAATTGGACCTGCTTACAAAGATCGCAACGGTGGATATACAAGAGTTGTAAAAACAAGAATTCGTCGTGGAGACGCTGCTCCAATGGCAATTGTTGAATTTGTAAAATAATATAAGATTGACATCATGAATTCATGATGTCTTTTTTTTATTTAAATGCTATAATTAAATGGATTGTAAAATATAGGAGTTTGTTATGGAAGATTTAATTAGAGAAATGGAAGAATATGCTAAAATCAATGATGTACCTATTATGCAGCATGAAGGAATAGATTTTATGTGTAATTTTATTAAGAAAAATAATATAAAGAATATTTTAGAAATTGGTAGTGCAATAGGATATTCTGCAATACGAATGGCAAAATTGAATCCAAATATTAAAATTGTTACAGTGGAAAGAGATGATATTAGATATCAAAAGGCTGTTGAAAACATAAAAAAAGCAAAAATGGAAAATCAAATTACAATTATACATGGTGATGCATTAGAGACTGTTATAGATGGCGAATTTGATATGTTATTTATTGATGCAGCAAAGGCTCAATATATTAAATTTTTTGAACGTTATGAAAAAAATTTAGTAAAGAATGGTTATGTTATCACAGACAATTTAAAGTTTCATGGATTTGTTGAGCATAGAGAACTTGTAACTAGTAGAAATCTTAGACAATTAGTTACCAAAATTGGAAAATTTGTTGATTATTTAAAAAATAGAGATGATTTTGAAACGAAATTTTTTGATTTTGGTGATGGTGTTGGAATCAGCAGAAAAAAATAGTTTTATAGTATCAATTTAGCTAAATTGTGATACAATATAACCATGAAAGTGGTGATGAACATATGAAAAAAGTATTGCCTTTATTAGCTCTAGTAGGTGGTGCAGCAGCCTTAGTAGCTTATAAAATGAAAAAGGATGAACAGAAAAAAATTGCGGATTTAGATGAAGGTCTATTGTATGATGATGCACTTGTTAAACTAGACGATACACTTAACTCAACAAATGAAACAAAATCAAATGACGATAATACAGAAAATTTAAATACTTTTAATGATAATGATATCCATCTCGATAAAGAAGTTAAAAATGAAGTTTACGATGAAACATATACACATTTAACATCAAATGAGATGAATTTGTTAGAAGAAGATACTGATGCAAGAATTGCGTCTTTAGATGAAAAAAATGATATTCATACAAAAGAAAGACCTGTACAACATCATCTACAATTTTTAGATGAAAGCAAAATGAATCAATTTAAAAATGAAGTTATTAATCGTGGCTATGTAATAACAAAAGGAGCTTGCGAATTGGAATTAATTGTGTTGCATATTACACCAATTGACTCTGTTAAAATTATGGCTAATATATATTATTTAGCTGATGTTGCTGCAGTTTATGATGGTATTTACAAAGGTTGGGAAACTAAAGTTATTTCTGAATAATTAAAATAAAAAAATTATCAAGATTGTCTGCATATCGTAGATAATCTTTTTTATATTATAGTTGAAATAAAAAATGTATTGTATATAATATTTAACTATATGGGAGGTAGTATATGTTTCAGCGTAGTTTTAATTTTATTACGATGATATTAATTGGGCTACTTTTTTGTTTTTTAGGATTTGCATTTATTTTCGGTTCTTTAGGAATTTGGAATTGGTTATATTTTATATTTGTAGTCAGTATATCGATTGTAACAATATTAAAAATTTCTAATTTAATCTAAAATTTTAAAAGTGTTAATCATAAGATTACATCAATCTATGAAATTATTATTTGGTGTATTCTAATTTTTATAGCGTTTTTCGAATCTAAGATTTTCTATATAATGTTACCAAAATTAATAGGTATATGGATTCTGTTTCATGCTGCAATAAAAATAATTGTGATTTACGTTAAATTAAAAGATAATTTAAAAATTTCTATATTTAAAATAATCTTTTTATTTGGTGATTTGTGCATGAGCTCATTTTTATTAGAAAATCCAACACAACATCATGTTTTTATAAATATTGTGACGGGAAGTTACTTTTTAATTTACGGATTTAATTCAATAGTTGAATGCATTCGTGAATGTGTACCAAATAATAGTAAAATATCTATAAATAAAAAAATGAGATTAGCAGTAACTCCATTTATTTCTGCAATAATTCCACCACGATTATTGCATGTTTTACTAGATGAAGATAATGAAGTAGAAATAAATGAAAAGTTTAATACGATAAAAAAGGAAATTCCAATTGATTTAGAGGTAATGATTCATATCGCTCCTAGTGGGCCTGCAATGCTAGGTCATACAGATTTAATTTATAAAAATAAAGTCATATCGTATGGATGTTATGATCCACATGAACGACACTTATTTGGAACACTTGGAGATGGTGTTGTATTAGTTGCGGAGAAAAGCTCATATTTATATAATTGTTTAAAAAATGAAAATAAAGTACTTATAAGTTTTGGATTAACTTTAACGGATAATCAAAAGAATAAATTGAATCAAAAATTAAAAGATGTATTTTCAAATTTAATTGATTTTTATAGTGATGAAGATTTAAAACAACAAGGTTTGCCTTATAAGGGTCTATGTGATGATTATATAAGTAGAGTATCTAGAAATACAAAAAATCCTAAATATTATAAAATTAAAAATGGGAAAATGAAAACATTTTTTGTTTTATATACAAATTGTGTATATTTTATGGCAAATCTATTAAAAGAAATAGGTTTAAATTTAGTTGATTTAAGTGGAATTATTTCTCCTGGAGCCTATTATGATTTTATGAATAAACAATTTAAGAGTAACAAAAGCTTTGTTATATCTAGAAAGGTATTAAGAAAACAAGATGCAGATCAGTTTTTAGATTGCAGTAGTTAAAAATAATATTATGATTGTTTTCATTGTTAATTTCATTGTATAATGGGATAGCCAAATTTGAGGTGATGATATGGATAAGATAAGTGTTGAAAATTTAACATTTTCATATGATAAAGAAAAAAATGCAGTAGAAGATGTTTCTTTTTCCATTGCAGAAGGAAGTTATACTACAATTGTTGGACATAACGGAAGTGGAAAAAGTACCATTGCAAAGTTATTAATTGGACTTTTAGATAAAGATCAAGGTCACATTTATATAGATAATCAAGAATTAGATTATGATTCTGTATACGATATTCGTGATAAAGTTGGAATTGTATTTCAAAACCCAGATAATCAATTTATTGGAGCAACAGTTGCGGACGATATAGCATTTGGATTAGAAAATCATCAAATTAAATCAGAAAAAATGCAATCGATTATTGAAAAATTTGCTAATAAGGTTGGTATGATTAAATACCTAGATAGTGAGCCAACAAAGCTATCTGGTGGGCAGAAGCAAAGAGTAGCGATTGCAGGGGTATTGGCTATGACACCTGAAATTATTATTTTTGATGAATCGACAAGTATGCTTGATCCACAAGGGAAAGCAGACATTAACGAATTGATTCAAGAAATACATAAAGAAAGTAATATTACTATTATTTCCATTACTCATGATATTGAAGAAGTTTCTAAATCAGATTATGTAATTGTAATGGATCGTGGACATGTAGTTATGCGTGGAAAACCTGATGAAATTTTATTAAAAGAAAAAGAGTTAGTGAAGTTGCAGCTCGATATACCTTTTGCTTTAAAATTTACAAATGCATTAAAAAAAGAAAATATTGATATAAAATCGTGCACGACATTAGAAAGGGTGGTTGAAGAAGTATGCCAATTACGTTTAAAAATGTAGAACATACATATAATAATGGAACACCTTTTGAATATGTTGCATTAAAGAATATTAGTCTACAAATTCCAGAAGGAAAAGTTACCGCAATTATTGGAGAAACTGGAAGTGGAAAAACAACATTAGTACAGCATTTGAATGCATTACTATTACCTACGCAAGGTGAACTAGAAATATTAGATAAAAAAATAATTGCGACAGAAAAACCAACGGATTTAAAAGCATTAAGAAAACAAGTTGGATTAGTGTTTCAATTTCCAGAATATCAACTATTTGAAGAAACAATTGCAAAAGATATTGCGTTTGGACCTAAAAATTTTGGTGCAAGTGAAGAAGAAGCTTTGACTATTGTTAAAGAAATCATGCCTGTAGTAGGGTTAGATGAAAGTTATATGGAGAA
The DNA here is from genome assembly GCA_020025055.1 of Longicatena sp. GTDB lineage: Bacteria > Bacillota_I > Bacilli_A > Erysipelotrichales > Erysipelotrichaceae > Longicatena_A. The sequence goes on from JAHHST010000002.1 coordinate 23,166, forward strand.
ATCACCTTTTGATTTATCTGGAGGTCAAAAAAGAAGAGTTGCAATAGCAGGAATTCTTGCGATGAATCCAAATGTATTGGTATTAGATGAACCTACCGCTGGACTTGACCCACAAGGGGCAAAAGACATGATGGACTTATTTGTTAGAACAAATAAAGAATTTCATAAAACAGTATTAATTGTTACTCACGATATGGAGCATGTATTAAATTACTGTGATGAAGTGATTGTCGTAAAAAATGGTGAAATCAAAAAGCAATGTCAAGTACAGGAGTTTTTTGAGTCTTTAGAATTACTAGAAGAATTAAGAATTAACCCTCCTGCAATCATTCGATTAAGAGAAGAATTAATTAAAGTAGGATTTCATATCGATTCTTCTATACTTAGTATTGATGAATTAGCAAAGACTGTTGCAAAAGAGGTGAAACATCATGAATAATATAGCATTAGGAAAATATTTACCTTTAAATTCTGTTATTCATAAGATGGATCCACGAGCTAAAATATGTGCAATGTTAATTATGATGATTGCAATTTTTATACCTGCAGGATATACAGGTTATATGATTATGGGAGTTGTTATTATTGCAGTAGCGCAGTTAGCAAAATTAAAAATGAACTTTTTATGGAGAGCAATGAAGCCAATGTTGTTTATGTTGAGCTTTTTGTTAATCATAAATTTAATCGTTGTTCGCACTGGAAATGTGTTGATTACTATTGGCGGTTGGTCAATTTATTCAGATGCTATTTCACAGACTTTATATATTGTTGTGCGTTTAGCTTTAATGATTATGATTACAACTATTTTAACTGCAACAACAAAGCCATTAGAATTAACATTAGGAATTGAAGATTTATTAAAGCCATTTAAAGTTATTCATGTTCCTGCTCATGAAATTGCAATGATGATTTCTATTGCCTTAAGATTTATTCCTACATTAATTGAAGAAACACAACGTATTATGAAAGCGCAGGCTTCTCGTGGTGTCGATATGGAGAATGGAAAATTAATGGATAAAATGAAAGCCATCTTATCTCTTATTGTCCCTTTATTCGTGTCTGCGTTTCAACGTGCCGAAGAATTAGCATATGCTATGGAAGCAAGAGGCTATATTCCAAATCGCCATAGAACACGCTATAAACAGCTGAAAATGAAAGGCATGGATTATGTTCTATTGATTGGGTGTTTTTGTATATTAGGAATAATTATTTTATTAAGTGTAGGAAATTTTGGTTTAATTTAATAGGTAAAAAAATGACAAGATATAAAGCAATTGTTAGTTATGATGGAAGTCAGTATGGTGGATGGCAGAAGCAACTTAACACAAATTCAATTCAAGAAGAAATTGAAAAGGCATTAAAGACAATGCATAAGCATCAAGTTGAAATAGTAGCAAGTGGCAGAACAGATGCAAAAGTTCATGCGATTGCGCAAGTCTTTCATTTTGATAGCAGTATGGAAGTAAAAGAAGGTCATTGGGAAAGAGCATTAAATTCCTTGTTACCAAAGGATATTCGTATTCAAAAAGTAGAACGTGTTAGTGATGAATTTCATGCTCGTTTTGATGCAATTAGTAAACGATATGATTTTTTAATTACAAATGATGTATTAAATCCATTTTTAGAAAATTATATGGCAAAAGAACATCATACATTAGATGTATCTTATATGAAAGATTGCGCAACTGTTTTTTTAGGAACACATGATTTTACAAGTTTTACTAGTAATAAAATTGATCCTAGGAAACCACGAGAAAAAACAATAACTCGATTAGATGTAATAGAGGAAGAAAATTGTATTCGTTTGGTTTTTGAAGGAACGGGATTTCTAAGATATATGGTAAGAATGATTTCTCAAACATTAATAGAAGCAGGAAAACATCGTTTAACTAAAGAAGATATCAAGCAAATGTTAGAAATGAAGGATAAACATGCATGCCGATATAAAGCGGCACCGCAAGGATTGTATTTAGTTAAAGTTAATTATAAAGGCGAGTAATCGTCTTTTTTTGTATATATTGTGTAAAAGTACAAGGATTGTGGTATAGTTACAAAGGAAAAGATGAGGTGATTTCAATGCGAAAGACAAATTATCATACTCATACAGCTAGATGTATGCATGCAAATGGGAAAGATGAGGAATATGTTCTAGCAGCTATTGAAGCAGGATATGAAGAATTAGGTTTTTCAGATCATACACCATGGAAATATGATAGTGATTTTGTAGCACATATGAGAATGCGATTAGATCAATTTGATGAATATTATAATAGTATAAAAAAACTCCAAGAAAAATATAAAAATGATATTAAAATTCTAATTGGCTTAGAGTGTGAATATTATCCCAAATATATGAAATGGTTAGAATCTTTTGTTAAAGAGTATGAATTAGATTATATTATTTTAGGAAATCATTACTATGATACTGATGAAAAAAGAATTTATTATGGACGATATTGTCAAGATGATTCTTATGTAACAAAATATATAGATGGGGCAATTGAAGGAATGAAGACAGGCTTATATTCATATTTAGCACATCCAGATTTATTTATGAGAGGAAAAATAGAATTTGATGATTTTGCCAAAGAAGAATCATATCGCCTTTGTAAAGTAGCAAAAGAATTAGATATTCCTTTAGAATACAATCTTGCGGGAGCACAATATAATGATGAATTAGGAAAAGAACAATATCCACATAGAGAATTTTGGAAAATAGTTGCAGAGGTAGGAAATAAAGCAATTATTGGTGTAGATGCTCATGATCCATCTGCTTTAAGAACAGATTATTATAGAAATCAAGCCATAGAAAGATTAAAAAAATTAAAAATAGAAATTGTAGATCATATAGATTGTAGTAAAATTAAGGAAAAGCATTAATTTTTTATAAATTATATTGACTTATTGTAATTTTGATAATAAACTATTAAATAGGCACTTAAGCCTTTGTAGCCCCGGAAACTACATAGGAAAGGAAGAATAAATATGCGCCAAACAACATTTACAAAACCTGCAGACGTTAAACGTACTTGGTACGTAGTAGATGGAGCAGGAAAGACTTTAGGTCGTTTATCTACTGAAGTAGCAGCAGTGTTAAGAGGAAAACATAAACCTACATACACTCCAAACGTTGACTGTGGAGATTTCGTTATCGTAATCAATGCAGACAAAATCGAAATGACAGGAAACAAATTAGATGGTAAAAAATACTACAACCACTCTGGTTATGCTGGAGGAATGCGTGTACGTACAGCTCGCAACATGAAAGAAAACTATACTGTTGAATGGGTTGAAAGATCTATTTATGGTATGTTACCTCATACTAAATTAGGTGATAACATGCGTAGACATCTATTTGTTTACACAGGGGCAGAACACCCACACGCAGCTCAACAACCAGTTGAGTTAAAAATCAAAGGATAGGAGGAAAAAGAAATGGCAGCTAAGAAAAATACAGTAACTTACAATGGTACAGGACGCCGTAAAACTTCTGTTGCTCGTGTCTTTATGACTCCAGGAACAGGAAATATTGTTGTTAATGGTAAAACATTAGAAGAATACTTACCTTTAGAAACTTTACGTATGGTTGTTCGTTCACCATTAGAATTAACAGAAACATTAAGTCAATTTGATATTAAAATCAACGTACAAGGTGGAGGATACACTGGTCAAGCTGGTGCTATGCGTCACGGTATCACTCGTGCTTTAATGGAAGCAAGTGCTGATTACAGACCTGCATTAAAAGCAGCTGGATTCGTTACTCGTGATCCACGTGCTAAAGAACGTAAGAAATACGGTTTAAAAGCAGCACGTCGTGCACCTCAATTCTCAAAACGTTAATTTTCTTATCGTTCAAGAATTGTCAACGATTCAAAAAAAGTCAAAAAGTCCCATTTATGGGACTTTTTTCATATTCCAATGAAATGAAAAAAGCGCTGCCTTGTAATGCCTTCAGGTATATCTGGTACTTTTCCTTCACGATACATCTCAATACATTTCATTTTAAATTCATAACTATAACGCATTAAAAATCCCCTCCTTACTGGTTTGTTCAGTAAAGAGGGTACATATCATTGATATATTGAATTAAAATTATGTTAGAAATAAAGATATCTTTTTATAGAAAGGAGTTTCATTATGAAAAAGAACACAAAAATATTATTAGGATGTCTTTTATTATTTGCGGTAGCTTATATGGTCATAGGCACATGTTTTTCAATAAATATTGATAAATCACATGAAGAAACCATTGAATACCTTATCATTGATGAAAGTCCTCGAATTGTAGAGGAAACAGAAGATCATATTACCATTGAGCGTGATTTTAAAGCTGATGAATTTATTTCATCTCCTGACTAAAGAATAGGCTAATCTACAATTTAAAAAAAACTTTAGGGATTTCTAGAAATCTTTACAGGTCTAACTCTATAATGTGTGATTTGGATCAATCACAAAGTTGAAACTAAAAAAACAGGAAATTTCCTACTTTTTTATATATTGTATTTCATTTATAGGGCTTTTTATATCCAAACTTAATTCCAGTTTCATTTTACAATACGCGAAGAATTTATTAAAAACAATTAATTATATGAATATATTGACATGAAAAAACTATAGTTTTATATTATTCTTATATATTTGATGAGTAGTAATTTACAATAATTATTTATTTTGATTTGATCTAAAAGATGGGTGATAATATGGTGAAAAGAATTTTATTTAAAGATAAGTTAAAACTATTTATATTATCTATATTGCTGGTTTTAGCTTCAGCAACAAATGCAATCTCTGCCGTTATTTTTATGATTGTTTGGAATGCAATGATGGATGTTGGACCATTTACGTTAACACAAGCATTTCTTATTTTTATTAGCATGGATACCTTAACAGCACTTGTTGAACATGCTTATAAAATAGCAAAAAATAGATATATACAAAACGGAATAACACAGTTAAGAGAAGAAGTTTTTTCTAAATTGATGGAGGAAAAGAATCAAGAAGTAGTAGGATCAAAAATATCGATTTTGAATAACGATATTGGAGTAATTGATGAAGGATATTTAAATGGAATATTTCGTTTTTTAAAGATTTGTTTAACAATTTTAATGTCTGGTATTACATTCTTTATTTTAACTTGGCAGATGGCTCTAATTACGATTGCTATATCATTAGTAACGCTGTTTATACCAAATCTATTGTCATCTAAGATTAAAGTTCAACAAGAAAATCTTTCTAGTCGTAATGCGTCCATTGTATCAATGATCAATGATTATTTTACTGGTTCTTCTTTGATTCATGCTTTCCATGTGAAAAAGGAGTTTTTATATAATTTTAAAAAGGAAAATAATCAATATAAAAAGAGCAAACTTGCATTCTTAAATTCGATTTCAACTGCAGAAAGTGCAAGTAATTTTTTAGGTGTTGTTATTTTTGGTGCGACAATGTTAATTGGGGCCTGGATGGTTCATGCGAGTTTATTACAAATGGGTGTGTTTATTGCAGCTATTCAATTAACAAATAGTTTTTCTTTCCCTGTTACAATGGCAATTCAAGAATATGTTAAAATCAGTGGAAGTAAATCAATTATTCATAAGCTTGATGAAATTTTAAATATCGATAGAGAAGAAGATATGGAAAAAAAATTCATTAATTTTTCTACAATTTCTTTAAAACAGGTAGATTATGCTTATGATTCAGAGCATCCCGTTTTACAAAATATTAGTTTTGATGTGGAAAAAGGAAAAAAATATTTAATCATTGGTGAAAGTGGATGTGGAAAAACAACATTGTTGAATGTTTTGCGGCAAAAATTAGATGACTATCAAGGAGAGATTCTATTAGGAAATAAAAATATTAAGGATTATGATAAAGCATCTTATCAAAGTATCTTTAGTGTTGTTGATCAAAATGTATTTATTTTTAATGATACATTGAGAAATAATCTTACTTTGTATAAGGATTTTGATGAACAAGAAATTATTGATGTTTTAAAGAAAGTCAATTTAACAGGTAAAATTTCTTTATTAGATCAATCGTTAGAAGAAAATGGTAAAATATTATCAGGTGGGGAAAAACAGAGAATTGCGATTGCAAGAGCATTACTACATAAATCACAAATGTTGATACTAGATGAAGTAACATCTTCTTTAGATATGAATCTTGCGAATGAAATAGATAATTTAGTTACAAACTTAGATGATATGACCATTGTTAGTGTCAGCCATCGAGTATCAGAAGCAATTTTACAAAAATATGATAAAGTAATTGTGCTGGAAAATGGGAAGATTACATATTGTGATCAATATCATAATAATCAAGATAGTTCCTATATTAAAGGAATACTACAATTACAAAAGAATATATAGTTTATATTATTATAAAATCATTCAAAAGCCCTATTTATAGGACTTTTTTATGCTTGAAAAGGAACCATATTACAATTATTAATCATTTATATTTAGATAAATTTCTGTAGGTGTTATTTACAGTGAATATTTAAGAGTTGACTCTAAATAGCAGCGATAATACTATGGAGTTAATATTAATAGTCTTTAAAAAATGAGGAAAGATTATGAAAAAAGTTTACTCAAATGCAGAATCAGTAGGTTCAGTATATTAGATTTAAAAAATTTCAGAATGTTTTGAAATATATGGAAAAAGAACATAATTCTTTGTGCAAAACTTTTGTGGATACTCCAGCAGAAGGGATTAGAAAAATGTTAAAAGTTCCAGGTCTATATCGTATTGTTCCAAGACTTTGGAATACGTTTGCTCCAAAATTATTTAGAGAAGATGCAGGATTTCGATATCATTTTTATGAAGTTAATAAAGATGAAGTAAAATTTGATATGACGAGTTGTCCATATCATCAGTTATGCAAAGAGTTAGATTGTCTTGAAATAGCTTCTACATTTTGTGATACAGATGATATTTGTTATGGAAATATGCGTCCTAAATTGATTTGGAAAAGAACAAAGACGATTGTAAGAGGAGATGATGTCTGTGACTTTAATCTCTATATTTGAAAATAATAAAATAGTATTTAAAAAATTTAAATTAAGGTTTATTTATACATTGTTTACTCTATTAATATAGAAAATCTGTGTATTGTATTCTAGAAAGTTATCAATCATCGAAAAAAGTAGCTATCTCGTAATTATTTTGTGATAAGATAATGTATAGAATATCTCTGAAATATAATTATAGTTATTTACTATCATTCATGCGATAAAGAGAGTAATGGAGGAAAAAGAAGAACAAAATGAAAAAGGAATTGTTAAAAGATTTAATTATGTCAGCTCGTGGTATGATTAAGGCAGATGTAGTTATTAAAAACTGTAAAGTAGTGAATGTGTTTACGAAAGAAATTATTGATGGAGACATCGCAATTGTAGGTGAACAAATTGCTGGTGTGGGTAAGTATGATGGAAAGGTAGAAATAGATGCAGAAGGTAGATATGCCGTTCCTGGATTTATTGATAGTCATATTCATATCGAATCTTCGTATGTTAGTCCAGAAGAGTTGGGTAGATTATTAGTACCTCATGGAACTTCTACGATTATTGCAGATCCTCATGAAATTGTAAATGTTATGGGAATTAAAGGACTTGATTATATGATGAAAGCAGCTAAAAATACGAAAATGGATATTAAGTTTATGTTGCCATCATGTGTTCCTGCGACACCATTTGAACATGCAGGAGCGATAGTAAATGCGGATAAAATGGAAGAACCAATGACAAGAGAAGATGTCCTTGGATTAGGGGAATTTATGAATTTTCCAGGTATCATCAATGGAGATGATGAAGTATTAGAAAAACTAATGATTGCAAAACAATCTGGTAAATTAATTGATGGACATTGTCCTGGGTTGTCTGGTAAAGATTTGACTGCTTATGCTTGTGCTGGTATTCATGATGATCATGAGTGTAGTACTCTTGATGAAATGAAAGAGCGTTTATCTCTTGGTATGTATGTTATGCTTCGTGAAGGTTCTGCATGCCATGATTTACGAAAACTTGTGAAAGGTGTTACACCTGAGAATAGTCGTAGATGTGTGCTATGTTCTGATGATATACAGCCAAAGCATATTTTGACAAAAGGTCATATAGAAAACGATTTACGAAAATGTATTGAAGAAGGAATAGATCCAATAACAGCAATCCAAATGGCAACTTTAAATGCAGCTGAATGTTTTAGACTTTATGATCGAGGAGCAGTCGCACCTGGTTATTTAGCAAATATTGCTTTACTAGATGATTTAAAAGAGTTTCATGTGAATCGTGTATGGATGCACGGTCAGTTAGTAGCTGAAGAAGGAAAATATCTTCCAACATATGAAAAACAAGATATATCTGAAGTTAAAAATAGTGTTCATTTAAAAGATTTCTCTGCTGAAAAATTAAAAATGCATCTTACCAATAACCATGTTCATGTGATTGCTATTCAACCAGGTGGTGTAGTGACAAAAAAAGAAACAGCAATTATTCCAGTGGAAAATGGAGAGTATGTATTCTCTGCTGATTTAGATATTGTAAAGGTTGCTGTAGTAGAACGTCACCATATGACGGGTAATGTTGCATGTGGATTTTTAAAAGGATATGGTATTAAAAAAGGTGCGATTGCATTATCGATTGCACACGATTCTCATAATATCATTGTAGCAGGAGTGGATGACGAAGAAATGGCTTTTGCAGTTGAGAGTCTTCAAAAACAAAATGGTGGAATTGTGCTAGTAAATAATAAAGAAGTAATTGAATGCATGCCAATGCCTATTGCAGGATTGATGAGTGATCAACCAGGCGAATGGGTAAAACAAAAAGTAATCGATATTCATAAAAAAGCATATGAAGAATTAGGAGTGAATAAAGAAGTGGAACCAGTTATGACTTTGTGTTTTATGTCTTTACCAGTTATTCCAGAAATAAAATTGACAGATATGGGTTTATTTGATGTACAAAAATTTTCATTTATCCCTGTTGAATGTGAGAGTCATACAATGAATAAATAATTTCATCAGTGTGGAAAATAGAAAAAAAGGTCCAATTTTTGCTAGGTATCCTCTTTACTGGAAAAATAGTAAGGAGGGTACTTTTTATTGCTTTAGATTGTTAAAAAGTATAATTTAAGTCATATGAAGAAAGTTAATTAATGATTATTTACGTCTTTCTTACGTCTTTCTTAAGTGTATTTACAATCCTTTTGTTATGTTTTATATTTTCAACAGAAAGAGATTTTTTGGGAGGACATAAAGATGAAAAAGCTTTTCTTAATTGCATTATCAGCTGGATTCGTTTTTAGTTTGGGTGCGTGTAGTAGCAAAAGTACAATTAGTAAGGAACTTATTGTACATAAGGAAACTTCGAAAATTTATAGTGATAAGGAAATCAATGAAGGAATGGAGGTAGTTAAAGAATTCTTTGAAGAAAACATTGAATCTTCTACGTTGACATCCATCGGTTACGCAGGTGATCAGATTACATTACAGTGGGATAAAAATACAAAACCAGGGAAAATCATGATTATTAATGCATCTTTTGATACTGGAACATTTGGGGTATCTCCAACAGTCAATAAAAATACAACTTATGATTGGTCATGGATTTTAGTAAAAGATGAAAATGGTCATTGGCAACATAAAAATCATGGATATTTATAAGTAAAATAAAAAATATCATTATACCAAGAACTGAACGATTCTTGGTTTTTTAGTATTTTCAATGAAATGTTAAAATTATTTGTATTTTACATAATTTTTTTAATATGTGGGTGAAATGTTAGTTTTTATTTATAAAAATGTTAAAAATGTGAATTTTTTATTTACAAAGAAAAATTGTTATGATATAAATAATTCATCTCAATTGGAAAAAAGTCTTTCCAAAGCAAGATACGACCGCCGATTTTATCGGCCAAGGCCATACGGACAGCCGGGTCGAATGCCGAAAACTGTGTAAAAGCAGTTGGCAACTTCTGTTGCCTTATTGATTGAGTTAGAAGCTCAGTTTTATGAGTTGGTTACTTTAAACTAATGCCATGTGGCATATACTTGTGAAATGGTCAATAAGAGTAGTAAAAGTATTCTTTGCTATATAGACTCTGATCCATTGTGATTCTATTATATCTTTTTTTCTAAGTGAATTCTGTTTTTTTATGGAAAAACAAGAAGTATAAAAGTATGGTATATTATAATCGATAGTACACAAGTGATATGTTCATTAAGCATATCACTTTTTTTGTTTGTAACCTACATCTATTCTAAAAGTTTATATGAAGAGGAGTGAGTACATTGAAAAAAATTATAGAATTAAAACACATTACGAAATCATTTGACGAGGAAGTCGTACTTGATGACATTAGTCTTGATATTCATGATAATGAATTTATTACGTTGTTAGGGCCTTCAGGTTGTGGAAAAACAACGACATTGCGTATTATTGGAGGATTCGAGCATCCAGATTGTGGAGATGTTATTTTTATGGGGGATCGAATTAATGATGAACCTCCTCATAAAAGAAATGTAAATACGGTATTTCAAAAATATGCATTATTTCCTCATTTAAATGTGTTTGAAAATGTTGCTTTTCCATTACGAGAAAAGAAGGTTCCTAAAAATGAAATTAAACAAAAAGTAGAGGAAATGCTATCTTTAGTAATGTTGAATAATTTTGCGAACCGTCGTGTAACTAGTTTATCAGGTGGGCAACAACAACGTGTTGCAATCGCAAGAGCATTGATTAATAAACCAAAGGTTTTGTTGTTGGATGAACCGTTAGGAGCATTAGACTTAAAACTTCGAAAAGATATGCAAGTAGAGTTGAAAAAAATACAAAAAAGTACAGGGATTACATTTGTATTTGTTACTCATGATCAAGAAGAAGCTTTAAGTATGTCAGATACAATTGTTGTAATGAGTGAGGGGAAAATTCAACAAATTGGTACACCTACAGATATATACAATGAACCAGTAAATGCATTTGTTGCGGATTTTATTGGGGAAAGTAATATTTTAGATGGGGTTATGTTAGAAGATTATGCAGTTAAATTTGCTGGTCATATTTTTGAATGTTTGGATAAAGGTTTTAATAAAAATGAACCAGTTGATGTAGTCATTCGACCTGAAGATGTTAGTATAATTCCTGTTCATGAGGCAAAATTATGTGGAAAAGTGACATCGGTGACATTTTTAGGAGTTCACTATGAAATTATTGTTGATATATGTGGATTTAAATGGATGATTCAAACTACAGAATTTGTCGCTGAGGGAGAAGAAATTGGAATTGATTTACATCCAGATGATATTCATATTATGAAAAAATCTAAATATTCAGGAATGTTTGGAGATTATTCTACTTATTCTGAAGAGGCTTATGAATTAGCGAATCCAGGAGGTGAAGTAGAGGAATGATGAAGCTTTTTAAAGGAAGAAATCATGCGAGTAATACCGCATTAGCTCCATACTCTATTTGGGCATTTTTATTTATCATAGTTCCAATGGTATTTATTGCTTACTTTGCTTTTACAGATAATAATTTTCAATTTACAACAGAAAATATATCTCGCTTCTTTACAACAGTAAGTAATATTCGAAATGAGGATGGATCCATTACAGAAATCCATACATATCTAGTAATCTTACGTAGATCTTTAAAGTTAGCGATAATATCAACAGTTGTATGTTTGTTCATAGGATATCCTCTTGCATATCGAATTGCACGTGCAAATAAAAAATCTCAAAAAATGATGATGACACTTATTATGATTCCTATGTGGATGAACTTTCTTATTCGTACATATGCATGGATGACCATTTTACAAGATGCAGGAATTTTAAATAATATTTTTACAAAATTAGGGATGTCATCTGTTCGAATCATTGGTACGGAAGGAGCAGTTATTCTTGGTATGGTATATGATTATTTACCTTACATGGTTCTACCGATTTATTCTATTATGGTTAAAATGGATCATAGTTTAATTGAAGCTGCTCATGATTTGGGATGTAGTAGTTTGTCTGTATTAAAACGCATTATATTTCCATTAAGTTTACCAGGCGTTCTTTCTGGTATTACGATGGTATTAATTCCATCAATTAGCACATTCTATATTTCACAAAAATTGGGGAATGGAAAAATTTTCTTGATTGGGGATGCGATTGAAGGTCAATATGTTGCGAATAATCTTCATTTTGCTGCAGCAATGGCATTCGTTTTAATGGTCATTTTATTAGTTGTCATGGCACTTGTAAAATATTTTACAAATCGATATGTGTATGGAGGAGAAGAATGAAAAAAATAATATCAAATTTATTAACTGGGCTCGTTTATGTATTTTTATTCGCTCCTATTGTAGTATTGCTAGTATTTTCATTTAATGAATCAAAAAGTTTATCTGTATTTTCTGAGCCATCACTGTATTGGTATAAAGAGCTTTTAAAAGATCGAAATACACTTGAAGCATTAAGAAATACATTGGTTTTAGCATCTAGTGCAACCGTTATTTCTACCATTATTGGTACAGCTGCAGCATGGGGAATTGTTCGAGTTAAATCAAAAGTTTATAAAGCAACGATCAATACTGTAACAGATATACCTTTAACAAATCCGGATATCATTACTGGGATATCTTTAATGTTAATGTTTGTATTTGTCGGAAGTTTCTTTGGGGCAAGAAATAGTCTTAATTTTTGGACAATGCTGATTGCACACGTAACTTTTTGTCTTCCTTACGTTATTTTACAAGTATTACCGAAATTACGACAAATGGATAAAGCATTACCAGAAGCTGCAATGGATTTAGGTTGTACACCTTTGAGAGCATTTTTGAAAGTAGAACTTCCAGAAATGCTACCAGGAATTATCACTGGAGCAATCATGGCATTTACCTTATCTCTTGATGATTTTGTCATCAGTTATTTTACATCAGGAACAGGTTTTCAAACGTTACCTATTCGAATCTATAGTATGACGAAAAAAACGGTTACGCCAAAAATGTATGCTCTTGCGACAATTATCTTCTTTATTACATTAGCATTACTTTTAATTAGTAATATGATTGATGCAAAAAGTGATGAGGAAGAAGAACATATAAAAAAGAAAAAATTATTTGGAGGAAAAACGCATGAAAAAAATTAAATTATTATGTTTATCAGTTACAATGGTTTGTGCTTTTCTACTTACAGGATGTGGAGGAAAATCAAATAAAAAAGTATTGAATGTATATAACTGGGGTGAATATGTTTCTGATGGAAGTGATGATAGCTTAGATACAATTAAAGCATTTGAAGAATGGTATGCAGAAACTTATAACGAAGAAGTTACTGTCAATTATTCTACATACCCTTCAAATGAAGATATGTATAATAAAATTGCAAGTAATGCAGTTAGTTATGATGTCATTATTCCGTCTGATTATATGATTGAAAGAATGATTAAAGAGGATATGTTAGAACCATTAAATTTCGATAATATTCCGAATTATAAATACATTGATCAATCATTCCGCGGGCTATATTATGATAAAAAAGATGCATATTCAATTCCTTATACATATGGAATTGTTGGGATTATTTATGATGCAAATGTTGTAGATAAAAAAGATGTAGGAGATTGGGATTTAATGTGGAATGATAAATATGCAGGAAGCATTTTACAATACAATAATTCTCGTGATGCATTTGGTACAGCAATGTATAAATTAGGTATTGATGTTAATACCAAAGATAAAGCAGAGTGGGATCGTGCAGCAGAAGAACTAATTTCACAACGCCCTATGGTAAAGAGTTATGTTATGGATGAAATCTTTAATATGATGGAATCTGGGGAAGCTTCTATTGGGTCTTATTATGCTGGAGACTATTTCATTATGAAAGACGCACAAGCAAAAAATGTAGATTTACAATTCTATTATCCAGAAAAAACAAACTTTTTTGTAGATGCAATGTGTATTCCAAAATGTACTCAAGATAAAGAGTTAGCAGAAATTTTTATTAACTACATGCTTTCTAAGGAAGCTGCCATTGCAAATGCTGAATTTATTTCTTATGCTTCTCCAAATAAACTAGTATATGAAGATAAAGGTTATATGGAAGATATGGGAGAAGATGTATATAAAACACTTTATCCTAATATAGGAGACTTTTCTAAAAAGTATAATGAATTTGCATACCGTAATATGGATCAAGAATTATTAGATTACTTAAATTCACTTTGGGAAACTGTTAAAATAAATTAATATATAAAAAAGAGATTATGATGATTGAATGATAAATACATTCAGTAAATCAAATCTCTTTTTTATTGAAACTATATATTTTAATTTTATATAAACGTTTTAATAATTCCACTTGTTATACCAACAATTAACATGACTTTAATTGGACTTAATTTCATAGTACGCAATAAGATTAATGAAACCCCAAATATAAGAAGGTTAAATATATCAATATTTTCTTTGAAAACAGCTAATCCAAATATTTTTAATCCTGCTGATAAAATTAAACAAATAATAAATGGTCGTAATAATAACAAGGCATTTTTAATCATTTTTATATCTTTATTTTTGAATAAAAAATAAGCTAAGATTCCTACGATAATTACAGATGGTAAAATAACTCCAACAGTAGCAACAATTGTTCCAATTGGTCCTGCTAAACGAACACCAACAAAGCTTGCTGAATTTACTGCAATTGGCCCTGGAGTCATTTCGGCAATCGTAATCAAACTAGCAAATTCATCATAACTTAACCAAGCATTTTTATTTACTACGACTTTTTCTACTAATGGGATTGCACTCATTCCTCCACCAAATGATAACATCCCTATATAGAAGAAATTTGCGAATAATTTAATTAGAAGATTCATTGTTTGCACCTCTTTTACTTTCGATGACGGTATAGATGATTCCCATGATAATTCCCATTAAAATTAAGTAAATAATGTCTAATTTGATGATAAATACAAAAATGATGGCGAATACTAAACTAATATATTGTGGAATAAATTTCTCTTTTAAAATTCCTGTAATCATTCCAAATACAATGTCTAAGATTACGGCTGCAACTACAGCTGTCATAGAATTCAATATATTACTAATAACGACATTATTAATGAATTGGTCATAGAAAAAAGAAATTGTTGTTAGGATGATCATTGGAGGTAAAATGGTTGCGAATACGGTTGTTAAAGCACCAATAAAGCCTTTAATTTTATATCCAACTAAAAGTGATGCATTTACCGCAACAGCTCCTGGACCACTTTGTGCAATTGTTGTAATGTCCAATATTTCCTCTTCTTCTAATAAATGTAATTCATCTACAAATTTCTTTTTCATTAACGCAATGATTACGTATCCTCCACCAAATGTAAACGTAGATAATAGGAAACATTCTTTAAATAATGTCCATAAAATGTTATCTTTTTTCACATATACCCCTCACTTTTCTTTCCTTGATTTTAGTATATCACTTGTAGTTATATAATTAAAATAATATAATGTTATTAAATACATAAGTTTTTTTTATGAGGTGATGTAATGAATGTAAGACATTTAAAAATATTCGTTTCAGTTTTTCGAAATAATAGTATTACAAAAGCTAGTAAGGAGTTATATTTAACACAACCAGCAGTATCTTTAGCAATTAAAGAATTAGAGGAAACTTATCAAACAAAATTATTTTCAAGAATAAATAAAAAGTTATATATTACAGATGCAGGGGAAAAACTTTATGAATATGCATTATCAATTTTAGATTTATATAAAAAAATGGAAGATGATATGTTACATCATAACTATGATGAATATTTACGTATAGGTTCAAGTATTACTATTGCAAAGACAATCCTTGCACCTCTTTTAAAAAAATTAAAAGAAAATCATTCCAATAGACAAATATATACATATGTAAATAATAGTGAAAC